>JAHDIE010000013.1 GCA_020630955.1 Saprospiraceae bacterium
CTGTTTTCATTACTTACGGTAAGGCATAAAAAATAAAAAAAGCAGATGCGTTACCACATCTGCTCCATATGAATCAAAACTCCTGGATCTTTAGAGATTCCTCACTAAAATCTAAGATCTGGGATTTAGTCTTAATTAATTTTTATAAATCGTTGGGTTTGAGAAAATCCTTTTGAATAAACCTCTAGAATGTAGGCCCCTTCGTTGAGTTGCTTAATATCAATTCTAGGTTCTTCGCCAAACTCAAGATCAAACGATTGAGCAATTACTAATTTTCCAAAACTATTATAAACTCTTGCATTGATTTTTGATGCTGGTGCTTCGTTAAACTCTAGGCTTATCTCATCAACACCAGGGTTAGGATACAAGGAATATTTTGTTTCTATAGGTGATGGATCAGTGAAAGAATTTTCTGTACAAACCGTTGGAGAATCTTCAGACCAATCAAACGAACTATTTCCAATTCCATCGTACTCAATACTATTTGTAATACTAAAGGACGGGACAAAATCTCCAGTTGTCCATATTCCTGCATCGACGGCAACAGAAGATCTCATATGACCTGAGGTTCCCCACTCAACATAATCAATAATGAAGTTACTGTTGTTAAAATCATTCATATCTATAACCTGATCATTATATAAGGCTATTTCTCCATTGTTTGGAGATAGTGTTGCATTGAATTCTACTACTAAAATTTCCCCCGGATCTAGAATATAATCTACAGCACTGCAATCAAGAACAAGATTGGCAAGTTGACCGTAGGCAGGAAACTGACATAACCAATAACTAGAAACATCGATACTTTGATCGCTTAGATTCTTAAGCTCTACTTGGTTTTCATCTGGAAAAATCTCATTTATGACAATACTATCATTAGACATCAAAACACAATCTTCTTTAATTACCTGCACACTGTTTGAAAAACTATAACAGCCTGTAAGGTCTGAAATATTTGAACTTATATTCAAACCTAGCAACCCATCTTCATAGGTAATATTATAAACAAGACAAGTTCCTAAATCAGAATCATCGAAATCATAGGTATCAATGTCAACTGGTAAGTCTAAAATTACTCCAGTAAGATCAGTAATGACCCACCCATGATTGACTCCAACAGTGTCTACCAATGTAAGACCTAATAACAAATCAGGTAATCCATCCTTACAGAATGAATATGTAGTTGGAGATAAACTTCCACCCAAAGGTTCAATTTTTGTAACGGCAATATTGTTGACTGAAATAGAATAACATCCATCTAAGTCCATGACGCTTTCACCAACAAATAATCCATCCAATCCATCTTCATAAGAAATGTGCCAAACAAAACATGTGCCTGGGCCTTGGTTATTGAAATTATAATTTAATATATCAGCAGGTACACCAAGAATTTCTCCAGAAGCATTGGTGATTAACCAACTTGAATTAGCACCTACATTTCCTGAAACACTTACATCAGTAACAAAGTCATCAACATTATCAATACAAAATTCAAATGAGTCACCACTCACTGTTCCTCCATTTGGTTCTGTTTTATTGACTGTGATAGGATCTGAAAGTGAAAAACAACCTTGCAGATTATCAATATTTCCATTAATCACCAATCCTGTAATTCCTGTTTCAAAGGTTAAGTTATACACAAAGCAGGTGCCACCTCCTGTCTGGTCAAAATCTACCTCACCTAGACTTTCAACTAGATGGGTAATTACACCTTCACTATCCGTTACAACCCATGTAAGATTCGGACCTATAAAATCAGTTAATGAAATTCCAGTCAAATTATCAGCCACTCCATCTATGCAGAAGTTAAAAGGGCCCCCTGTCAATATTCCTCCTGAAATTTCATTTCTAGTGACCACAATATTATCAGTAAGATCAAAACAGCCATCAAGATTGGTAAGCATACTATCTACCTCTAATCCTTCAAGACCATCATTGTATGTTATACTATATATCAAACAAATACCCGCTCCTGCTTCATCAAAGTTTACATTTTCTAAAGTGTCAGGAACTCCAAGTATTACCCCAGCATTATCTGTAATAACCCAAGAAGTATTTGCGCCTGAATTTCCTGTCAAGTTAATACCTGTAACCATATCAGGGGTTCCTTCAACACAGAATTCAAAAGGACCACCAGTAAGCACTCCTGCTTCAGGGGTACTTCTGTTAACTTCTACAGAATTAGACAATCCAAATGCACCCATCAGTTCAGAAATATTCGCTCCAACAGTTAAGCCTGTTAATGGTGGATCATAGGAAATTGAATAAATGTAGCATAAGCCAACTCCAGCTGCATTAAAATCTACGGTTTGAATGCTTGTTGGCAATTCTAATATTTCTCCATTTGGATCTGTAACGATCCAAGTTGTGATACTTCCAGTATTCTCTGTTACTTCTAAGCCTGAAACGAAGTCTGACTCATCATCTATACAGAAGTTAAATGGTCCACCCGTTAAGGTTCCACCCATGGAAGCCATTTTAGTAACAGAAATTGAATTTGAAATGGCAAAACAACCTTCTATATCATCAAGGTTATTTCCTTCAATAAATCCTGAGATTCCATCTAAAAATCCAATATGGTAAATCAAGCATTCTCCAACTTCTTGTGAGTCAAAATTTACATTTTCTATATCATCAGTAATGATATTTATAATACCCATCGGTGAAGCAACAATCCATTGTTCGTTTGGTGCCGAACCTCCAGTTACAGTAATTCCTGAGACATTGTCTTCAATTCCATCAATAGTGAATGAAAACGGTCCCCCTTCTAAAACTGCTGCCATTGGTTCAGACCTTGAAACCATTATGCTATTTGAAAGATCATAACAACCCGCTAAGTCAGAAATGTTCCCTTGCTCCACCAATCCAGACAAGCCATCTTGGTAGGATATATTATAGATGAAACAAATTCCTGAGCCTGCTAAATTAAAATCAACATTCGTGATGGTATCAGGCACACCTAAGATTAACCCTTCCTCATCCGTAATTAGCCATGAATTATTATCTCCAGTTGCCCCTCCCAAGGTAATGTTGGACACCGTATCAATAGTCATATCTATGCAGAAATTAAAAGGACCTCCTTCTAGCGTACCCCCTGATATTTGAGATCTTGTAACTTCTATGCTGTTTGACAAATTAAAACAGCCTTCAATAATGTTTAGTGGACTATCGTTGATCAATCCATTTATACCGTCTTCGTAAGTAATACTCCAAATCAAACAAGTACCAGGAAGAGCAAGGTTAAAGTCGATGTTTTGAATAGAATCTGTTACAGTAATGATGTTCTCGTTTTCATCTGTTACAATCCATTGTGTATTGCTTCCCATGTTACCTGTAAGTACAAGATCGGTAATGAAATCTGATTCATCATCAATACAGAAACTATAGGGACCTCCTGAGAGCGTTCCTCCTGATGGCTGTGTTCTATTAACCACAATACTGTTGGAGAGCGCAAACGTTCCCATGATATCGGATAAGAAATTGCCTGTAGCGATTCCCATCGTGTTATCTTCATAAGAAAGATGATAGATATAACATACACCGACACCTGCAGCATCAAAATCTACCATTTCAATATCAGCTGGTAAGCCTAGGATACTATCCTGTGCATTCGTAATTACCCATTGTGAATTAGCGCCCATGGCTCCTGTAATAGTAATACCAGAAACCATATCCGCATTTCCATCTACACAAAAGTCAAATGGTCCTCCTGCAAGAACTCCTCCTGCAGATGCTACCCGATTAACTGTAATGCTGTTTGAAGAAATTCCAAAGCATCCTATAAGATCTGAAATATTATTTCCAGCCACTAAGTTTTGAAGTCCATCTTCATATCCAATATACCATATCAAACATATGCCGGGGCCTGCCGCATCAAAATCCACTTCTTCGATATTTCCAGGAACTCCAATAATTTCTAGATTTTCATCAGTGATTATCCAAGAATAATTTGCTGCAGATGTATCTGAAACAATGATTCCTGAAACCATATCTGGTGTTCCATCAACTGTAAAATTGAAATCATCTGAACTTAGGCTTCCTCCTGAAGGTTGAGACCTAGTGACGACCAAACTATTAGAAAGAGCAAAGGTTCCTGTTATGTCAGATAAAAAATTACCCGTTGAAATGCCCATTGCATTGTCTTCATAGGTTAGATGGTAGATATAACAAATACCTGCTCCTGCAGCATCAAAATCTACCATCTCAATATCAGCTGGTAATCCCAATATACTATCTTGAGCGTTGGTTATGACCCATTGCATGTTTGCACCCATAGCTCCTGTCAATGTAATACCCGACACCATATCAGCCACACCATCGACACAGAAATTGAAAGGTCCACCTTCCAGTACTCCACCTGCAGATGCAGTTCTTGTAACCGTTATACTATTAGAAGAAATATCAAAACAACCTTCTAAGTCGTTAATATTGTTTCCTAGTTCTAAATTTTGAAGTCCATCGCTATATCCTACATACCAAATCAAACAAATTCCAGGACCTGCAGTATCAAAATCTACATCCTCTATATTCGCTGGCAATCCTACAATCTCTAAATTTACATCGGTTACAATCCATGAATAATTGGCAGCTGAGGTATCAGAAACTACGATTCCAGAAACCATATCTGGAGTACCGTCAATAATAAAATCAAAGTCCTCTGAAGTAAGTGTTCCTCCTTCTGCAGAGGATCTCGTTACAGATACACTATTTGAGATATCAAAACAACCTTGGAGATCTGAAATATTGTTCCCAGCATTTAATCCTAGAATTCCATCTTCATAACTAAGGTTCCATATCAAACAAATGCCTGGAGTAGCTCCATCAAAATTGATGGTATCAACTTGATTGGTCGTTTCTAAAATATTACTGTCTGCATCCGTTATTAAGTATATTTTATTTGAACCTACTTCATCAGCCAAGTTAAGGTCATTAGCAAAATCGGATATTCCATCCAAACAGAAGTCGTAAGGTCCTCCAGTTAAGGTACCTCCTTCCACTGCAGTTCTTGATACAACAATACTATCGGAGATAGCAAAACAACCTTGAAGATCATCTACCATATTATTAACTTCTAAACCTACAATGTCACTGCCATATGAAATATTCCAAATAAGACATACGCCAGCGCCAGCTCCATTAAAATCAATCGTATCTATTTCGTTTGTGACCCCTAGTATCTCTCCCATTGTATCTGTAATCATCCAAGAAGAATTTACTCCAGCGTTACCAGCAACAGATACATCAGAAACCATATCTGGTTCGCCATCAATACAAAATTCAAATGGCCCTCCAGTCAATGTACCTCCCATTGGGTTGGTACGATTAACCGAGATACTGTTAGAAAAACCAAAGCACCCTTCAAGGTTTTCAATATTGCCTTCTTCAACAAGGCCTGTCAAGCCATCTTGGTAGCTTATGTTATAGATCAAACAAACTCCTCCTCCAGCAGCATTGAAGTTAACTTCGGTAATATCTGCAGGTATGCCTAAAATGTTTCCTTCCTCATCTGTAATTAACCATGAACTATTTGTACCTGTATTATTTTCTAACACGATATCAGTAATAAAATCACTTTGGCCATCAATACAAAAATCATAAGGACCACCTGTAAGCATACCTCCATTTGGGGTAGATCTTATGACTACAATACTATCTGAAATACCAAAACAACCTGAAAGATCAGACACATTTTCATTCAAAGACAAACCATCGACCTGTCCTGTCTGAGAAATGTTCCAAATAAGACACAGTCCAACTCCAGCAGCATCAAAATCTACTTCCTCAATGTCAGCAGGCAAACCAAGAATAACTCCTTGTTCATCTGTAACGATCCAAGCATTTTCTTCTCCAGTTGCGTTGCTTAAAGTAATTCCCGATACATGATCTGCGACACCATCAACACAAAACTCAAAAGGACCTCCTTCTAGATTTCCTCCTGCTGGTTGTATTCTTTCTATTTGTATACTATTTGAAATGCCAAAGCATCCTGAAAGATCAGAAATAGTATTATCGATCTCTAAACCTCCCAAAGAATCAAGGTATGATATGCCCCAAAGAAAACAAACTCCAGGACCTGCATCATTAAAATTAACCGATGTAGGATCATCAGGTATACCCAATATATTTAATTGCACATCAGTAATTACCCATGCTATTTCTAAATCATCTTCTATTTCCGTTAAGTTAATATCACTTATAAAATCATCGACATCATCTACACAAAAATTAAATGGCCCTCCGACCAAAGTTCCTCCATCCAATATCCTTCTATTCACCAGCACTCCTGATGAAATATCAAAACATCCCTCTAGATCTTCAATATCGGAATCAATAGCCAAACCAGTAAGCTCTTCATAACTTACATTATAGATAAAGCAATCACCGACACCTGCTGCATCAAAATCTACTTCCTCAATATTTTCAGGTAAGCCAAGAATGATTCCTGTAGGATCTGTTACGACCCATTGCATATTTGTGCCAGAATTTCCGGTAAGTGTCAACCCTGAAACAAAATCTGAGCTTCCATCTACACAAAAACTAAAAGGACCTCCATCTAACATCCCTCCAACAGGGTTTATTCCTGTTACAGTAATTGAATTTGAAAGTGAATATACTCCTTGAAGGTCCCCAATATTTAAACCAAGAGTTAGACCAGCCAAGCCATTTTGGTATGAAATATTTTGAACAAACAAGGTTCCACCAAGAGCAGCAAAATTCAATTCTTCAATATTGTCTGGTAGTGCAATGATCTCACCATCACCGTTAGTAACTACCCAATCTTGATTTTGACCAGTGGCAAAGAAAATTCCAATAGCAGGCAAAAAATATGATCCCGCTTCTATACAATAATTAAAAGGACCTCCTGTTATTTCACCACCATTTGTAATATTTTGATCAAGACATATCGCAGTGATTTCTATATCTTCTACATCCCAAACATGCTGGATAGCTCCAATACCAATTGGACAATATGCCAGTAACTCGAAATTAAAAACAGTTGGTATTCCTACAGTAAATTCAGAACCTGCAAAAGTAAAACTTTCTAAAGACCACTCTTGAGTTGTTTGAATATCCTCTTGCTGATAGATAACCTCACCTTCTTTTAATACCCTTAAGGCATATCGGGTCGGATAATCATTTACGGAAGTAAAACCATCATTCCATGAAAATAGCTCCGGAGCCATCTCTTGAAAATTAAGTTCACTTAATTGAACAAATTTGTTCCCTGTTGGATTTAATTCAATATCAAAACGAATGGATTGTTCGCTGCCAGCTTGATAAAGACAATCTTCACTTGCTGATACACACATGGCATTGGTTCCATTAAGTCCAGCAGTACACGAATGCCCATTTTCTTCTGGGATTAATCGGTAAAGGTGCCCACCTACAGCAGACATTGTAATTTCATTTGTATTTATGGCTGTTCCAATAAATTCTGAAAAGTCATTATTGTCATCAGTGGGTAACCAAGCATTACAAGAATCCAAGTCAAACTTAAAAGTTGCCGGATCACCAGTCAATGCAGAAGCTGTTAGTGAGTGTACCATGACGAGGAAAAGACATAGCGCCAAAGTCCATCTAATTAGTGATTGATTCATAATAGTGAGTAATTTTCTTGAATCTAAATTATAAATGGATCCTATCGTCAAAGGAGATTTGTGTCAATATACAATAGATTTAATAACTAGACGACAAAAAATTAGACTTATTGATAGAAAAAAATTAGCAGAAAATATTATATACGTTTTTTATCAATTTGTCCTCTACCCTTTTATTATTGTATACTACTTGTTTACCCTTAAGAGAAAATACCCACTTATCTAGTGTATAAGTTTTGTTTATTTTCTTCATATACTATTAGATCAATGTTTGTTTCTTTCAAAGAGGATTTTTTACATTATATCTGGAGGTTTCAAAAATATAATCATCATGATTTGAATACAACAACTGGTAATAATATTACTATTATTCATCCTGGATATCACAATGATAATGCTGGACCTGATTTTTTAAATGCTAGAATTAAAATTGATGAAAATCTTTGGGCAGGTCATGTTGAAATTCATAAACATAGTTCAGAATGGAAACAACATAATCACCATTTAGATCCAGCCTATGATAATGTAATTTTACATGTTGTATATCAAGATGACAAACCAGTAACTTATCGCAACAAAAAAAGAATACCTACCTTGGTACTAAATCATCGTATCCATATAAATAAGATCAACAAGTATCAAAAATTGATATTTAACCCAAATTGGATTCCTTGCGCCTCAAAAATTAATGCTGTAGATCAAATTATTAAATCATTCTGGCTTACTAGAATGACAACCGAAAGACTAGAAGAAAAAACAAAACGAATTCTGCCAAACTTAAGCTTATTACAAAATGATTGGGACCGACTAACTTACTACCTGATTGCTCAATACTTTGGCTTAAAAGTAAATGGTGATGCCTTTCGAAGATTGTTTGAGTCCATACCTTTTGAGGTCATTTTAAAAAACAGAGATAATCTTAAAACCTTAGAAGCAATCCTTTTAGGTCATGCAAACCTCCTACTTGATGGAAAAGATCAATATAGTATTGATCTACAAATGGAATATAATTTTCAGGCTAAAAAGCATGGTCTTTATCACATGTTAAAACATGAGTGGAAGTTTTCAAGAATGCGTCCAAGTAATTTCCCTGGACTGAGAATCGCTCAGCTAGCACAATTAATACATCGAGAAGGACGAATTTTCCAAAAAATTCTAGAAACTTCAACACTTGACGAATTGAGAAGTTTGTTCTCTTCTACTGCATCCGAATATTGGAATCAACATTATAGAATAGGAAAACTAAGCAATCCTAGCCCTAAAAAAATTGGTGCAAAAACATTAGATATTCTTATTATCAATGTAGCTGTTCCTTTGATCTTTAGCTACGGAATTAAAACATGTAATTCATTTTACAAAGAAAAAGCAATTAAGTTTCTTGAATTAATCCCAGCTGAAGAAAACAAAATAATCACAAAATGGAAGCAAGCTGAAATACCCATTAAAAATGCCGCTAACACGCAAGCATTACTCTACTTGAAAAAAAGTTATTGTGATAACTTTAAGTGTCTGAACTGTGCCATAGGAGCAAAGATCATGTCATAAAATCCCACGCAGCAGGATTGGTACAATATATTCATCGAAACAACTATGCTTTCAATTCGTTTATCTAATTTGCAATCCAATATATGCATCTACTAGGTCGAATATTATTGTCCCCATTTACGCTTTTATACAGCATAGGGGTAGGTCTAAGAAATATCTTTTATGATTCTGGGCTTTTAAAATCAACCGCTTTTAACGTGCCAGTTATCAGTGTTGGAAACCTTTCAGTGGGTGGAGCTGGCAAAACTCCTCATGTTGAGTACCTTATCATGCTTCTTCAGAATTACCTAAATGTATCTGTACTGAGCCGAGGATATAAAAGGAAGAGCAAAGGATTCAGATGGGTTCACGAAAATGATTCTGTGACTCAAACCGGTGATGAGCCATTACAGTTTAAACGAAAGTTTCCTGAGAGCTCAGTTGCTGTTTGCGAAAGCAGAAACATTGGTATCCCTATGATGTTACAGGCAAAACCAAATATTCAAACCATCCTACTCGATGATGCATTTCAACATCGGTCAGTTGTTGCTGGCCTTAATATATTATTGACAACTTTTGAAACTCCGTATACACGCGATTACCTTCTGCCTTCGGGAAGGTTACGAGAATTTAGATCATCGGCCTCTAGAGCAGACATCATCATTGTAACAAAATGTCCTCAAGATCTTAATGAACAAACAATGGCTAAATATCGCTCAGAATTAAAACCCGAAAAATATCAAAAATTATTCTTCAGTAGTTATGAGTATTCAGATCCTTACTACATGTACAATCCAAGTATTCGCAAAAAATTGACAAGAGACACAAAGGTGATTCTTTTATCCGCTATCGCAAATGTCGAATACCTTTTAGATTACCTTGATGTTAATTCTGACATTGTACAATTGCTCAAATATGAGGATCACCATTATTTCAAAGAAGAAGAAATAATTTTATTAGAAAAGATCATAAAGGAAATAAATGACCCCAATACCATCGTTATAACTACAGAAAAGGATGCCATGCGTCTTGATCTCCATAGAGACAGGATCTTGCAAAGCAAACTTCCAATTTTTGCCCTTCCCATTAAAGTTAAAATTCACCCTGAGAACGAAAACGACTTTGATAAGTCTGTAAAAGACTTTTTACTCAACTTTACTTCCTAATGAATATAAGAGGAACATATTTTTTAATATTTCTAGCCATTTTATTTTCATCAAATATTTTGGTGGCTCAGTCTGCACATTATGGGCCATTTGCTAAGGCAACGCATTACATTCAGTGTTTAGATATCCTTGATACCACTTCCGTAAATGTTCATACTGGTCTTAGAAATATTTATCGTAAAGATATAGTAGAATTTCTTCAAGGAGATCTTGATGATCTTAGAACAAGCTATTTGGTTCAAGACAATCCATTATTTGTAAAAAATTCAGCTTTAAATCAACCCACCAAGGGTTATTTAAAATCTTCAATTTTTAAAACACCAGCAAACCTAATCTCCATCAATAGAAAATCATTTGATCTCTATATCAATCCCATTTTAAATATATCCTTTGGAAATGAAAAACAGAGAGATGGACTTCGTTTTACTAATTTAAGAGGGATCGAATTACATGGCTTAATTGATGAAAAGGTATATTTTTATTCTTCTATTTTAGAAAATCAAGGCAATTTTCACAATTACATTGAGGCAAAAATCCGCAAACACAAAACACTTCCAGGATATAGTTTTTTTAAACCTTTTAATAGTTCCATCATTGATCTCAATGGTCATGATTATGCAAATGCAAAGGCATATCTTGGTGTGCCCATTAGTAAGCATATCAGCCTTGAATTAGGGCATGGAAATCACTTTATCGGGCATGGATACCATTCAGTACTTCTAGAGGATTATAGTAATAACTATTTCTACTTAAAACTTAACACAAGAATTTGGAAATTTCATTACCAAAATCTTTTTGCAGAACTTGCGCCGATTAGCACACGAGCATTTAGCGGCGATGACCTACTGCCTAAAAAATATATGGCAACCCACTATCTAAGTTTTAAGCCACATAAAAATATTGAAATAGGTCTTTTTGAATCCATCATATTTTCTAGAGTTGATAATTTCGAATTTCAATATTTAAATCCTGTCATACTTTACCGAACCGTTGAATACTATCTTAATAGTCCTGACAATGTAATGATTGGCCTAAATGGAAAATGGAATCTTTTTAATAAAATTTCAGTTTATGGTCAATTTCTTGTAGACGATATCAAATTCAATGAGTTAAATTCTGGACTCGGATGGTGGGGAAATAAGTTCGCAGGCCAAGCAGGATTATTTTACCCAGATGCATTTGGTGTTGAAAACTTGGATCTAAGGATTGAATACAATGCTGTCAATCCATTTACCTACAGCCATAGGGATACTTTGGGAACATTTGATAACTATAGTATTGCAAATTATAGCAATTATAATCAGACTTTGGCTCATCCTTTGGGAGCGAATTTTCAAGAAGCATTAATTTTGATTAGGTATCAACCCATTAATAAGTTAGAATTATCAACTTTGATTTCTTATGCTCAACAAGGTAGAAGCGGTACCATAGTTAATGCTGGTGATGATATTTTATATCCAAATGGAACAAGAAGCGGGGACTACGGAATACATTTTCTTCAAGGTGACCTTACTAACATTAGCAGTATAAGATTTCAAGGGAGTTATAGTTTTTATCACAACTATTATTTAGATTTTACCTTTTTAATGCGGTCGGAAGAAGGAATTATAAGCGTAGAAACCAATTATTGGGGCATTGGAATTAGAGCCAACTTTGATGGACATCGCCTCGATTATTAACTTTATTTCTCCACTATCAATAATATATTGATATTTGTAACAGAATTATAAAAGCATGTCCACAAAAGGTCAGGTAGAGCATAACGATGAAATAACATTAAAAGAAGCCATTTTGACTTCTCAGGATTACTTCCGGGAGATAATCAAAAGCATACCGATTATCTTATTAATCATGCTGCCTGTTTTATTATACCAGGTCTATAAAGCGATGAATGACGATTTGCTTTATGAAGCGCCTTTGAGTTTTATGCTCAATGACGATAGCTCGTCTGGTGGTGCGGGGCTTACAAGTATTTTAGGGTCAATTGGTCTACCCATTGGCGGTGGAGGCGAAGATAATTTGGATAAAATTCTTGAGCTTTCTAAGTCAAGAAAAATATCCTCGGCTACAATATTTACCAATTATAACATCCAAGGTAAGAATGATTTACTTTCCAATCACCTCATACAAATGCTTGAGGATAATGGAAAATGGAATGAAAGAAGTATTCTTGCTCCTGAACAAGAATACAATATTGATGGATTAAGATTTAAACATGATTCATTACCCGCATTTGATTTGATTGAAAACAATGGCTTAAAACATTTACACGAACACTTAATTGGTAATCCAAAAAAAGACATAAGGCCATTGATCACAACTAGTTATGACGAACAAACGGGAATCATGAGTATTGTTTCCAAAACCTTCAATCCCGAAATTTCTGTGGCATTAGCCAAAAATCTTTTTGAAGAATTAAGTAGCTATTATGTTGAAAAATCCATAGAGAAACAAGAACTAACATATCGATTAATCAAAGAAAAGACAGATTCTATCTACAATGAATTACAGGCCAAAAATTCTGCTTTAGCAAATTTTAAAGATAGTAGTATGGGTTTGTTTAAACGAGCAGATCAATTGACCGAAAAAAGATTGATGATAGACATACAAAAACTTGGGGCCATGTATGGTGAAGCAACTAAAAATCTAGAAGTAGCTGACTTCGCTCTTAACAATAAAACACCATTTATTCAATTAATAGATGAGCCGGTATTACCAATATTACCTCAAAAAGCTTCACTTTTAAAAGGAATCATCTTAGGTATTTTGCTTGGGTCCATCTTAGGTGTGATTTTTGTAATTACTAGGAAGATGTTTAGGGACGCATTGGCATAGCAAATTGGCCCCTTAATGAACAATAAATTATTCAAAATTTAGAGTCTTTGACCAAAAGATCCATCTATTTGTGTTTGTTGCAACAAATTTACCTAGAGTGAACATATTTATCGAAAGTTGATATCTTTGCAATCTTAATTAACGAAATATACCATTGGAAAACATCCATCCAATTTTTGATAAAATTTTAAGTAGAAATGACAAAGAGTTATTTCTTAATCAAAAAGCTAAGGTTTTATGGTTTACTGGTCTATCTGGTTCCGGGAAAAGCACCATTGCCCAACATCTTGAAAAGAAATTATTTAGCGAAGGTTTCTTTATACAGCTTTTAGATGGTGATAATATCCGAACAGGAATCAATAATAATTTAGGTTTTTCACTTGAAGATCGAAATGAAAATATCCGTCGAATATCTGAAGTCGCAAAACTATTTTTAAATGCTGGTGTTATTTGCCTTAACAGTTTTGTAAGCCCAACAATTGCAATTAGAAATTCAGCCAAAGAAATTATCGGTCATAAAGATTTCATTGAAATTTACGTTAATACACCATTGGAAATTTGTGAACAAAGAGACGTTAAAGGCTTATATAAAAAGGCAAGAGCTGGAGAAATCAAAGGATTCACAGGAATAGATTCACCTTATGAAGCACCTGAAAATCCAAATATTGAAGTCAAAACAGAAAATCAAACCATTGAAGAATCAGTTGATCAAATTTACCAAGCTATAATCGGTCAACTTCAAAAACAATAATAAATAAGAATGGATTATCACATTAACCATCTAAAGGAATTAGAAGCAGAATCAATCTTTATCATGAGAGAGGTAGCTTCTCAATTTGAAAAACCAGTATTAATGTTTTCAGGAGGTAAGGACTCAATCCTTATGGTTCATCTTGCGCATAAGGCTTTTTTCCCTGCAAGAATACCATTTCCCCTATTACATGTAGATACCGGCCATAATTTTCCAGAAACTATTCGTTTTCGTGATGAACTTGTTGACCGTTTAGGAGCTAAACTAATTGTTGGATCTGTGCAAGAACAAATAGACAAGGGTCTAGTTACTGAAGAAAAAGGAATCAATGCGAGTAGAAATGGTCTGCAAACGGCCGCGCTCCTTGAAGCTTTAGAAGTAGGAAAATATGATGCCGCATTAGGAGGTGCAAGAAGGGATGAAGAAAAAGCAAGAGCGAAAGAAAGATTTTTCTCACATAGAGATGAGTTTGGTCAGTGGGATCCAAAAAATCAAAGACCTGAACTGTGGAATTTATTTAATGGCAAACACCATATGGGTGAGCACTTTAGAGTTTTCCCTATAAGCAACTGGACTGAATTAGATGTTTGGCAATATTTAGCAATGGAAAAAGTACCTCTTCCATCTTTGTACTTTGCCCATACTAGACCTGTTTTTGAAAGAGATGGTGTCCTGCTTGCAGACTCAGATTTTATTATGAAGAAAGATTCAGAAAGTGTATTCGATGAGATGGTAAGATGCAGAACAATTGGAGATATGACTTGTACAGGTGTCGCGAAATCCACTGCAAAAAATGTTGAAGAAATCATTCAGGAAATTGCTACAACCAGAATTACTGAAAGAGGTGGAAGAACAGATGATAAACGTTCTGAAACAAGTATGGAGGACAGAAAAAAACAAGGATACTTCTAAACAGATTAAAAAGATACAATGTCAAATAATTATAAAAATAGCGAACTACTTAGATTTACAACCGCAGGTTCTGTAGATGATGGAAAATCAACCTTAATTGGTAGACTTCTTTATGATAGTAAATCTATCTATCAAGATCAATATGATGCAGTTGTCACTGCAAGTGAAAGAAGAGGAGAAGAAGAAGTAAACCTCGCTCTATTGACTGATGGTTTAAAATCGGAAAGAGAACAAGGAATTACCATAGATGTTGCATACAGATACTTTTCTACCCCAAAGAGAAAATTTATCATTGCTGATACACCAGGTCATACTCAATACACACGAAATATGGTTACTGGGGCTTCAACAGCAAATGTTGCTTTAATTCTAATTGATGCAAGAAATGGAATTGTTGAGCAAACAAGAAGACATGCAATCATTTCTTCCTTACTGCAAATCCCTCATCTGGTTGTTTGTGTTAACAAAATGGATTTAGTAGACTACAGTGAAGAGCGTTTTAATGAGATTCAAGATAGTTTTGAAAAGTTTGCCGCTAAATTAGATGTAAACGATGTTCACTTTATTCCAATTTCTGCTCTTAGAGGAGATAATGTAGTCAACAGATCTGAAAATACTGCTTGGTACGATGGACCTACTCTTATGTACTATCTTGAAAACGTACACATTGCAAGTGATCATAATTTTATTGATGTCAGATTCCCAGTACAGTTTGTAATTAGGCCTTATAACGATGAATATCATGATTATCGTGGTTATGCAGGAAGAATGGCAGGTGGTACCATCAAAAAAGGAGATGAAGTAATGCTTTTACCATCTGGATTTAATAGCAAGGTTGACAAAATTATGGGGCCCGATGGTGAACAAAATGAGGCATTCCCACCTCAATCAGTTACTATTTTGTTAGAAGATGATTTTGATCTTAGCAGAGGTGATATGATTGTCCGTACTAACAATCAACCCGAAATTACACAAGACATAGAACTGATGATATGTTGGTTTGACAATAACAAACCTATTCAACCAAGAGGTAAGTATACAATAATGCATACTAGTAAGACCGCTAGATGTGTGGTAAAGGAAGTCAGATATAAACTTGACATCAATACACTTCATAGAAATGAAGAAGAAAATACAATTAATATGAATGACATTGGAAGAGTTGTTATTAGAACAACGAGTCCGTTATTTACTGATGCCTACAGAAAAAATAGAATTACGGGAAGTGTAATCCTAATTGATGAAGGAACCAACAATACAGTAGGTGCAGGGATGATTCTTTAATTATAATATACACTGACCATTTTTTCAACACGTTCTTTAAACTGTTTGAAGTCAGTCTCCATCTTTAGGAAAAATAATTCCCGGTATTGATAACCGTCAGAACTAATTAATACAGATCTCTTCTTTATCTTATTTATCCATTTGGTTGAGTAATTGAAAAAATGGCTATTTGAGGTAGTCAAAAATTGTGGTATATCATAGCCTATGAATCCAACTTTCACATCTTCCGAATTGTATAATAATATATTTAAGTAATTCCCAAATTCATTCAAATAGATCTTTAAATCTCCTTCTTCCTTGCCCTCTCTTGAACCAGTAAATGCCACCTGCCTTAACTGTTCTATCAATGCATCCACATCCTTAATCAAGTTTTCAATATACTTTGTGTCTTCAAAAGCACGGATAGAAATCGAAAATACAATTTGTTGATAAAGATTAGACAACATATTTGAATTCCAAATTTCAGTAATTGGTGAATTCGAATAATACTTGGTAATATCATTTCTGAAATTTTCTAATTTAAAATTGATTTCTTTATTCTCAACAATTTTTAATCTTGTATCATCCCAATGAAGATGGTTCCAGATAGCCAATAGAAAATTAAAAATGTAGTGGTGAGAAAAGTAATAAAATATTGGTAATTCGTTGGCTAGATAGATCATATGACTTTCCTGGTCTCGCATCAAAGTGGCCATATACAATGAAAAACGATCCATAAAATCAACACTTGTCGTTCCTTCATCTTTCCAAAACGGATGAAACATTGAAATATATCTATCAGCCTGAAATACATTATCAAGCGATATATTAAAATGTTTAGATAGTTGTACCATCTCTGCAGATGTAAGAGCAGTATCACCATTCATTCTTTTGTAAGTAGCACCTTTCCTAAGATTTAATGTATCCATTGTTTCATGTAAGACCATCTCCGGAGAGAATTTATTGGTCAAATACTTAAAAAATTGCTCCTGGTACTCTTTCTGTAAATTCATACTATGAAAATATAAAGGATTCTATCTTAAAGAAATTAATTAACTGCTGACGCCTTACTAATCTACGATTTATAAACAAATTTAACTATACCTAAGCAAGTTTTTATAACGTTATCTAAACAGATAAATAATCAAGAATAAAATCTACTTGATATAAACTAACTTTGCACAAAGCAATAAAATGAAAATACTAATTACTGGCGGTTGTGGATACATTGGCAGTCATACTATTGCGGATTTAGTCAGTAAAAATTACGAAGTGATTTCGGTTGATAATTTCTTAAACAGTAGTCTTGAAGTTTTAAATCATTTGAAGGTACTAACAGGAAAAGACATTATTAATTACAATATCGACCTTACAGATTTAGAAGCCACTAAATCATTATTCCATGAGCATCCAGATATTGATGGGATCATTCACTTTGCTGCATTGAAGTCTGTTCGCGAATCTACAGACCATCCTCTTCTTTACTTTCAAAACAATTTAAATTCTTTAACCAATATTCTTCACTGCCAAAGACAATGGAATATTCCACATTTTATATTTTCAAGCTCCTGTTCCGTTTATGGAAATCCAGATAAATTACCAGTTATTGAAGAAACTCCATTCAAACCAGCAGAATCACCTTACGCTAGGACTAAACAATTTGGAGAACAAATTATCGAAGACTTTGCAAGCAAGCATCCTGATTTAAACTTTGTCCTTTTAAGGTATTTTAATCCAGCTGGAATACATCATACTGGTATTTTAAAAGAAAAAGCAAAAAGAGAAGTAGAAACATTGGTACCTATTATTCAAGAAGTCTATTGTGGCAAAAGAAAAGAATTAACCATCCATGGAGGAAATTATCCAACTAGAGATGGTACCTGTGTTCGAGATTATATTCATATTGAAGATCTTGCAAATGCTCACACCTTATCTTTTGAATTTCTGAACAATAAAAAAGAAAATGGGACTTTTGAAGTTTATAATATAGGAACAGGTACGGGTATTACCGTATTAGAAATGGTTAAGGCTATGGAGAAAGTATCTTCGAAAAAACTTAATTATTCTATTGGAGAAAATAGAGCAGGTGATGTTATAGAGGTATATGCTGATTTTTCCAAAGCAAAAAAGGACCTAGGTTGGGAACCAAAAAAAGGGATTGAGGACATTTTTAAAAGCATATTATAACCATCGGCTCTTAGATGACTTTCAAAAATATACTTAATAAGCTTGATGGAGACTCAATAGATTTAATAAAAGGTAGTGGAATTACTTTTTTTATTAGGGTTATTGGAATATTGCTTTTGTATGTATTCACCTTGATAATTACCAATCAATTTGGTGCAGAAATTTTTGGAGAATTTTCATTCTTTATACTTAGCCTTAAAATCCTGTCTTTATTAGCTATGGCTGGAATTGACACCTATCTTTTAAGGTATATTTCTAATGATCCAACGCAAAAAAAAATTAGCAACTTTGTTGGTAAAGGTAGTCTTGCCGTATTGCTAAATTCATTGATAATTATTGGAATAGTATTTTTCATCACTTCATTTTCTTATGAAACCTTTTTCTCTAATTATTACTATATCTGCCTAATTCTTTTAGGCATTATACCTTTTACCATACTTAAAATGAATGCCCAATCCTATAGAGCCATCAAGAATACAAGTATGTTCTCAATACTTGAATATACTGGCATTCCGTTAGTATCCATTATTACTTTTTATATACTAATACACTTTCAAGGAGTAAATGATTTTACACCCACAACAGCTTATTTTATTGCTATTGTATTTATGTTTATCGCATCAATATTCCAGTGGCAATTAAAGTATAGGTCAGATATTTTAGGCAAATTAAAAAGCCACATCAAAAGTATTCCATCGACGAATAGATTCGCCCTTCCTTTTTTAATCGCAAGTTCTTCTATCTTTATTGGACAATGGATTGTTGCCTTAATTCTAAAGTATTTTGCAGGTAATGAAGGACTTGGAAATTTCGAAGCTGCATTAAGAATCGGATATTTACTCATGATGCCTTTGGTTGCAGGAACCACCATAGCTGCTCCAATTATTTCGCGAAAATATGGTGCAGGTGAATTGGAAGATTTAAAGAGAATTTTGAAACAGACAACAAATACAATCTTTCTAATTACATTTCCTATTCTTTTGATCATTTACATTTATAGTGACCAACTGATGAGTTTTTATGGAAATGACTTTACACAATCTGGGGAGGTTCTTAGAATACTTTTGGTTGGTTTATTTTTCAACGCTTTAACTGGACCAATTTCGGTAATGCTTCAAATGAGTGAAAAGCAAGTTCTAGTTCAAAATGTTTTCTTTGTTACCACTTTTCTTAATGTTATTTTATCCTTTATATTGATAGATAAATATGGAATTATTGGCGCTGCATGGAGTAATGTACTTTACCAAATATTAATCAATGGAATATTACTCATCTACCTAAAGCGAAAATTCGGATATTTAAGCTTTGGCAAATAGTTACATGGACAAAGTCTTAAATCCATATAGAATTATACAATTGCTTCTTTTTGCAATTACCTGGTTTGGCCTCCATATCAACCAATACAGTTATGATGCCTCAATATTGTATGTTTTTATAAGCATCATCGCAAATTTAGTATTGGTGTGGTGGAACAGTGGACTGATTTCAACAAAACTTATTCTTTCTTTTCTAATTTATTCTATAGCCTTAGTCCCAGGTATTGCCTATTTTCTACTCGATTTCAAACTGTACAGTTACGTAAATTTTGATCACCAGCTCAATGATGAAGTCTCTGTTAAGACCTATTGGCTTTACTATCTATCTAGCAACATATATACTTTTGTCGTCCTATCAAAGGATACAAAGTTTCCTGATCTAACTAAAACAATTCGCAACGAAACCAGGCTACCATTTTATTTCCTTTGTTTTTTGGTTTTAATTTTCGCGTATATCGGAAACCAAGGAAAAACTATTCTGAGCGTATCGTATGTTGAAATTATTGAAGAAAGATCGTCATTGGCAACATTAGCAGCTATCGCATCCACCGTTTTTTGGGCAGATGCTTATGGCAAAATGCGAGTCTATGTAGTTCAAAATAACACCTTTAAAATTAAAGTATTTTGGTTGGTTACGATCATAATGGCGACTTGGTTGTTACTCCATGCGAGAAGAACTGAAGCTATCGGGATGATATCTATCATGCTTATTCATCAAAAGATACTTACTGGCAAGACTCCATATAAATATATTCTGATTGCTATCTTTTTAGGCTTTTTATTATATATTATTGGTTATCTGCGAGTAGCTGCACTTTCTGAAATTGATATAGCAAAAACAGTTGACGATTCATTAGCACTTTCGTTTGAAAGTGGTAGTTCAAATACTGAATTTGCCAATATGCCTTCAGGTTTGGGAAATATAACTGCTACAATGCAGACAACAGTATACCACTTTGATTATATGTCTACGCCTTTACTTGGAGGAAGTACAATTTTTACTTATCCATTAAAACTTCTTCCAAGTTTATTGGTTTCAGGTTTTGGTCTCGCTGACACTGATGCCTATTATTACCACAATATAGTTCTAGAAGAATATTATTATAATGGTGGCTGTTATCTCTATGCACCAGCTTATGGTAATTTTGGAACAATAGGAGTCATTATAGCTTCATTTTTAATGGGCATCATGGTAAATTGGACGCAGAAAGCAATGAGGTCTGCTGACTACATAAAAATTGTTTCTGCAACAATCATCATATTTAGTTTTATCAAAATCTGTTGGTATAATTTTATCCCCCTTCCAAAGGCAATATTGTATAACTTAATTGTATTGTTTTATGTTGGTCTTGTTTTCAGAAAAAAGAAACAAACACTTGTAAATCCACAAGTAAAATTCAATATCAATTGATTTTCTAATACGGTCAACGTCAATGTCTTAAACACTCAGTAAAAGTTTATAGACATGAGATAGCTAGAAGCTTACCAAAATACATTATTTATTGGGTTAATTTTTATGACTTAGTAAATTTAAAAAGGGGACAAACTCTAAGTTTGCCCCCTTTCGAATTATATTCACAGGAATTTTGTCTATTTCAGACTTGAGTCATCTTACTCAACAACTATCATCTTCTTTGTAGCTGAATATCCAGCTGCTTCCATTTGATAGTAGAAAATTCCTTTCGCTTGAAGATCCTCCGCATTCAACACAATACTATTTGTACCCTTGTTGAAGTTTTCAGAAATTTTCTTTACAAGCTTACCATTTACATCATAGATGGTCAATGATACAGGTCCGTCTACTGGCGTTCTGAAACTTATTGTAGTTTCTGAACCAAACGGGTTTGGAATGTTCTGGTATAAGGCATAACCTTCTCCCTCTACTTGACCATTAACAGTCAATTGAACATCCATAGATTCAAGTTCGTCTGTATATGCTTCTGCTCTTGTAATATCAGAATTAATTGATAATACATTTGATACATTACTTGTAGCTGTTGCAATAAAGTTGATTGTAAACAATACTTCATTGCTTTCTGCGCTTAATGCTTTAACATCATTCCAACTTGCTGTCACATATCCTTCTGCTAGGTATCTGTATCCGAAGTTTGCATCTGTAACAGCCATAGCTCCTGGTGTTACCCCATCAAACTCAACGATATCCGCATTGAAAGACATAGTAAACTGTGCACCAGCAATGTTATTAAAGTTAGCAGCAGTCACAGGTATTGATACATTCTCTCCAACTGTAAACTCATTGTTATCAACAACTAATTCTAAAGTGCTCGCTGTTCTTTCACTCACTGGAGCATCTACAAATCCATTGACAACAACTGTTGAGTTTACGTCACCAATCTTCACTGCAATGAAATTATTGTTTGGCATATCTTGATCATGATCACTGATTGTAATCTTCTCACTATATGGGAAAGGATTCATATCATCTGTCCAAGTTTGATCTGCATCAACAAATCTCCAAGGCATCTCATCATTAGGGAATCCATCATTTAACCCTAAGATTACCTTTCTGATTGTTATTAAATCAACTGCAGATACGCTACCATTTTTGTTAGCATCCGCTGCAATAATCTTATATGGAGAATCCAATAATTTAGAATTCAATATGTGCTTCTGAATCAATACAAGATCCAAAGTACTTACACCATTTAAAGCATCATCTTCTTTCTCAGATGTAATATTATAGTCATTGTTTTGAGGCGCCATAAATAAGTAAGCTCCATCACCTTGTGTCATCATCTGAGTATTATATCCCTCAACAGTGCTTGCTATCTGGACCATTGCTTCCTCTAGCATCTCATTGTTTTCAGTATAAATATTACCACTAATCTCTCTTGAGTTTCCTCCATCACAAGCATCATTTGCATTATCCTGGAACAATACAGTAACCTCACAGTAATCAGCATTTCCGAATTCATCAGTTACCCACATTTGAAGTAAGATGTCTTGAGAATCTCCATTTGGCATATCATCACAATCAAAAGACAATGAGGTACCTGTTTCTCCAGTCAACACATTTGTCAATGAGAATAAAAGATCTCTATCATTACATTGTCCAGTAACATTGTCTTCACTTCCTAAATCAAAGTCTGTGGCCCAAATTTCTGCTGCACCAGTTCCTTCAGGCATAGTTACAACTACTACCTCTCCCAAACAATATGGAGTTGGTGGTTTGTTATCTCTAATTTCGAAGTTATAAGAACAGCTATTTACATTACCACAATGATCTGTAATAGTCCAAGTAATACTATGTTGTCCATAATCATGCACTCCATTTGCATTTCTTCCTGTTCCTTGAGCATCAACTGATCCATCTCTATCGTAATCAATCTCATACTCAACATCATAATCTCTATCTAAGCTTTCAGAACATTCATCAAATCCTTCAGTTTCATCTAAGATTAAAATCTCATCTGTATCCAATGGAGTAGTATTAAGATTACAACTGTTTTCCGTACCCTCTATTGTCGTCGATGGAGGGTTACAGTTTAATACAGGTAGATCTATATCGTTGATCTTAATTACTTGTACAAATTCTGCAACATTTTCAGTTGGATTATTAGTATCATAAGTACACCAATCTATAACAGTCCAAGTTCTAAGTACTTTCATACAAGCATTCTCAACATCATCAAAAATTTGATCTTCATAAGTCATTGCTATCAATCCACATGGCGTGTCATTTACTGAAGGTGAACCAACATTTGCAGGATCCAATGTAACTTCATCTGGACAACCATTGATTGTACCATTGGTCAAAGCACTCCAATTAACATCATTTTCTGGATCAAATGGGTCTTCGTTTGAGAAATTTAATCTTACTGTATAGTTTATATCATCTGTCAATCCATTGGATGCAGTATATATAATTTCATAAGAACCATTTCCACAATCATCTATTTCACTTACCAATCTAGGTCCATCACATGTAATTGTCAACGGACAATCCTCTAAGTTATGGCTTGCTGAAAACAGACTCATATAAGTATCACATGTTGGCATATCATCTTCACAATCAAAATTGTAAACTGGATCTGCAGTAGAGTCCCAAATAATTCCAAATGGATTCTGTAATTCTACTTCAACAATACATGTATTTTCGTTTCCATCAAGGTCAACTACCTTCAACTCAACCAATTTTTGATCCTCCGTAAGGTCTGTACAGCAGTAATCTACATAAGGCCCAAAGTCATCATTAATATCCAATCTTCTCACTTCAAAATGTGAAATACCACAATTATCCCAAGATCCTTTATCAAATGACTCCGCTCCTGCATGAGCACATCCGTCTGATCCTAGTGACAATACTAAAAACTCAACACAAACAGGATTTGGAACATCGTCATCGAGAACTGTAACCTCTGTAAGACATTGTGATGAGTTTCCACAATCATCAACTACTGTATACTGAATCCAAGTTTGACCTTGCGGTAAATCAGTTATCGTTACTGGAACACCATTTTCATAAACCACATTATCTGTTATGTATTCTCCATCTACTGGTGGCAAACCATCTTCGTCTGCAACTAAGTATGCAATCTCAAAAGGATAATCTTCACCATCTAGCTGTGATCCACAATCAAATACTTGCAGTGGCGGTCTAACATCCCAATCAGCAGAACAAGTGAAGCCATTGTCTGTGTATAAGAAATATGAACCTGCAACTCCCATTGAAGGATCAAAATCCTCAGTTGGTGAATCAGGAACACATACAATAATTGGTGGATCATTATCTATCACTTTGATAATTTGTGGGTGTGTTAGGATCTCTCCAGTACACCAATCCAATCCAGTCCAATTTCTTACAATCTTCTTTGCAAAGTTTCCACAGATTGGTAAAATTTGATCTTCATAAGTAAAAGCATAGTTACCACATAATCCGATATCACCAAACGGTGCTTCAATAGTACCTGTTACTGATGGTAAAGGTGCTCCTTCAGCTGTCAACATATTTGTAATTAAAGATCCATTTCCATCAAAAAACTGCGAACAGAAGAATGGAGCAGAATCATTTCCGTCGTGATCTGGAGGTAATACCAATTGAGTAGTATTCTCATCTTCACCCAACATCCATGTCTTTATCGTTATTGTTTGAGAACAAGTAGATTCAACACCTGACGAAGCACTAACTACAGTCCAAGTTCTCACTATAGTATTAGAAATACCTGGTGCACATTCGCCAGTCTCTTCATCTTCATATGATGCAGTATATGGCCCACAATTGTTATTTGGAATTGCAATTGTATATTCTGCATCACCAGTTTCAGTTACCGTTCCATCAAATGGATAAGGAACATTTCCATCATCGCCTATAAGTGAAAGAGACCCACCTGTAATCGCCGCATCATCATTTTCACTGTGGTTAATAACGATTAAAGCCCACATTCCGTTTATGCCACTTCCGTTAAACGTTGAAAGTGCTTCGAATGGCTGATAATCACCGCAATAAGCATGATTTGCACCAAGACCACAATTTGAAGGAGATACCAATATATTGTGAGATCTAAACGCATCATCTGACAATATTAAGTCAAGACCAGATTCAGTACAAAAGTTACCTGACACTAGATCAAGTAATTGTACTTGAGTCCCATCTGGAGCTTCTAAAAATGCTTCAATTGTATTAATACTAGGAGCATCGATAGACAATGCAATTTGTTCAAAAGACTGGACAGTTTGGTTGGTTCCAACAGTTGTAAGGTCAAAGAATATTGTATCAGTTCCAATTACCAATGAGTCAACTGTTGGGTCAATCACTGAAGGCACTGTTGTTGTCGCTGGTACTATAACAGCATTAATAGGTGTAGCTATCCCTCCTGGATAATCTACATATACTGGTGTACCATTAGCATCCACTGCTTGTGGAACAACATGATGATCTAATATAGGATCACCAGGCTCATAGGTCTGATTACAAAATATATCAAAGTCCTGACAATTTGTTAGTAAAGCACTAATCTTATCTTCAACTAGAATACTTCCCCAACATTGTTCTCCTGTTGGTGTTACTACACTTACGGTGTATTCACCTGGAGTATCAATTACTATTTCTGTTTGATCTTCTGCAACTCCGTCTATCGACATTAAATATTGAGACGAATAATCGCAAGCACCATTCTCTCCCTCTAGAATCATATCTAGGGTTATGGTTGCCATACATTCTCCATCCATAGTTACTTGCACCTGATCGTTACAAGCTATAGAATTTGCAACTTTTAATTCAACTTCTGATGTGCAACAAGCATCTGGCTGACCATCATTATTGTCTAAATCAAATAGATGCCAAAGCAACACATAGGTTCCTGGTTCATTAAAAGTTACAGTGTTCCCGGTACCAGTTCCATTAGTCGATGCAATAGTTCCAACCGCTGTTGTAGATGGTGGATTATTGTATTGAAATAATGAATACTCTGCTAATCGGACTTCGTAGTTAGTTCCAACACATGCTCCTGAACCTGTTAAGGCCGGTAATGTGTACACATAACTACATGCTGCATCAGCTATAAAAACCTCTGGTGTCTCTGGGCAACCGTTGATATTACAGTCTACTGCAACAACATCACATGTTTGACCAAACGAAGTGATACTAAACAATCCTACCAATAACATCGGTAAGATGGCAGCACTCGCATTTAGTTTTTGTAATAATGTTCTCATGATAAATTTTTTTGAGTTCTTACTTTTCAATTTTCCTGTTTAATAAATAAATTCTATTATCATTCTCGGTTTAACATAAATTGCTGTCAGTCAGACAGTTATGTACCAAACCAATCACATATAAGTGATTTTTTTAATACATAACTCATTAATGACAAACATTATACCAATTTATAATATGTATTGCCGCAATCGGCCAGAAGCCCCACCACATATGAGTTTCATAAATCGAAAAATATTTACGGAAGTATAGAAATCGAAGAATCAGATAGAAACTTAATAAGCCTTATTTCCTGTATTTTGGAGGTATTTAGATTAGATTTTAGCCTATGAATATTGAAAAAAGCAGTGTTTTACCGCAATTTCCCCTTCCGATTGTAGCATTTCCAGGTGAGTTTCTAAACCTTCACATATTTGAATCAAGGTATATACAGCTGATTAATGATTGTTTGGAAAATAATGGTTGTTTCGGAATTGCTCCTTTTTATAAAGGCGAATTAATATTCTATGGAACAGAAATGAAACTTGTAGAAATAACTAAAAAATACAATGATGGGAAAATGGATATTAAAACACATGGTCAGAGATTATATCATATCCATCAGTTTGAAAAAGAAATGAAAAACAAATTATATCCTGCAGCCAATGTCTCATACCCCCTTACTTCAAAAGACAAGGATCAATCTTTATCGAAAGAAATTTTAGAAAAAATAAAAATACTGTTTAAACATTTAAAAATAAATAAACCCATTCCTGAATTGGAAGAAAATTTTTCTAGCTTTAAAATTGCTCATCATGTAGGACTAAGTATGGATGACAAAATCCAATTACTCACCATCAGGTCAGAAATAAAACGACTTATATTAATAAAAAATCATCTCAACGAATTTTTACCTAGAATACTTAAAGCAGAAGAAATAAAAGAAAGAGCTGCTATGAATGGTCACTTTAGGCACCTAAACTCGCCCGATTTCTAATCAATACTTTGATTGAAAATCAAGCTTGGCAGAAAAAATATGAGAAATTAATGCTTCAGCAACAGTCCCAACATTGGTCAAAGCATAATCAATATGTAATCTCCCTAAATCTATTCCTACTCCAATATTCGGCTGCAATGAAAATTTTGTTGCCTGAGTATTGACCTCATTCAGTATATTCTGCATATTTCCGATACCAAACCTTAAATAAGCTAGCTTATTATATCCCAGCTCTACGCCTACCGTTGGATCCAGAGAAAATCTATCACCAGATGCTATGCCTGCTTTAGTTCCATCAGTAGACAACCTAAGGTCAGCCTCAACTTTATAACTTAAGGTCCCACTTTCCCCTTTTTTGGCTGCTGCCAAAACAAATTTTGGTAAAGCAATTTCTGTGCTTGAAATAGGCACATCATTTCCTGTTGCTAAGAAAATAGCTTCATTTTCAGGACTCAAGTCAAATGACCAAGCATTGACAGTTGTAGTAATGTCACGTGCCATCAAGCCTAATGAAAAACCACTTATTTCGTATTGAACACCCGCATCAAAACCAAAACCCCAAGCAGAACCAAAAGGACCTATCTTTCGATGTATAACCTTCGCGGATACTCCATAGTTAAGATCCAAGCCTTTTAATTTTTTTCCTAATGACAATAAAACAGCATAATCTGCGGTAGAAAATTCTGTAACATTATCGTAGTTAATCGAACCATCAGGACCTACCAAGCTTAGAGTGTTAGGAATAGCATCTATCCCCATTCTAATCACCGATAAAGCTCCTACAGTATTGGTTCTATCATTAATAACTTTTGCTGCACCGAAATAATCATAATTTGCAATACCCCCAAACCAAGAAGCATGCATTGCACTAATCTGTAAAGGATCCTCAATATTAGACAAGCCAGCAGGATTCCAATATGCCGAACTTACATCATCCACAGTAGCAGCAACACTCCCAAACATACCATGAGAATCAGCACCCACGCCAATATTTAAAAATTCATTGACAAACTTTGGTGCTTGTGCATTTAGTTGGACTATACTTATTACTGAGAACGCTGCAATGTAATAGATTGCTCTAAAGTCTTGTAATTTCATTTAATCTTGATTTAATGAAGTCTGAATCTATCTCAAGGATGGGTGTAGAACGTGATAGTTTCCCAAAGATAGAGATACAACGATCAAAAACACAAATCTTAGAACGACAGAAAATTATTTCATATTTTACAAATCTTCAAAACAGGTATTCAAAATTGAAGATTTATTGATTAAAAACACTTCAAACACCTATAATTATTGACTTTTTTGCATCAACACCAAATAGTCTTCGTTCAACAAAAGAATTTATGATTAAAAATATTTTAGGGGGTTTATTAGCAGTTATCCTAGGAATGCTAATTGTAAGATTCTCAATCGGGTATTCTCAAAAACTTTATACTATCCCAGAAGGTCTAGATGCCTCAAATATAGAAGATAGAGCAATACTTGTTGAATCCATAACTCGGGAAGCAAAAATAATCCTAGTTTGTGGGCATATGATAGGTGCTTTTTTAGCTGGTTTTATTGCAGCGAAAATGTCAAATAGAGCAAAGCTTGGCACTGGAATGATGGCTGGTATGGTTATCTTGATTGGAACCATTACCATGTTAATTATGATGCGTTTTCCAATTGGATTCTTCGCATTATTGACAACAACTACATTATTTGCAGCTTATGCAGGTTCTAAAACGGGAAGTGGGTCTGAAGTAATCATAGATGCTTAATATTCACATTTCTGATTGACTAAAGTTTAATATATTTCCCATTTCATAGCATACCCTACATCGCGGTTCATACTTATCTTTCTCCCCTAGCACTACAGTTTCATCTTCATCTGATAGTCGATATGAATGGGTTGCTAGATTGCCACAATGAGGGCAGATTGCGTGTACTTTAGTAATATATTCTGCTACTGCTAATAAAGCTGGCATAGGTCCAAATGGAATGCCTCTGAAGTCCATATCAAGTCCCGCTATAATTACTCTTTTACCCTTGATTGCAAGACGCTGGCAAACTGTGACCAATTCTGCATCAAAAAATTGGGCTTCATCTATACCAACAACATCAATTTCTTTAACATGCTCAAAAATATCGGTACTTTTTAGAATTGGAATGGAAGGTATTGAATTTTCGTCATGGGATACAACTTGAACATCGTCATAACGCGTATCCTTTTTAGGCTTAAAGATTTCTACCTTTTGATTTGCAAATTTTGCTCTTTTAAGCCGCCGGATCAATTCCTCCGTTTTACCCGAAAACATTGAGCCACAGACTACTTCTATCCAACCACTTCGTTGACCTCTAAAACTGGGCTCTAAGAACATATTTTGACCGTTTGGGTTTAATAATTTATAACACTCGCAAATATCTGATTTTCAGATGAGAATAAATCAGTCAAAACCTTTTTGAAATAAATATATTTGATCTCTACTTAATTTCGTTCTTAAAAACATCGGATCAAAACAATAAAAATGAACATTAAAGATTCAAACAGACATTTCGACAAATTGACCAACTTTTACAAGCAGATTAGCGCAGATGGACATATTAACAGCATTGAACTAGACCTTCTAAAATCTTATACATTAAACTTTTATGAATCTTTGGTTATAGGTTCTCCCGCTTCATCAAATCAACCCAAAACAAATACAACATTGTCAACTGAACAAAAGGTAAGTGATTTCAAACAGACTCCTGAAGCACAACCAGTGGCAGAACAGGCACCTACAGAAGCACCCCCTAGTCCTGCACCAAAATCAACTAAAAAGGAAAACAAGGACTTAGATCAATTATTTTCTTTAGAAACAGGAAATGAAATATCTGATAAATTGTCAATATCACCTATTAATGATATTAACAAAGCCATGAGTATCAATGAAAGAATATTCACTATCAAAGAATTATTTGGCGGCAGCCAAGAAAGCTTTACTAAAACAATGAGTAAGCTAAACGAGTTTAGTACTTATGATGATGCTAAAAATTATTTGTCAGAAAACATTGTAGGAGATAATAATTGGCTTGATCCTGAAAAGAGCAAAAAAGTAAAAAATTTCCTAAAACTTATTTCTAGAAAATATATATAATATTGCCAGAACAGTCTAGACAACATATCCAAAACACCATCAAGTTTGCAGGAATATGCATTCTGTTGCTTTGGTCGATCCATATTTTAGGTTTTATAACAGGCAATTCATTTGCACAATACGGAATTTATCCAAGAAAATTGGAAGGATTAATTGGTATTATAACTGCACCATTAATCCATGGTGATATTGAGCATTTATTCTCTAATTCATTTCCATTTTTTGTACTTACCGGAGTTATTTATTTTTTTTATCCCAAAGTTGCCATCCCATCTTTTATTTTTATCTACTTAATAACTGGTTTCATTGTTTGGTTGTTCGCAAGACCAATTCATCACATTGGAGCATCAGGTGTAGTTTATGGTTTATTAAGTTTTGTGTTATTTACTGGAATTTTTAGGAGGAATTTGAAATCAATCGCCTTGGCGCTTTCCGTTACTGTCTTGTATAGTGGGTATTTTTATGGCCTACTTCCTCTTGATGAAAAAATATCCTGGGAAAGCCATCTATTTGGAGCCTTGGTAGGTGTCTTGATCGCTTACCTATTCAAAGGACAGATTGAAGATGATGAACTAAGAATTGATCCATGGGCCAATGATGATGTTACAGAAGAGTATTTTTTACCAAGAGATATTTTTGACAAAACAAAAAATGAAAGAAATAGAGAACAACAATCTTCCTGGGAACAAAATAATACTAATTATTAGTCAAACTTTGTAAAGCCTTTCTGACACTTCCAAATTTTATGAGTATCTCATTGGCGTCTTTGTAATTCAGCTGTGTTTGTTCCATAATAAATTTTGTACCTCTATCGACTAACTTGTTATTGCTTAATTGCATATCTACCATCTTATTATCTTCAACATGCCCTAATTTGATCATAACAGATGTAGTCAACATATTTAGAACCAATTTTTGAGCAGTCCCAGATTTCATTCTTGTACTTCCAGTCACAAACTCTGGCCCTACAACTACCTCAACTGGATAATCTGACACCTTTGATATTGGAGTTCCTTGATTACATGTAATACAGCCTGTCACAATACCTTCCTCTTGACATTTTTTAAGACCATGAAGTACATAAGGAGTAGTTCCAGAAGCAGCTATACCTATTACAATATCTTTATTATTTATATCATACTTACGTAAATCTGTCCAGGATAACTTATGATCATCTTCTGCAAATTCCACAGATTTCCTAATGGCAATATCTCCACCGGCAATGATACCTATAACCAATTCATGAGGCACTCCAAAGGTAGGAGGGCATTCTGAAGCATCAACTACCCCTAACCTTCCGCTTGTTCCAGCACCAATATAGAATAACCTTCCTCCATGAGACAACTTTTCAAAAACTATATTTACTAATTTAGCAATGGAAGGAATTTGTTTTTCCACGGCATCTGCCACTGTTTTGTCTTCTTTATTGATATTCGTCAATAATTCAATCGTAGTCATTTTATCTAAATGTCTATAATTTGAATTATTTTCTGTTGATTTTATAAATTTCTCACTTTTCATTAATTCCATTATTATTCATTTGCAAAATTAATTGAATAGCATCTCCATATTTCTTTTTTTTGTGAAAAATATTCGAAGATGATACAAAGAATTCAAAGTGTATTCTATTTGCTTGCTGCCTTATGTGCTGGAGCTTTGTTTTTAATACCAATTGCTTCCAGTAATAATACAAACGCAATGTTTTTTGAAGATAAATTATTCAATGTTCAGGATCACATTGGCCTGTTAATAATAACAGGAATGGCAGTCCTGCTTCCATTGACTGTAATATTTTTATTTAAAAATAGACCATTACAATTAAAATTAGGATATGGCAGTTTGTTGTTACCATTATTCCTATTGACTATAATAGCTTATGTATATTTTAGCAAGGCTGATTCTTCAACTGTTATCTCAGCAAATGCAGGAATGTTTTTACCCTTGGGAGTAATACTCTTTCTTGTTCTAGGAAATAATTTTGTAAAGAAAGACGAGGAGCTAGTAAAATCTAGTGAGAGGTTGAGATAAAAAAAGGGGGAGCACAAACAATGTACTCCCCGCTTTTTCTTTTATTGAATTTACTTAGCTTCTTTTTTTGCAGAGTAGTTAACCTTTAATTGATTAGATTTTCTCAATTGAGTTTTAACATCTGAGACGATTCCCATGGTCACATCACCATCAACTCTTAAAGAAGAAGTAATAAGAGGTTGTTGACTCTCTTGTATTTTCTCTTTATGTGTAGCAATGAACAAAGGAATATCTGACAATTCTGCAAATTTATCACCCAGTTGAATCCTAGGCTTAGTTCCATAAATTTTCTGTTCTTTTAGAAGAGGTTTCCCAACATAGATATAGTTAACAAGGGATTTCTTTTCTAATTTCGTTAATTCTGTGGCTTCTGGAAGATTGACCGTTACTTTCAAACTTGCATCTCTTAGTACTGTTACAACCATAAAGAAGAACAATAACATAAAAATGATATCTGGCAATGAAGCTGTAGAAACCTCTGGTGTGGAAGCACCTCTTTTCTTTTGAAATTTAGACATAGTTTAAATTTTAATTTTCTTCACCAAAATCAGTAGGTTCAGCTTCTGATAAAATCAATGGAACCTTGGCAATAATAACTTTTTTGTCCTCTCTATCCAGATCTGCAAAGTCTTTTCCAAATTCTCTTTGGGACTCTGTGTTTCTTAATTCTGTATAAGCTGCTTTCAGCTCGTTGTAAACTTTCAAGTAAGTCTTATACTTTGTACCTCTATCGTTTCTAAGAGAAATAATTGCCTTTTGTGGTGTCTCTGCCATATCCTCACGTTTGTTCGGATTCATGATAAAGTTTTTAGCATTCTCTCTTAGCTCATCTACATTTGCTGGTTCACCCCTTACAAGAAGTTCGTTATTGGCATTTACCAGAACAGAATAAACATTTCTTTTGTTTAATTTTTCTGTTTCAGGCTCATCCTCCGACCAAGGCGGGAGACGCACCAATACTCCACTATCAACTTGTATGGTAGTTGTTACAAGGAAGAATATCAGAAGTAAGAAGGCAATATCTGCCATCGAACCTGCATTCACCTCATTTTTCATCCGATCTCGTGAACTCTTTCTAGCCATTATTTAAATAGGTTTCTGATTTCTGAAACAAACATTAACAGAAGGGCACCACCAATCAAAACACCGACTGATTTTATCCCACCCGAAATCCATTTACTGGCGGTATCTGATACACCAAATTTTTCGTGTAACATACCAATTCTTCCTGCAGTCTCTGGCTCAGACATTGCATAAAATGCAAATGCTAATAACAACAGAACACCAAATCCAGCTAGAATTTTGATCGATCCTTTTGGATTATTGATTATCTGCATAATTCCAAAAATTAGAATTATTGCAATAATTATAATTACAAGAACCGGTGGAATGTAGGCTACCAAATTGAAAAAATCAAAGGTCTCCGTACTCTCCGGATTTTTAAGAATCTTGTTTAGGTCTTCACCCATCTCATACTTGGCTGTAATACCAGAAATAGCCTGCATTAAGGTGATAAGAACCAAAGCTACTCCCAAAAGGAAAGCAACCATTTGACCCTTGGTTGTAAAAAATTTATATAAGGATAACATATTCTTGTTTTAAAACTTATTTGAAAACTCCATTTCTTGCCATAACATCTACCAAACCGATTGATGCATCTTCCATTCTATTTACAATACCGTCTATTTTTGAAACAATGTAGTTGTAAAAGATTTGTAATATAATGGCAGTAATAAGTCCAAATACTGTCGTTAATAGGGCTACCTTGATACCTCCGGCAACAACTGATGGAGAAAGGTCTCCAGCTTGCTCGATTCTATCAAAGGCAAAAATCATCCCGATTACCGTACCCATAAATCCTAGCATCGGTGCAATTGCTATAAATAGTGAAATCCAAACCAAACCTTTTTCCAAAAGTCCCATTTGAACAGATCCATAAGAAACAATTGCTTTTTCAGCAGCTTCTGGGCCACCTGCAGAGTTTCTTAAACCTTCATATAATACACTTGCTGTTGGTCCAGGAGTTGATCTTGCAACTTCTTTTGCGCCTTCCATATCACCTTCAGCCAGTTTAGCTTCAATATTACTGAGTAATTTATCAGTATTGGTTGTGGCAATATTCAAAGTGATTATTCTTTCAATACAAAATGCTAATCCTAAGATTAAACATACAAGTACGAGGATCATAAATCTCCAATCCCCTTCAATAAATTTTTCCTTCAGCATTTGGAATCCAAATCCTCCAGTATCAGCTTCAGCTTGTGCTAATAAGTCTGTACCTCCAAATATTGCCAATAAGCAAAAAAGAGAACAGAGAGCAATTAATTTTCGCATAGTTACTTTGGTTTTCACGTTTTAATATTTCAATAAAAGATTATGAATCAGCCCTAAATTTAGAAATTATTGCAAAACATACACTAAGGCCAATTATATTTTTTATTTCTTGATATGTGCATAACATCTATTTGAAAAGATGCAAAATTTTACAGTATTGGTGTACTTTATTGTGTAACTAACCAAATTCTCTACCTTGATAATTTCATCATTTCCTTAAATACTCATGATAATCAATCATTTATAAATATTTTTCAATTAAATGTAAGATTTTTGATAAGGCATAAATTGATTTTATCATTTTTAGCATCTAGTCTTCGTTGATATAATATCCACAAAAAAATATTTTTTAACTCAATCGACTTTTACGACAGTTTTCATGAAAAAATTCTTCTTTTTGACCTTCTGTTTTCTCATTTTCAGCCATTGTACAGACGAATGCAAAAATGATAATGTCAAATTAGGTGATATCGGTTTTTCTGATAATACCTCTATTTTTCTTGAAGCTTACTCTACGGCAGAATCTATTCAATTCGAATCAAACAACGGAACAATAAAAACTTTTTCTATTCATGAAGAAGATAGTGGAAATCCAAGATTATGTATAAAAGTACTTTGTAGACCAAGTTTTGAGCTCGATGGAATGAATGGATGTGAATACTATAATGTAGATGATAAATATTATACGATAAGGAACGAAGACTTATTTTTACACCTTAAGGCAGGGATAGAACTTTATAGCCCAGAAACAGACCTAATGTATGACTTTGTTGAAATTGGTTTAACTGAACAATTTGATAGTTATTTTGCAGGAATTATTACCAATAGTAACTTTGAAGAACCAACTATTGACACAAGCGCAACTGTTCTCAATAATCAGTTGACCTTTTTTGAACAAGATACACTAGGTGGATTTCAAAATGTTTGGGTGTACAACAATACCATTGATGATGTGTATCTAATATTTGATCAATTAAAAGGGATAAAACAATACAAATACAACGACGAAATATGGACTTTAATAGAATAACTTGTTGTGCAGAACCATAAATATTCTATTTCTAAAATTTTATTAAGAAATTTATACCATGTTTCGATTTGAAGAAGGTTTTTATCTATACCTAATAATTTTTGTCCCAATCTTACTTGGGCTATTCTATTTTCTTGTACAATGGAAAAAAAGAAGGCTTCAAAAATTTGGAGATTCTGAGGTTGTTGAACGATTACTTCCTGAATGGTCTTTAAATAGAGAATGGCTAAAAACAAGTATGTTTTCTTTTGCCTTAATTTTAATGTTTATTGCACTAGCTAATCCTCAGTGGGGGACCAGAAAACAAAAAGTAAAAGCAAAAAGTGCTGACATCGTAATTGCTTTAGACATATCTCAAAGCATGCTTGCTACTGATATTTCTCCAAACCGAATGGAAAAAGCCAAAAGGTTTACATCTCAACTCATTAAAAACTTAAAAGGCGAAAGACTTGGCTTGATATTTTTTGCAGGAAGTGCCTATTTACAAATGCCACTCACGGCAGATTATGCAGCCACAGAATTATTCATCAAAAGTGCAAACCCTAGACAAGCAGGTACACAAGGGACAGTAATTGCAGATGCAATCAACCTAACAAAAAATATTTTCTCTAATGACAACCCCTATCAAAAGGCCTTAATATTAATAACTGATGGAGAAAATCATGAATCCGAAGCCATTGTTGCTGCAAAAGAGGCAGCAAAGGATGGCACCTTTGTCTTTTGTATTGGTGTTGGGTCCCAAGAAGGCTCCGCTGTGCCTATTATTCAAAATGGCAGAGAAGTATATAAAAAAGACAAACAAGGCAATCCAGTTTTAAGCAAATTAAATGTCACTCTGTTACAAGATATTGCTGATGCTGCTAATGGACAATTTTATCTTTTGGATGATGGCTTTTCTTTAACACGTAAAATTGTAAATGATCTCGCTAAAATTGAGAAACAAGAAGTAGAACAAAGATCATTCACTGATTACAATAGCTATTTCCAATATTTCTTGATAATTGCATTTCTAACTTTACTATTTGAATATTTTATTTCAAATAAAAAGACAGGTTTATTCGATTTTAATAAATGGTTTAATCTATGATCTTATTCAAACAAATATTATTGACTTGCATGGTCACATTTGCGGTAAGCGTAAACTTAAATGCTCAAACTCAGCAACACAAATCTCTCTTAAAAGCAGACCGATTTTATAACGCTGGAGAATTTCAATTGGCAGAGGAAAATTATAGAAAGGCGAGAGAAAAGGAAAAAGAAATAAAATCGACTTTCAATTTGGGTAATGCAGTTTTTAAACAAGAACGATATGAAGAAGCCATAGATCATTATACAGCAGCAACACAGCTCGCACCTGATAATACAAAAAGATCCGACGCCTATTATAATCTTGGAAATGCACAATTCCAAAGTTCTAAATTAGAAGAATCAATAGATTCTTATAAAGAGGCAATTCAATTGAATCCAGCTAATGATCATGCTAAATACAATCTGATGGTTGCAAAAATGGCACTCCGACAAGCAAAAAATCAAGAACAACAACAGCAACAGCAACAAAATCAAGAACAACAGGAAAACCAAGAACAACAAGAACAAGAGCAAAACCAAGAAAGTCAAAATCAACAAGAAGGGGAAAACAAAGAACAAAATGAACAAGAAGCTCAAGATTCTACAAGTCAAGAAATTCAAGAAGGCGCAGCTTTTGACACAAGCCGATTGGACAAACAAACTTTAGATAGTCTTGATGCGATGAAACTTCTTCAGGTTATAGAAAACGAAGAAAAAAAGGTTCAAGAAAAATTAAAGAAATTTAATTCGAAAAGAAAAAAACCAGAAAAAGACTGGTAGTTATTTAGATTATTTAAATGTGATAAATACCTAAAATTTGGTAGCTAACCTGATTTTTTATCACCTTACTTTTGTATGATAAAAATATCCCTAATGAAATACCTTTCCTTTTGTGTATTCTTGAGCTTAATGTTGTTGAGTTGCAGCGATGAAAAAACAAAAACAGAACTAAGCAATAGCACTACTAGTAGTGGTAAACTTTTTACAAAACTAACGCACAATTCTACTGGAATAGATTTTAAAAACAATCTAAGAGAAGATGTAAATTCAAATTTTAATATTCTTTCTTTTGATTTTTACTTTAATGGTGCTGGGCTCGCTCTTGGGGACATCAATAATGATGGATTAGAGGATATCTATTTTGCTGCAAATACAGGTCCTGACAAATTATATCTTAATAAAGGAAATATGAAGTTTGAAGATATTACTTCTTCTGCAGGCATAAAACCTGGAAATTGGTCCACTGGTGTTAATATGGTTGATATCAATAAAGACGGATTGATAGACATCTATGTCTGCCAAGCAGGACCAGATAATACTCCTGGAAAAAGAAATAACTTACTATATATCAATAAAGGCAACAACAAATTTCAGGAACAAGCAAGTAGTTACGGTTTAGCAGATCCAAGATTGAGTATGCAATCTGCCTTTTTTGATTACAACAGAGATGGTCTTATAGATTGTTATGTTATGAATGAATCTAAATATGTCAGAATGGATGTTCAAAAGGTAAGAGAGGATTTGAAAGACCCAAACAAATTAAGTGCAGCAAGTGGGGTGTTGTATAAAAATGTTGGAGGAAGATTTGTGGATGCTTCTAAAGAAGCAGGTATCTTAAGATATGGATTTGGATTAGGTTTAGCTGTAAGTGATTTTAACAATGATACATGGCCTGACTTATATGTCGCAAATGATTACTCTGTTCCCGATATGATGTGGATTAATCAAAAAAACGGAACTTTCAAAGATGAAATAAAATCAAGAACTGACCAGACCTCTTGGTTTTCTATGGGGATAGATGTAGCGGACATTAATAATGATGGACATCTAGATATCGGGGTGGTGGACATGTCAACACAAGATCATTATTATGGCAAAACTTTGATGGCACCAATGGACCCAGGACTTTTTAGATATACTCATGAGTATCTAAATTATCAACGTCAGCATATGTTCAATGCTCTTCAAATCAATCAAGGCAATGGAACATTTTCCAATATTGCTGGCATGACTAAAACATTAAGCACCGAATGGAGTTGGGCATCTCTTTTTGCAGATTTTGATAATGATGGCGACAAAGACTATTATGTTTCAAATGGCTACAAAAGATGTCACCGCGATAATGATTTTCAAAATAAGTTAAAGGCTACCTCAAAACAATACAATAAAAATATTCCATCCGATATCAAACAAAAACTGTATGATGAAATTCCTATTTACAAAAGTAAAAACATGCTTTTTGCCAACAGGGGTTTTGCCGATTTTGAAAATGTTGCTGAGGAATGGGGTGTAGGTGATTTATCCTTTTCCAATGGTGCAGTCTATGGGGATCTTGACAATGACGGTGATCTTGATTTAGTAGTTAATAATATCAATGATTATGCTTTTGTCTATGAAAACAATGCTTCCGCAAATTATCTTAGGGTTGAATTAATAAGTGATTCCTATGCTTATGGAACAAGAGTCTACTTGTATCACGATGGACAAAAACAGCTTCAAGAATATAACCCTGTTCGTGGTTATCAATCAAAAGTAGAAGACAAATTACATTTCGGTATTGGACAAACTAATACTATTGATTCATTAATCGCCATTTGGCCTGACCAAACAATTCAGAAACTTTATAATGTAAAAGCAAATCAGAAATTAAGCCTTAATAATAAAGACGCTTCAAGACAAAAATTTTATAAAAATTCTGGAAAGTCTGTCGTATTCAAAAAAGGAAAGGAAATAGATTTTAAACATCAAGAAAATGAATTTGATGATTTTGAAAAAGAAATTCTATTACCATACAAACAATCAACCTTAGGTCCTTTTATATCAAAAGCAGATCTTGATGGAAATGGCTATGAAGATTTCTATGTAGGTGGTGCAAAAGGTCAACCAGGCACTTTGTATTTGCAAGACAAAGGAGAACAGTGGAAAAAATCTTCAACAAATGTATTTGCAAAACACGCAGCTTGTGAAGATATGAAATCTCACTTCTTTGATGCTGACAATGATGGCGATCTTGATCTTTATGTAGTAAGTGGAGGAAGTGAATTCTCAGAAGGAGAAAAAGCACTAAAAGATAGATTATATCAAAATGATGGTAATGGAATTTTTTCTGATAATAGTCAGGCCCTTCCCAATAACAACTTTGCAGGAATGAAAGTCTGTAGTGCTGATTTTGATGAAGATGGAGACCAAGATCTTTTTGTAACTGGAAGAATCATCCCACAGAAGTACCCATATGCTGCAAAATCTATTTTGTTGGAAAACCAAAACGGGAATTTTAAAGAAGCAAAATTGGAGGAAGGCATATCGAATGGAGGCATTCTTAATGATGCCATTTGGATGGATGTAGATCAGGATAATGATATGGACCTTGTCACCGCAGGAGAATGGACCAAAATTAAATGGTTTGAAAATAACAATGGTAGCTTTAGTGAAAAGTCAGTGAGCAATGATTTGACAGGTTGGTGGTTTTCTCTAAAAGCTGTTGATCTTGATAATGATGGAGACAAAGATATCATAGCAGGAAACCTAGGACTAAACTCCAAATTTTCAGCTTCTCAAGAAAAGCCATTTAGTGTTTTTGCTGATGATTTTGATGGCAATGGAACCTGTGATGTAGTTCTTTCAAAATTTTATAAAGGAGAGCAAGTTCCTGTCAGAGGTAGACAATGTTCAAGTGAACAAATGCCATATATTAAAGAAAAATTTGAAACCTATTCTGATTTTGCAAATGCTAACATTACTGATATGTTAGGATTGGACAAAATCTCCAACGCATTACAGCTAAGTGTTAATACTTTTGAATCTTTTGTATTTATCAATGATGGTAATGGAAATTTTAGTTCCTTTGCATTACCCAAACAAGCGCAAGCATTTCCTATCTGGGGTATAGAAGCAGCCGATCTAAACAATGATGGCTTTTCTGATCTAATACTTACTGGTAATCTATATGGTATGGAGATTGAAACACCAAGATTAGATGCGGGAAAAGGCCTCGTTTTAATCAATAACAAAAATGGTACATTTCAGCCTCTCAGCCCACAAGAAAGTGGTATTTTAATTAATGGCGATCTTAGAGATGTTGCCTTGTTAAAAGCCTCAAACAAGAAAATATTAATTACCACAAGAAATAACAATAGCCTTACAACTCATTATCTCAATGAATAACTTAGGAAATGAAAATTCTTATGGTCTGCTTGGGCAATATCTGTCGTTCGCCTTTAGCACAAGGTATCATGGAAGATATTGCAAAGCAAAAAAACTTAAACTGGACAATTGACTCTGCTGGAACAAGCTCGTTCCATAATGGTGAAGCACCTGACCCAAGATCCATCAAAGTTGCTAATATAAACAACATTGATATTTCTCATCAAAGATCAAGAGAAATCAAAAAAGAAGATTTTGATCACTTTGATTATATCTTTGCAATGGATAAATCTAACTTAAGAGATATCCTAAATTTGTGCCCTGCAAATCATAAAGCTAAAGTGAAATTATTTCTAGAATTTGGTGATAATACTGAAACAGTTGAAGTACCAGACCCATATTATACCTTAGGTTTTGCTGAAGTTTTTAAATTAATCAATGATGCTTGCGAAATAATCTACCAAAAATTAAGTTAAACCTTTCTTGTACTCAGATGGATTGACTCCATACCAACTTTTGAAGGCTTTTTCAAAGGCACTTCTCTCAGAATATGCCAATAAAGTACTAACCTCTTGGATGCACAGATTAGCATCTCGAAGGTATTTCATTGAAAGCGCCTTTCTTATTTCTTCTTTCAAATGTCGAAACCCTGTTCCTTCCTTCTTCAATAGTCTTTGCAATGTTCTTACCGAAATATTCAATTTCCCGGCAATTTCTTCTACAGAAAATCCTATATCTCTGTACAAAAAATAAGATATTTTCTCGCTCGTTGTTTCTTCATTTGTTTTTTCAACAAAACTTTTTATCCTACTGAAAGCTATTTCCTTATTACTTATATAAGGTATCAAATCAAAATTTAAAATTTGAACTTGTGAATAACAAGCTTCTAAAATTTGAGCATTAGCTTTAATGCTGGCCTTAGAACCAAAAATGATCATAAACATTCGATCTAATAATCCCTTGATGATCTCTTCTAAAAATGGATATCTTATTTTAAAATCTATTTTAATTATTTTATGCAAGTTTATTTTAAGCTTTAAACTTTGATCATAAGATACCAGAGACATTTTTAAAAAATTTATTTCATTCCTCCAATCTATTTCAATATTGGCATTATTATAAATACTGGTAAAAATTAGGGAATTAAATTCATGAGAAATGTTGCCGATTTTATAAAATTGATCTATAGAAATATTAGACTTTCTAACAAGATCTATGAATTCAAAAAGGTATTCTAATGGAAGTTTTCTAACCAAAACGGTATTGTACAGGTCTATTTCAGAAGTAAATTGTCTTAGCTTGAAATGAAAAATTTCATTTAGATCAAGTTTGTAGGTATTCTCTATGAGAAATTTTAATATCCGCGAGGATAAGAACAGTTGATTATTATCAAAGTCAAGTATTTTTTTTTCTTCACTCATCAAATATTTATATATGTATTAAATTGAAAGTCATTCAATGATAAATATAGAATTAAAAATATGTTGATTCTGAAAAAATTATTTTCAAATCATTGGGGGTAGGCACCCAATTTCATGTCTATTAAACAAAGGGTGTTGAAAATTATTCAAAAAATAACCCGCTCAGAAGTGAGTGGGTTTTTTTTATGCCTAAAACTAAGTTAGTTTCAACCTAGGCAAAAAAACATGACATGTAATTACTTTGTAGCAATTCCTTGGATCGGCTCATAAAGAGATCCTATTCCTTTGAATGGTTTAGGATAAAAATATTCCGAATTCTCAAAAGACGAGTTTTCAATTAAATTCTCAATGTCTCGAGTTAAGTTGCAACCACAGGCAATACTTTTATTTACTCCATTAAGCAATTTTTGATATCTTCTTATCCTAGCAATTCTTGAAAGGCCATGTTCCAGAAAATAATATTTTCCAAGTGGTTTCAAAACTCGGTAAATTTCTTTGAGTACTTGAGCAGGTTCTTCGACAGAGCAAAGTAGACCAGTAGTAACCACCGTATTAAAAGAATCCTTTTCGAATGGTAAATCTTCCGCAACACCAATATGCCAATTAATTAAAATAGAATTCCTTTCACCCTTTTTCATAGCAATAGATTGCATTGCTCTTAAAGGCTCTATGGAAGTCAAGTGATTTATTCTCTCCGGATAGTATGCAAGATTAGAACCGGTACCAATTCCTATCTCTAATATATCATCTTGTACATCTGCTAAATTAGACTTTCTCAGAGTAGCCATTTCCTTTGGCTCAGTATGATCAAGAATCAACGGAAATATATTGTCGGAATAAAAGCTCATGTTATAAATCGATTTCTAATTCATACGCTTTAATCATTTCTATGGCATCTTCAGAACCTGAAATTTGTAAAGCAAAGCCTTTGTTAAAAGGTAGAATTGAAACATCAAATTTGAAAAAAGGACAGCATAATCTTTCAATCATCATATGCTCTAACACAGATTCCAACAAATTGGGTTCGTCATTAAAATAAAAGATGATCCCATTTGAATCCTCTTTTCTCTTTTCAACTTTAGAGAAGATCGTTTTTTTTAATTCTTCTTTCCGAATATTTAAATCTTCCGGTATTAAACTACACTGTACAACTCCATGAAATATTTGCTTATGACTTTCCCATGAAATCGGAATAAATGCGGTGCTATCTGAAGGGATTGAAAATTTCTCATAGTAATAACCTGAAACCAAAAAAAAAGCAAGAATTATCCAACCCAATCCCAAAATTATATTCTTCATTACATCAGTGATTTGATTTAAGAATCACAAAGATAAACCGTGGAGTATAGTCAACGGTCAAGGGTTTTCTTAACTTTATTGAAAAAAGATGTTGATTCGAGAAATATGTAAGAAAACTGATCTGTCAAAAGATACCATACGATTTTATGAAAAGAAGGGACTATTAAAAGTTAACAGATCAAAATCTGAGTATAATAACTATAAAGAATATAATGATGAGCATGTTGAAACATTGTTACTTATAAAAAAAGCCAAACGTTTTGGATTTACATTAAGTGAAATTGGCAGTCTTCTGGAATTGGTAAACAACAATCTTGCTACATGTACAACTCTTAAAATGATGGTTAATAATAAAATCTCGGATATAGATAAAAGAATTGCTGATCTAATTGATATGAAAAATATAATATTAACTAGTCTTTCAAATGCAGAAGAAATATGCTTTGCCAATATAGAAAGCAACAATTGTAAGCAACTTAATTAAATTAATAAGGTGCGACTAACATCGTGTGATCACAGCATATCCTCCTTTGTCGGAAACGCTGGATACCCTTAATCGTTAAGGCATTAACAAGCCATATACCATCTCTCTTAAAAGTTGTCCTTGAGGTGTCGATACACTGCCTACTCCTTTACTTTTCAAATCCGTTTCCTTCAGAATTTTAAACGCATTTCTTAATTGCTTTCCACTATAATTTCGTGCTGCCATAGTATACTGTTGTACAAAATAAGGAGAAACGCCTAGTAATGAGGCAAGATCTCCAGCTCTCGCGTTTGGGTTAGATTTTGCTAGAGCAATTTTTTGATAGAAACCAATTAAAGATCCAAGAATTGGGACTATATGTACCTTCTTGGCATTCTCTCCAAAATAATCAGCAATACGATAAGAAGCCAATGTGTCTTTCTTCCCTAATGCATTCTGAAATTCAAAAACATTAAATTCCTTACTTATACCAATTTGTTCATGGACATCATCTTTGGTGACCGTACTTCCTTCTTCTTTAACAATAGAAAGTTTATTAATTTCATTCATCACTTTAGAAAGATCATTACCAAGATAGGTTGCCATCATGTCTGCAGCATGTGGTTCTATATTAATTCCTAATCCATTCAATTGCTTAGAAATAAATGCTGGTATTTTATTGTCATAAACTTTCTTTGACTCAAAAGATGTTGAATTTGCAATAGCGGTCTTCCAAAATTTTTTCCGTTTATCTAATTTTTTATGCTTATGGGCTAAAACCAATATGGTTTGGTCTGCAGGTTTTTCAAAATAGACAGCCAGACCATCCATATCTTTCATTTCTTGAAGTTCCTTGACGATCACGACACGTCGACTTGACATCATTGGAAACTGATATGCATTGTCAAGTATGTTTTGGTAATTGATTTCCTTACCATAGAGGACAATTTGATTAAATGCTTTTTCTCCTTCTGTAAGAATATGCTTTTCAGCAAATGAGATAAGGTCGTCAATAAAATACTCCTCTTCTCCATACAACAAATATATGGGATCAAATTTGCCCTTTTTCCAATCTGATAAAATACTATTGTGTGTTGTTGCCATTAGCTAAAGCTATTTTCAAGATGGAAACCTTTAACATTTTTATAAATGTTTTCTATTTCTTCCAAATCTGTTTTTGGATCATCTGTTGTATATATTAAATCCTTCCAAATAAATTCTTTCTTTCCAAAATCAAATACTATGGGTAATATTGGAACATTAGCTCCTTTTGCAATGTAATAAAATCCTGTTTTAAATCTCTCTACCTTTTTCCTTGTTCCTTCAGGAGCAAACAAAATGGCCAACTCGTCTTTTTCAGAAAATACTTTTATCACAGAGTCAACAAAATTATTACTTTTAGTCCTATCCACTGGTACCCCACCCCATTTCTTCATCAACCAACCCAATGGTGGTTTGAACAATGATGCCTTCCCAACATATTTGACATGAGCCTTTGTTACCGATCGAATCAATAAACCAATTGGAAAATCCCAGTAAGAGGTATGTGGAGCAGCAATGACTACTAATTTTTTAATATGCCTCGGATATTCACCTTTAATAGTAAATCCTAACAATTTCAATATTAACCCACTAAGTCTAGACCACATTTTTAAAAAATTTAACGGCAAAAATGCAAATAATATCTTAGTGTTTTAAACTTAATAGCGTCCATGTAGTCTAATCAATAATTAATGAACAAAGAGGATACAGAAATATTAGATTTATTAAAAAGTTCAAACTCATTTGAGCAGGGCTTTAATAAGCTGGTTTCCAAATACAAACAACCACTTTATTGGCACATTAGAAGAATGGTTCTTATACACGAAGACGCAGATGATATTTTGCAGAATGTTTTTATTAAGGTGTATAAATCAATAGGAAAATTTAAACGCCAATCAAAGTTATTTACGTGGCTTTATAGGATTGCATCGAACGAATCAATCTCTTTTTTAAATAAGAAAAGATCTTTACAAAATTATTCAGCAAACTTAAGATCTAGCTTAAAAGCGGACCCATATTTTAATGGAGACAATATTCAGCTAGCCCTAAAAGAAGCCATTGAAGAATTACCGAAAAAACAAAAACAAGTTTTCATCTTGAGATATTATGATGAATTAAATTATAAAGACATGGCTGAGATTCTGGACACAAGTGTTGGTAGCTTAAAAGCCTCCTATCATCACGCAAGTAAAAAAATTGAAGAATACTTAATACAGATGGATGTCAAAGTTTGAGAATAAAAATAACGAGGAAGTTCCTAAAGATTTCTTTATCAAATTTGGAGAAAAAATGAAGGACAAAATATTGGAAGAGGAAATTTTTAATGTTGAGGATTTTCCTTTATTACACAGCATTAAAAAAGAGGAAGATTTTCACACTCCAGAATCTTATTTTGAAAAAATAAATTATAGAAACTATATCAAAGTAAGAAAAAGCAAATTGCTTGTTCCTGTTATTTCTATCGCTGCCTCGCTTTTAATTATTTCATCAATATTTCTTTTCAAACAACAATCAAAAGTATCCAACGAAGTTTTTGCAATGAATGATGAAACACAATTTGAATTATTGGTTCAAGAATCCATTTTTTCCGATGATATAGAAATAGAAGAGCTAGATTTTCTATTTGAAAGTTCAAATTCGGAAATGGATCTTACTGAATTTGATACAGACGTTATAATAAATTATTTATTAGAAGAGTCAGAGTTGTATGACTTGGCACTTGTTTACTAATCAAAAATAAAAGAATGAGAAGTATTTTAATTTTATCCTTAGTCCTATTTGTAATATCACTTACAGCACAAAAACCTGGTCCTAGACATGGTAACCAAGCTCATAAACATGAAAAAGCATCAACAGAAAAATTAGAAGCACAGAAAATTGCTTTCTTTACAACAAAGTTAGAATTAAGTCCTCAAGAAGCACAAGCATTTTGGCCAGTTTACAATGAATATTCAGCTGCGAAAAAGAATATTCGAATGCAAGGAAAAGAAAAGCCCAATCTTCAAGAAATTAGCAATGAAGAAGCTGAACTTTTAATTGAAGAACATTTAGCACGCAAACAAAAAGAATTAGAAATTGATCAAGAATATGTCGTGAAGTTTAAGCAAGTTCTTCCCTCAAAAAAGGTTATACATATCTTCATTCTGGAAAGAAGGTTTAAAGAAGAAATGCTAAGACATGTTCGAAAAAGGTTGAACAGTGAGGGGAAATAATAGATTAAATAATATGATCTAGAATTTTGATTTTCTTCAAAAACACAAAATTTTGAGGCGATTTAATTAATTTCTATCTACCCATAATATGGTAAATGTAAAGCAATATTTTTTCTAATGTAACGAAGTATATATTACATTTTTTAAGAGTTTATCTATTTACAATATATGTTATCGAATGATTAAGAATGGATTAAAAAACTAATAAAAACAGATACTTCCAAAATGAAGTAAAAGACCCCTTCTAAATGTTCAAATTATGCAAAAGCGATCGTACAAGAAAAAATGAAAAAAACATTGAGAGAAATCTACAATGAATCCAATAATGTTATATTTACGTCAAGTTAAATCCCAAGTTTAACAACGTAAAACTCAATGGACCAAAAATTAACACGTAATCTAGAGATAATTAATTTGGTGTCAGATTTTGAAGAAATGTGCTCAACTGGAGAGAGTATCTTTCTAACTGAGAAATCATTTATCGACATCATCAATTATTACGAAGACGAAAATCAACTGGATCGCGCTTTGAATGTTTGCAATCTTGCAATTGCTCAATTCAATTATCGCGTAGAATTCTATATTACCAAAGCAAAAGTTCTAAGTAAATTAAATAGACCTGCAGAATGTCTTGAAGTACTTAACATTGCTGACAGCATCGCTCCATCAGAGCTTGAAATCAAATTAATAAGAATTAAAATTTATGCTTACTCAGGAAGAATTGATGAAGCACAAAATATTCTAGATGATTTGAAAAGTCATGTAGTGGGTAGTGATCGTGCAGAAGTATTAATCTGCGAATCCTACATCCATGAAGTCAATCAAGACTTTAATAGAATGTATGACGTTTTGAAAGAGGCCATCGTTAACGATCCACAAAATGCAGAAGCCTTAGATCGTTTTTGGTTTTCGATAGAATTCTCAAAAAATTATTTTGGAGCAATCGCTTTTCTAAATAAGATAATAGACCGAACACCATATTCATTTATGGCGTGGTATAATTTAGGAGAAGCCTATTCTTGTGTTGGTGAATATAATAAAGCAATCTCTGCCCTGGAGTATGCATTTATCATTAAGCCAGAGTTCCAAATTGCTTATTATGAATGTGCAGAACTTTGTCTTCAAACCAAAAAGTATGCTAAAGCATTAAGCATCTATAAAGAAGCAGTTGCTCTTTTCGGAGTAGACGAAGATGTATTTATTAATATGGCAGATTGTCACAAAGCTCTAGGCAATCTTTCAGCAGCAAAGTACAACCTTTACAAAGCTTTAAAATATGATCCCTATAATGATGAGATCTATTTTAAACTTGGCAACTGTTATGCTTCTGAAAAGAACTGGAATAATGCGGTAAAATCCTACCACAAGGCCATAGCGATAGAAGACAATACTGAAGAATACTTCCTGCAATTGGCCGAGGCTTATTATACCTTAGGTAGTTATGAAAAAGCAGATTTTTTCTACCGAAAAGCAACAACCATTGCTCCAGAAGAAAGTTTCTACTGGTCAAAATATGCTACCTTCCTAATTAAAACAGGAGAAAGAAAATTAGCACTCCAACTTCTTGAAAAAGCAGAAGATTTTACCTTTGGAGCAAACATTCTTTATTGTAAATCAGCAGCTTTAATTTTATCCAAGGACAATGCCAAAGGTTTGGATGTACTTAGAGAAGCATTAGAAGAAGACCATAGCGATCATAAGTTATTGTTCAAAATAGAACCAGAATTGGCTCTTGACAAACAAATTACGGCAATGATCAATTACTATAAACCAGAAATAGGCCAATAGGCGATTAATTGGCAATACTCAATCCAACTCATAAGCAGCTACTTTAATCAAAGTGGCTGCTTTTTTTGTCCCACAATTACATCTCAGATCTTATTTTCAGATTAATTGCCCAAATAAGGCCTGTTCTCAAGTCAAATTTTTATTTTACGAATGAATTAAAAATTAAATAATGAGCTTCGACATCAAAAGTCAAGGGACCGTACTTAATCACCCCTCTGGTCTCTTTGTTTTATTCTTTACGGAAATGTGGGAAAGATTTTCATACTATGGTATGAGAGCCTTGCTTGTATTATTTTTAGTAGCATCTATAACCGATGGTGGATATGGTTGGGAACGAGATAATGCATTACAACTTTATGCACTTTATACTGGTCTTGTCTATTTTACTCCATTGTTTGGAGGGATGCTTGCTGATCAATTATTAGGGTATCGTAAAGCAGTCATTATAGGTGCCTTTGTAATGGCATTTGGTCATCTATGCATGGCACTCCAAAGTCAAACTTTCTTCTTTATCGGTTTAACAGCCTTAATTCTTGGAAATGGTTTGTTTAAACCTAATATTTCATCAATTGTAGGACAATTGTATGATGACCCAGATAAAAAAGATGCCGCCTATACCATTTTCTATATGGGTATTAATGCTGGCGCATTTCTAGGCATTTTACTCTGTGGGTACATTGGTGAAACTGTAGGATGGCATTATGGATTTGGTTTAGCCATGGTATTTATGATTGCTGGAGCGGTCCAGTTCTGGTTATCAGGAAAACTGTTTGGGCCTATTGGCCTTGCCCCTGAAAAGGATACGGTTGCAGATCTCAATGCTAACTTCGATGCTGATGAAATCAAACAAGTTGAACAGCATGTAAAGACACAAAAATCTTCAGGTCGACTAGGAAAATGGATTGGAATAGCGGCAGTAGTAGCCATTTCTATTTTTTGTTTAAATAGGTTTGGTTTGTTTGTTTCAGAAGTAGAATCTTTTGGCGTTCTTGCGTTCTTTAATAAAATTGTAATGTCTGCCTTAATCCTTGCAGCTTTTGTAGGAATCATAGGATATATCGTAACAGATCCCACCCTAACTAAAGTAGAAAAAGACAGGGTTTGGGTTATTGTAATCCTCACCTTATTTACAGTTTTCTTTTGGTGGGCTTTTGAACAAGCAGGTGGATCTATGACCATTTTTGCAGCCGATTATACGGATAGAACCCTTGAAGGAGGACAAGCAAGTACTTTTAATACAGTCAACACCTTATTGACGGTTGTTCCAATGATTGTTATTACCTGGGTACTTGGAAAACTTGTATCCCAAACTTTTGGAAAAATATCTGTAGCTAACATTATTCTCTCTTTAGCATTCTTTGTAATCTGGATTATTGTCATCATTATGTTGGGATTTGAATGGGGATATTTTGGTGGATTAGCAGAAAGATTTGGTGTTACCTTGGATCCCAATATTACAGAAGTTAAAGCTTCATGGTTTGGAATCCTCAATTCATTCTTCATCATTGCTTTGGCACCATTGTTCTCAAAGTTTTGGGATATGAAAATCATCAAGTCTGGTCCTATCAAATTCGCTATGGGTCTATTACTTTTAGCATTTGGATTTGGTCTTTTAGCATTTGGAAGTTATGGAATACCTCAAGGTGCCAAAACCGCATCTGTTAGCATGGTTTGGTTAATTCTTGCCTATTTATTTCATACACTAGGAGAACTTTGTCTTTCCCCTGTTGGTCTTTCTTACATTAGTAAGTTAGCACCTTTAAGATTGATTGGAATTATGTTTGGTGTTTTCTTCCTATCTAATTTCTTGGCCAACTGGGCAGGTGGTATGACAGGAAGTTATATTGACACAATCGTTGAAAAAAATAGTATGACTGCTTTCTTTTTAATATTTACAATTATTCCTGCAACTGCAGCAGTAATTTTAATATTATTAAAACCAAAGCTTTCAAAAATGATGCACGGTATAGACTAATATGTCTTGTAAATAAAGATGATTAGAAAAGCCATAGCATTTGCTGTGGCTTTTCTTTATCTTTATATTTAATCTTTTACTTCAATCGGCAATTATGAAAATAATTCTCCTTTTCTTTTTCACTATCCTTTCTATAAATCTTCAGTCTCAGGCTACCTTAAATATGGAAACATTGGGTGACTTTGATTATACTACAGACGAATGGAGTGATATCTGGGGATATGTAGACGAAGAAGGAAATGAGTATGCAATTTCTGGAACTCAAGATTCTATCTACTTTATAGATGTAACCGATTGCGCCAACCCTCAAGTTGTCTATCAATACAACGGCAATTCTCCCATTTGGAGAGACTTCAAAGTGTATCAAGATTATGCATATTCTGTATGCGATGGCTCAACCTGTTCGGAAGGATTGAGAATTTTTGATCTATCTGCGCTACCTGGAGGCAGTATCACATTTGCGGGAGCGAAAACAACCTGGTTCACTCGTGCTCATAATATTTTTATTGATGAAGATAATGGAAGACTTTATGCCTGTGATGTCTATAAATCAGGAAACAAGAAAGACCTTGTAATTCTTGACATTGCTACCGACCCAGAAAATCCAATATTGCTTTACGAAGGTTCCTTAGGCGGCGGATATCTCCACGACCTAAATGTAAAAGACAATATTATATATGGATCATATTTCAATGGAGATGACTTTAGAATATATGATGCCAATGATCCAGACAATATATTTTTAATAGAAGAATTAAGTGGTATGGATGGCGCACACGCCAGCTGGAATGATGCTGAAGAACAATGGGCATATCTCATCGAAGAAAAAGCAGATCACACCATCAATGTCATCGATATGTCAAATTTAGATGACCCAAACAACGATATTGAAATCGTCAATCAAATTTGGGATCCTCTGGAGTCTGATAACGGTTTGATCGCACATAATCTCTTCGTAGTCAATGATTTTTTGTACATGTCTCATTATGAAGATGGTGTCAAAGTCTATGATATCACAGACAGAGAAAATCCTGTCATTGCAGGATACAATGATATCTATACTCAAAATGGAAATATCTATACAGGTTTTGAAGGCACCTGGGGAATATACCCATTCCTTCCATCTGGATGTATTGTTGCTTCAGATATAACCAATGGTATCGTAACCATGCAATTGGATTGGACCATTGCTGATACTTGTACTCCAGTGGTTAATATTGAAAGTCCACAACCTGGAGGACTCTATTCCGCTTCTAATCATTTGATTTCAAAAGTTCAGGTAGATCAAACCAATCCAACCATCTACCAAGGTGTCTTAAGTATAGAATTATTACCTGGCTTTGAAGCATCAAGATTGATGGATTTCGAAGCAAAAATTGAATCGTGTGTTCCTAACAATTAAGCATTCTTTCTTAGATGCGGTAACAAGACAATAAAGAAGAGAAAAAACATCAAACCGTACACACTTACAATGTACCATGGCCATGGACCAAAATGATCTAAAATCGATGCCACCTCAGGCTTTGCTGAAAGGTAATTGTAATTTGCCTTGAGCATAAAATTAACAATGGATGAAAAAATTGTAAAAACAATTGTTCCTAAAACCGCATTTCGATAATCCTTCCACCCCACTTTAAATTTATACACAAATACACCATACAGAATCGTTGCAATGAGCATGGTATGATATACCCAATACAAACTATATTCCCAATGACCAAGCCCTTGTTGCAAATCAGGAGTAATAATCGCATTCATCGTTCCTGCAAGAATCCAGAAATATAAAATGCCCAATAGAAATCTATTTCTGTAATAAAAAACAAAGGGAAGAATCAATGCCATGAATCGGCAAAGAAAAAATGGTAAATCAAGTTTTGGATCAAAGTTTCCTACATACAATAGATATGACATCCTTCCGAGTACACAGCTAAAAGGGATTATTGCCATCAATACGCCCAAAGCTGTCTTTGCTTTCTCATTCAAATACTTATTGCCTATATAAATAGCAAAAAAGCCTACAGCAAATGCAAGCATTATAGGCAAATAATGCTCCATGGTGAAAGCATCAAATTCAGTATTTGAAAATGAGAAAAATGGCAACATTGTCTTTTTGCTGTTTAACTTTTATAATTTAGCAATCATTAAAATACGCTACTAATGAAAATTATAAGAATTTCGATAACAATTGTTTTGATTTCTATGGCAAATCTCCTATTTGCAGGGGATGGAATGTGGTTGCCTCTTTTGCTAAAAGCCTTAAACGAAGGGGAAATGCAATCAATGGGTATGAAATTGACAGCTGAAGATATCTATAGTGTCAACCAAGGTTCTCTCAAAGATGCCATTGCTCATTTTGGTGGATTTTGTACTTCGGAAGTCATCTCAGATCAAGGTTTGTTATTGACCAACCACCATTGTGGATATGGTCAAATTCAATCCCATTCTACATTAGAAAACAATCTTTTAAAAGATGGTTTTTGGGCGCAATCCCAAGATGAAGAATTAGCAAACCCAGGTCTGTTTGCCAGATTTATCGTCAGAATGGATGATGTAACTGATAAGATATTAGCAGGGGTTACCAAAGATATGGATGAAAAAGAAAGGCAATCTGTTGTTGATAAAAACATTGAAGAATACAAGGGAACTTTAAGGTTGAAAGAATTTCACGATGTCATCATCAGGCCATTCTATCATGGCAACCAATATTTTTCCTTCCAAACCGTCACCTTCAATGATGTAAGATTGGTAGGTACTCCTCCGGAATCTATCGGAAAATTTGGAGCAGATACAGATAACTGGGAATGGCCAAGACATACCGGTGACTTTTCCTTATTTAGAATCTATGCAGGACCAAACAATGAGCCAGCAGAATATGCCGAAGAAAATGTTCCATATAAGCCTAAGCATTTTCTTCCGATTTCCTTGGATGGTGTAGAAGAAGGGGATTTTACCATGATCTTTGGTTTCCCTGGAAGAACCAACCAATATCTTCCCGCTTCAGCAGTAGAACAAATTGTTGAAACTCTAAATCCCGCAAAAATAGAAATTAGAGAAAAGGCTCTTGCCATCTTGGATGAAAAAATGAGAGCAGATGAAGAGGTAAGAATTCAGTACGCATCTAAGTTTGCAAGAATCGCAAACTACTGGAAAAAATGGATTGGTGAAAGTCAAGGTTTGGTTAAAACAAAAGCAATCGATAAGAAAAAAAGATTTGAGGAAGAATTCAAAATGAAGAATCGATCCAACCCAAGTAACGTTTCTTTGCTTCCGCAAATGGATCAACTTTACAAAGCGAATGAGTCTTATGCTTTTACTAGAGATTACTTTAGTGAGGTGGCCTCAAGAAACATCGAACTACTATCCGTATCATCAATTCTTGGTCGTCTTGTAAACAGATATGAAAACAATGGTGAAGATGCATACAATGGATATCTGGGAAGAGTCAAAGGCTACTTGAAAGGCTTCTACAAGGATTATAGACCAGATATTGATCAAGAGGTCTTTGCTGCCTTGACTGAAATGTATGTCAAAAATGTAAACCCAATGTATGTTCCTGACGAATTAAAAAATATAAAAGGAACCAAAGGTTTCCAAATGCTTGCCAGCAATCTCTATGGAAATTCTTTCATTTCCAACGAAGACAAGATGATGGAATTGCTTGATCTGGAACCAACAGCCGCCATAGAAAAACTGAAAATGGATCCTGCATATATGCTATCCAGTGCATGGTCATCCATGATCGACGAAAAAGTCAACAAACCATACAACGAAAACAAAGCCCAATTGGATGAATTACAAAGAAAGTACATGCAAGCCATCATAGAAACATTCCCTGAAAAACGATTCTACCCAGATGCTAACTCAACCATGAGGGTTAGTTATGGCCAAGTCAATGGTTACAAACCCAAAGATGGTGTGTGCTATACCCCTGTGACTTATTTGGATGGAGTCATTGAAAAATATGTGCCTGGTGATTATGAGTTTGATGTACATCCTAAACTTATTGAGTTACACGAAAGCAAAGATTATGGTCAGTACGCTGACACCAACGGGCAAGTTCCTGTTTGCTTCTTAGGTTCGAATCATACAACAGGAGGAAACTCAGGAAGTCCAGCCATCGATGCACATGGGAATTTAATCGGTCTTAATTTTGATAGAGTATGGGAAGGCACCATGAGTGACATCAATTATGACAAATCAATTTGTAGAAACATCATGGTAGACGCAAGATTTGTCCTTTTCATAATTGATAAGTTTGCTGGCGCAAGTCACTTGATTGAGGAGATGGAATTGGTGCATCCGAAGGGGGAATAGAAGGGTATTAATTTTGAAGGTAATTGCGTCCCCAATTATATTTAAGTAGAGCTAAAAATCTCGAATTTCCATGAGATTTTTAGTGCTATTGTTATGAATCAGGGTCGTCTCATTTAGACAGTTTGCAAGGAGCATATATGTGTTTCTCGTGGTTTGTAAAAGTTTAAATTTATAGAAGCTAAAGACTCCTTTTAAAAACAAACTAACTCCTATAAGTTCATCCTCCCAAAATATCCCCTGGCCTCTTTCATAACCTTTGGTGCTAAAATAATCGTACTGATCATTGTAGGAATTGCCATCAATGCAAAAAATCCATCAATAAGATTTAACATGATTTCCAAAGAGGTCACGGATGCAATGACTATACTTAAAAGATAGATATATTGATAGTAGTGCTTCTTGTCAGCTCCAATTATAAATGACATACACTTACTTCCATAATATGAATAAGAAAAAAGTGAAGAAACAGAAAAAACCGCAACACATAATAAAAGAAGATATTTCCCAATACCTGGAATAGAATTATTAAAAGCATTGGCTGTAAGACTAACTCCATTATCACCACTAGTCTCCCAAACGCCGGTGACAAGAATGACCAAAGCAGTTAATGTACATACAATTAATGTATCGATAGCAGGCCCTAACATGGCAACCAAACCTTCTCGTATTGGCTCCTTTGTTTTCGCAGCACCATGGGCCATTGGAGCCGTACCTATCCCTGCTTCATTAGAAAAGGCTCCTCTTCTAATTCCTAACAATATTAAGGCCCCGACCATTCCACCAAACATCGGCTCTCCTTTATAAAGCGAAGCTGAGAAAGCTTCTGTAAAAATCAAACCTAGATATTTTGGAACCTGATCAATATGAAGAAATAAAATAATGATCACTGATAAAAAGTACAAGATCACCATAAAAGGAACCAACTTCGAAGCTGCTTTACTAATTCTAGAGATACCTCCTAGAACCACAACCGCCGTAAGGACCAATAATATAATGCCAATACTTAGATTTGAAACAAAGCTTTCTTCTATTCCATTAGGAATAAGTAATATATCTGTAACAGCTTGTGTTAGTTGATTAACATTGAAAACAGGCAGAGCCCCTACAAGACCAGCAATACTAAAAAATATAGCAAGTGGTTTCCACACCTCCCCCAAACCTTCTGTAATAAAGTACATGGGACCCCCTTGAATCTCTCCATTGCTGTCTTTCCCTCGATATAGAATTGCTAAAGAACAGGTAAAAAACTTAGTCGACATTCCTATAATTCCACTAACCCACATCCAAAATATAGCGCCTGGACCTCCAAGTGTGATGGCAACCGCAACACCTGCTACATTGCCCATACCGATGGTCGATGATAGAGCCGTTGTCAATGCTTCAAAATGATTGATCTGTCCTGGATCATTTGGATCGTCGTATTTGCCTTTCAACACTTTCAAAGCATGTCCCAAATACCTAAATGGTATAAACCTAGAAACAAATAACAAATAAAGTCCACCACCAATTAATAGAATCAGTAAAGGCATTCCCCATACAAAACTGGCAAATTCAGCTACCAACTTATTTACTGATTCCATATTATGTTTTTACTAATTCTAAAATACTAAGTCAAATGTTAACTCTCAATCTTCCAAAATTTTTTTCCAACGTAGAGTATCTGATTTTGAAGACAGGATTTTCTTCAATGCCTTCCTCTGTTGTTCCACCTCATTTGGTTTCAAAAAGATTATTTCTTCTTTCCCCACTGTGTCCAAAGATGTTATAGCTAACCCCCACCTTTGTAAAATACTTTTCAATGGGTTACCATCCCACAAAAATGCTTTTTTACCAGCAAATAAAAGTGGAATAATCGTACCCACACCTTGTTGTCTTAAATGACCATAGACTACAAAACTCACTTCTTGCATCATCTCAAAAAACACCGTTGGAGCCATGTATTTTTCAATCAAAACAATATTTGCTTTGGATTTTTGCTTAGCATGATTCAACGCTTCAAAATACTCTGGTTTTGCTCCAGCAATAGGAATTATAATTTTTTGCTGAGGTTGTACTACTGACTCTAACTTGTCCAAAGTATCAAGATGATTATTCATCGGATCATCTGAGTTTCCTAATAAGATTGTACCATTCCCTTGATTGATAGGAGGTAAATTCAATTCTTCGATATTAAAATAATATTCCCATGGCAGAAACTTCATCCGATGACCGAGTTCCATTTGCGTAAGCTTAAATTCCTCCTCATATCCTACGAAATAATCCAGATGTGGGAATATTTCCATAATATACTTCGAAGAAGGAAGTCCCAAAAATTGAATTATTCTAGAACGAAAACCTTTGTTCCTCCATGCAAATGATTTCGATATAGGTAAGTAATATTTATCACTAAATTTTGGCAAACCATAGAAATCAGCTCCCCACATAATCCAATAACAGGGTTTCTTTTTAAGGCCGGTCTTGTGAAGAACATATGCGATCGAAGAACTTAAAAAATGAATGTAACATCGTGAAGGATTTATAGTGATCAAGTGTCTGTTTAACTTGATTAATGACATCTCTCTGTTACCATTTTTATCTTGAAAAAGAACGTCATTATGGGTACGAATACGCACAAAACAAATCTCGTCTGAACAAAGATTTGCCATTTTTTTTACAATCCTATCTGTATAAAAAGGGGATTCTATGAGTAGATGCAATTGCACAATGCAATATAATACAGTCTCACTAGAATATTGCTGACATTTTAACGAATAAGATAAACTATTACTCCAGTAATATAAGTTGATATTTAATTTCAATTGGTTAATTTTGGACTTATGAGAATCTTTGGCTGTTTACTCTTATTTCTATTGGCATTTTCTTGCAAGCCTAAGCAGGTTATTGTACAAGAACCAATTGACATGAGAAATCTCGACACCTTGGTCGTTTCTGCCAAAGCTATTCCGAAAAAGGATGAAGTTGTTATACCAGATACATTGCCAATATACAATGGCACCTATGAAAGGGTTCACGATCTACTTCATACCAAATTAGAGCTTGCATTTGATTGGGAAAAGGAACATGTTCTTGCTAAAGCCACACTGGATCTGTCACCTATCTTTTATGTTTCTGATAGACTAGAATTAGATGCTGTTGGTTTTGATATTCATTCCATATCAGAAGGCAATGGCCGCCCTCTTAAATATAATTACGACAGTACAAAAATCGATATCAAATTAGACAGGCCCTACCGGCGGGGAGAAAAATATAAAGTGATTATTGATTATACCGCAAAACCATCTGAAAATGAAGATAGCGGTAGTGCTGCAATCACCAGTAATAAAGGACTATTTTTTATCAACCCGCAAAATGATAATATTTATAAGCCTCAGCAAATTTGGACACAAGGCGAAACCGAAAATAACTCAAAATGGTTTCCAACCATAGACAAACCAAATGAAAGATGTAGCCAAGAAATATTTATTACAGTTGAAGATCGATTTGAGACCTTATCCAATGGAAAATTAATAAGTTCAACAAACAACCAAAATGGCACCAGGACCGATTATTGGAAACAAGATAAAACACATACACCCTACTTATTCATGATGGCCATTGGTGAATATGCTGTTGTTCAAGATAATTGGCAAGACTTAGATGTTAATTATTATGTAGAACCAGAATATGAAGCTGACGCAAAAATGATATTTAATCATACACCGGAGATGCTTGAATTTTTCTCAGACATTTTAGATTATAAATACCCCTGGGACAAATACAGCCAAGTTGTTGTGCGTGACTTTGTATCTGGAGCTATGGAGAACACTTCAGCTTCGGTTTATGGAGACTTTGTTCAGAAAACCACCGAAGAACTTATAGACAACCACAATGATAACATTGTTGCTCATGAATTATTCCATCATTGGTTCGGTGATTTGGTTACTTGTGAAAACTGGGCTAATCTAACGCTAAACGAAGGCTTTGCTAACTATAGTGAATACCTTTGGCAGGAGCATAAATATGGTCTCAGTGCTGCAGAACATCATCGTCAAGATGAAATGAAAACATATTTTGATGCTGCATTAAACAACACCCACCCGCTCATACATTATGGTTATGAAGACAAAGAGGATATGTTCGATGCACACAGTTACAATAAAGGTGGCTTGGTATTGCATATGCTTAGAAAGCTTGTGGGAGATGAGGCATTTTTTGATTCCCTAAGCAAGTATTTAAAAGACAATGAGTACTCTAGCGTAGAAGCTGATGCTCTTAGATTTGCTTTCGAAGAAGTTACCGCTAAAGATCTAAGGTGGTTCTTTGATCAATGGTACTTTACAGAAGGGCACCCAATTCTTGATATCGACTATGATTTTGACTTTAAGTCAAACATCTTGACCATAAATGTAGATCAAATTCAAGAAGAATCAGATCATAAATACATCTACATACTTCCTGTAGATGCTGCCATTTACTATAAAGATGGGAGAGTAGAAAAATTTCCACTCGAGATCAACAAAAGAAAACAAAAATTTATCCTACAATTAAAAGAAGAACCTGCGGTCAGCATATTGGATGGAAATAGATATTTATTAGCTGAAACCAAAGAAGTATTTTCTACTGCACAACTAAAATATTTATTTGAGCTTTCTCCTCATTTTATAGACAAAAAACTTGCCCTCACCAAGCTTAGAAATAATGATCGTGCTAAAGATGTTTTTAAAAAAGCACTGGACGAACCCTATCATGAATTTAGAAAATTAGGTCTTTCTTACCGATACATGGATTTTGATACAGAAAAAATCAAAAGCATGGCAATGCAAGACAAAAACTCGAGAGTAAGAAAAGATGCCCTTCGCCTTCTTTCAAAAAAAGCACCAGAGGTCGCCTTTGAAGCAGCAACATCCATATTGGACAAAGAACAAGCAGTCCCAGTTCTTTCTCAAGCCATTAAAATTGTACATTCCCAAAATGAAAAACTTGGTTTGGAAATAGCTGAAACTATGTACAAAAAGTACAAGAAATCAATGGCAATAACACTGCTAGATCTCTTTTCTAAAGGTTCCGATCCTCAATATTTACCTTACCTTAATGAGGCTCTTGTCGCCGCAGACATTTATAAATTCTTTCCTATTTCGACTTATCATTTTGATCTTGCAAGCAAATGCAATCCAGAAAACATGCTTGTTGCAGCAAGCACACTCAAAAAAATTGCTACAAAAAAAGAGGAAAATAGTTACAAAAAATATGTCTCAACAAGCAACATCATTAAACTCAAAGAAAATTTAGTTGCTCAACTTCAAGAAATACCTGAAGGTGATTCAAAAGAGCTAACTTCTACCATTGACAAACTCAACAAAATGGTCGAAGAAATCATTCAAAAAGAGGAGGATGAGGAATTAATTATAAAATATAGAACCAATCTAGGTACTTAACACTTTATACTTCAAGTATTATTGACTTTTTAGTTATAAAAGACGAATTTTATAACTTCTTGATAGGTCTACTTAAGGCCTAAATTAGAAATTGGGTATTTTCCACAAAGCACTTAAGGAATATAATGGAGAAAATGAGTAGTTATGATTTGTTGATTCAGAAACTTGATCAATTCATCAGAAAGTTTTATTTAAATCAACTAATTAGAGGAACCCTTTACAGCATAGGAATCATTCTCGGCCTATTTTTAGCTTTTAGTTTATTAGAACATTATTTTTATTTTGATAAAGGAATTCGTAAGCTATTCTATTATAGTTTCATTGGTGTATCGCTTGCCTCCTTTAGTTACCTCGTATTAATCCCTCTTCTCAAATACTTTCGATTAGGTCAAGTTATTAGCCATGAACAAGCAGCAAGTATAATTGGCAACCATTTTGGAGATGTCAAAGATCGCTTACTCAATATTCTACAACTAAAGCAACAAAGTACACATGTTGCCGATAATTCATTGATTGTTGCTAGTATCAATCAAAAATCGGAAAAAATAAAGCCTATTCCCTTCAGATCAGCCATCGATCTAAAGAAAAACAAAAAATATCTTAAATACGCACTACCTCCATTTTTACTTTTATTATTAATTATAACAACTGCGCCAAGCCTTATTAAAGATAGCACACACCGTTTAATAAATAATGATATTGAATTCGAAAGAGCTGCGCCATTTCATTTCAACTTAATTAACAAAGACTTAACTGTTATACAATATCAAGATTACACGCTAGATATTGATGTTTCAGGAGAAGCAATACCCAATGATGCTTATATAAGATTTGGAGACTTTCAATACAGATTGAATAAGATCGCTCCAGGCAAATTTCAATATGTATTCAACAAGGTTCAAAAAGATATCGATTTTGAAGTCTATGCTGGGTCTGTTTCTTCTAGAACAAATACCTTAAAGGTGCTACCAAAGCCAAACCTTTCTGGGTTTACCTTGAAGATGGATTACCCATCTTACATTAATAGAAAAGATGAAGCAGTTAGCAATATTGGAGATATGGTGGTTCCTTTAGGAACCAAACTTACTTGGAATTTCGACACAAAAAATACAGACAAAATTCAACTGAATTTTCAGAACAGCAAAATATCAAAACAAGCAGAAAGACAATCACCAGATAGATTTAGATTTTACAAGCAAATCTTTAAAGATGATGTTTACAAAGTTTATTATTCCAATGAACTGATCCCAATTCCTGATTCTGTAAGTTATAGTCTAAGAGTAATTCCTGACAACTACCCAACAATCAATGTTGAAAAATTTCAAGACAGTCTTGACAATGAATTGATATACTTTATTGGAAATGCTTCCGATGATTATGGTCTTAGCTCTTTGACTTTTAATTATACATTAAAGGACAAGAATGGTTTGACCAAAAAATCAGAGAGTCAGGTTCTACTGCAACCTAAAGATAGAAATGTTCAATATGACCACTCCCTTGATATTAGAGAGTTTGACCTTAAACCTGGCGATCAATTAAGTTATTATTTTGAAACAAAAGACAATGATGCCATCAATGGAAGCAAAGCTGCTAAAACAGCCATCATGAATTTTGAAAAGCCTACTTTGGAAGAGTTTGTCGAACAAGAAGATGAAAACGAAGAAGACATTACCAAGACCTTAGAAGAGTCCTTAAAAGAGTCCAAGAAGATTCAAGAAGACTTAAAAAAGCTTAGAGAAAAATTATTGCAGAAGAAAGAAATGAGTTTTCAAGAGCAACAAGAAATGGAAAAGCTTTTGGAACGACAAAAAGAACTCGAAGAAAATCTTAAAAAGGCAAAAGAAAAATTTGAAGAAAATCTAGAAAACCAAGATGAGTTTTCTGAAAGAGAAGAAGAAATTCTTGAGAAGCAAGAAAAAATTCAAGAAATGTTCGAAGAAGTTCTTGATCAAGAAACGCAGGAATTAATGCAAAAAATTCAAGACCTAATGCAGGAATTGAACAAGGACATGATGATGGAGATGATGGAAGATATGGAGATGAGTGAAGATACCATGGAAAAAGAAATGGATAGACTTTTAGAATTATTCAAATCGCTAGAAGTCGAAAAAGAAATCAAGGACATGGTCGAAAAGCTCAATAAAATGGCCGAGAAGCAAGAAGAACTTGCTGAAAAAACAGAAAAAGAAGAAAAACCTAATGAGCAGTTACAAAAAGAACAGGAAGAGCTCAATAAGGAAATGGAAGAGGCAAAAAAGAAAATGGAGGAAATAGAAAAGAAGAATGAAGAATTGGACAAACCAAAAGATATAGGCGAAGACAATCAAGAGGAAATGGAGGATATCCAACAAGATATGGACGATAGTGAAAAAGAAATTGAGAAAAAAGAAAATAAAAAAGCGGCAAAAAAACAGAAAAAGGCCGCTGACAAAATGAAGAAAATGGCCGGTAATATGGAGATGAAAATGGCCAGTTGTAATGGAAAACAATCTCAAGAAGATATTGCTGCCTTACGTCAGCTTTTGGAGAATTTAGTAACCTTATCCTTTGATCAAGAGGAACTTATAAGTGATATTTCTTCAACAGATAAGACCACGCCAAGATATGTCTCCCTAGTCCAGACACAATTTAAATTAAAGGATGATTTTGGACTAATTAGGGATAGTTTAGAAGAATTAAGCAAGAGAGTTGATCAGATTGCCACTTTCGTAAATGAGAAAGTTGCAGAGATTGATGTAAATATGGCAGAGTCTTTGGATGAATTAGAAGAGCGAAAGGTTCCTGAAGCTGAAGAGCATCAAAGAAGAACCATGAAAAATGTCAATGATCTTGCTCTAATGCTAAGTGAATCTATGCAACAAATGCAAGAACAAGCAGCAAGCTCAATGCCTGGCAATCAAATGTGTGATAAACCTGGTGGCAAAGGAGATGGTGGCAAAAAAGGAAATGTGCCCATGGATAAGATAACAGAAGGGCAAGATCAGCTCAATGAAGACATGAAGAAAATGGGTGAAAAGATGGGCAAAGACGGCCAAGGCAAAGGAGGAGATAAAGGTATGGCCAAAGAATTCGCGCAAGCAGCTGCAAGACAAGCAGCACTTAGAAAAGCTCTTGAAGACATCAAAAGAAGTCAACAAGAACAAGGAAAAGGAGTCGGTGATCTTCAAAAAATCATTGACGAAATGGATAAAGTAGAAACTGATCTAGTAAACAAACGACTTAACTCTGAATTGCTATCACGTCAAGCTGATATTAAGACAAGACTACTAGAAGCTGAAAAAGCAGATAGACAAAGAGAAAAGGACAACAAAAGGAAATCAGAACAAGCACAGGAGCAACGCAAGGAACTTCCTCCAGCATTGCAGGATTATATCAAACAAAGAGAAGCTGAAATTGCTTTGTATAACAAAGTTTCACCCTCTTTACGACCATACTACAAGCAGATGGTCAACGAATATTATAATTCCTTAAAGAAAAACTAATCCGAAAAATGGATTGTAACACTTTGAAGATACCTTCAACACCAGAACAAATACGTCATCTTGAGGCGTATGTTAAAGAACTAGCATCAATTCACAATATTAGTGATGAGCTGTACCCTAATATCCTAATTTCTCTTACTGAGGCTGTCAACAACGCCATTATCCATGGAAACAATAATGATGGCTCCAAATATGTAGATATTTGTTTCGACAAAAAAGAACAAACTTTCGAGTTTAAAGTATCAGATCAAGGAAAAGGCTTTAATCCAAGTTCTGTGCCTGACCCCACCTTACCTGAAAATATAGAATGTTGCGGTGGGCGTGGTGTATTTCTTATCAAACAATTATCTGACCGTGTAAATTTCTTAGACCAAGGATCGACTGTAGAAATTTGCTTTGATATCAGATAGTCAACCTTTGTAATGCATAGAACTTCATGCAATTCCATATGAATGATGCAATTATTTTCCATTATGAGTTGGCTACTTTTTCGATAGATCAAGAAGAAGCTTATCTCAATTGGCTTAAAAATTTGTGCGACCATCATAAACTTCAACCTGATTGCATTAATTACATTTTTGCAGATGATGAATATATTCTTAACATCAACAAGGAATATCTTGAGCACGATTATTATACTGATATCATCACTTTTCCTATTTCTAAAGATCCTCTTTGTGTTGATATTTTCATTAGTATTGATCGGGTAAAAGAAAACGCAAAGGAATATAAAGTCAGTATAGAAACAGAGTTGAGAAGGGTCATGGCTCATGGCTTACTTCACATCGCAGGATTCAAAGACAAAGAAGAAACAGAAATTAAAGAAATGCGGCATCAAGAAAATATGGCATTGGATATGTTTCTAAATGGATGTCAGATATAGTTAGTATCTTATAATCTCATTTAAATTTCAACCATGAAAAAATACCAAAAAGAAGATATTCAAATTGTTTGGAACTCTGAAAAATGTATCCATGCTGGTTTCTGCGCGCGTCAACTTTCAGAAGTATTCAAACCTAAAGATCGCCCATGGATACAACCTGAAAATGCCTCAAAAGAAAGAATCATCGAACAAGTAAGAAAATGCCCTTCTGGAGCATTATCTATAGAAGGCAATACTGGAGAATAATTTTGAAAACTAATTATTAAAATTCACAATATTTGAAGATTGTAGCTACAACTTCTTTTCTACAATCTTGAGAATATCGCTCTCCTCTTTTTGAGCGCTCTTTAATATATTTTCTGCCTCCTCAATTACAGAAGATACGTAACTCGCATCATCTAAGTCTTTGCAATTGATTTTCACATTTAGATAGGCTCCATAGACTGCAGCTTTACAACAAAGAGCACCTACTCCTGCATCTGAGACTGAATTCGGATTTCCAATCTCAGCCATTTTTCTCAGCAATCCAAAACAAGCGTTAGATGTTTTCATTACATCCAATGGAACTTCAATAGCATTTTTAGTTGCTGCATTCATTGCCTTTGATCTTAATTCTTTTTCAGCCGCTGTACCTTTTGGCATTCTGACAGCATCAATGATTGCATTAAAAGCAGCAGTATCTGCATCAACTAAGTGTAATAATTTGTCTTTCAATTGTTGGCCTTCTTCTGCAACCAAACTAAACTCTTCCCATCTTTTGTCCCAACCTCGTTTATGACTTGAAAGATTGGCTACCATTGTACCCAAAGCAGCGCCAAGAGACCCTAAGTAGGCAGCAATACTCCCACCGCCGGGAGCAGGAGACTCAGATGCTGTTTCATTTGCAAACTCTGTTAAGTTTTTTCCAACCAATAAGTTCGATTCATTATCCTCTAACAAATACTCGATTATCTTTTTCTTTGGATCAAAAGGTCCTAACTCATCTAAGCCTAAAGATTTAACTGCTATTTGTATAATCTCTTCTTCAGAAATACCCAATGATCTCTGTTGTTGCGCCAAAAAATACTTTCCAGCATCCAATAGCACCTTCTTGGGAACCAATCCTACTAATTCAGATCCAGTCACTCTAATTCCTCTTCTATTTGCAGACTCACGGCATGCTTCAAAGGCTTCATGTAACTTAGTAATGCTAATGTTGGTCAGATTCATGGAAATCTGGGCTTGATTATATTCATCAATGTACCAACCTATAGCCTTTACCGATTTAAGAGCACCTGGTATTCTTATAGCTTCACCATTTGCATCTCTTTGAATTTCATTTTTTAGCTTTTTGACACGCCCCTTCTCTCGAACATCAAAGGCAATCGCATTGGCTCTCCGTACAGAAGTTGTATTCAAATTTACATTGTAGGCAACAAGAAAATCTCTGGCACCTATTGCTGTTGCCCCAGTTTTAGGATTAAAGCTCGAAGGACCATAATCCGGTTTCCAATGCGGGTCTTTTAGTTTTTTTGGCAAACCTTCATATTCACCTGCACGCACAGTTGCAAGATTTCTTCTATCTGGATGAGTTGCAGCTGACTCATAAAGGTAAAATGGAATATCCAATGTACTACCGGCTTTCTCTCCCAATTTTTTCGCATATTCGACGACCTCATCCATTGTTATATTCGAAATTGGGATAAGTGGACAAACATCAGTAGCTCCCATTCTAGGATGCTCACCCTTGTGTTTAGACATATCAATCACCTCACTAGCCTTCTTGATGGCTTGATATGCTGCCTCAACAACAGCATTTGGTGGTCCAACAAAGGTTACTACCGTTCTGTTTGTAGCCTTTCCAGGATCTACATCCAATAATTTTACTCCTTCTATTTTTTCTATTTCGTCAGTGATTTGTTTGATCACCTTCATATCTCTTCCCTCACTAAAATTTGGAACACATTCGATCAATTGTCTACTCGCCATGACTATTTTGCGTTTTGATGTTTTAATTCTTGATAAATCCAATGCAAATGTAGAATTTTAAGTATACTTTGATAAGTAAATATGATTAAGAAGATAATATTCATATCATCATTATTTTTAACACTGTCTTGTGTATATGCACAAGAAGTTCTTGTTTCTAGTGACATTAACATACGAAACAATCTTGCCTATGATATTGTAGGAGAAGTTGATGATAGAATCGTCCTGTTTAGAGATGCAGGCGATGAATATTTTATGGAAACCTTCGATGACGAAATGGGTATGGTTTTTTCTACCCCCATTTTATTCGAAAAACCAAAAGTAGATGTTTACAACACCCTAGGGTTGGATTCTACCTTTCAAATTCTTTATGGATATCATGACCAGGATTCGACACGCGTAATGTCTAGAAGATATAATCCAAAAGCTGTATTAATTGATAGCATAACTTTATTTACGATTGAAAGAAGAATGTTTAAGCGCTACTCATTTGTCCATAGTGAGGACAAAACAAAAACCTTATTGTTTTCAAAGCCACGCAGAAATGTTCTAGAGTTACATTGGATTGATAACAAACTAAACCAGGTCATCTCACACCAAAGCCATGAACTTGAAAACCTGAATGTAAATGAAGATTTCCGATTTATAGATATTGCAAACGATGGTAGGGTTATCAGCTATTTTGATACCAATAATGCACAGTTTTCCAAAAAAGACCACACTGGACATCTTTTCATTTTTACTCCGAATCTTATCAATTATAAATACTTAACGCTAAACTTTGACTCCAATATAGTTACTGACATGAAAATGGAGTTTAACAACATTAATAATCATTTTGTCTTAGGAGGGCTGTACAGTACGGTCAGCAATAGTGCATCTGAAGGGTATTTCTTAATCAATAAAAATCTAGACTTATTGAGTGATCAGGATATCTTCTCATACACAAAGTTTGAAGAAGAGTTTATCCGAGAAGTGATAGGTGTCAAAAAGAAAAAAGTAAATCTCTTGAATGATTTTATAGTAAAGGATTTGGTTTTAAGAGCTGACGGTGGTGTGCTAATGTTTTTTGAAGCATATAAAGAATTTGCTCGGAGAAGTACCTATAGATCATACTCTAGACGGGATGCCGCTTTGTATGGTGATAGAGGTTGGGTTGATTATTACAATGAAGATATTATTGTGGTTGCAACTCATCCAAAGGGAGATCAACACTGGAAAAAAGTTTTACACAAGAAACAGTTTTCACAGGATGATGAAGCCATCTTCTCTTCTTTTTACATTTTTAAAACCCCCTCAAGGTTAAGGTTGGTTTACAATGATGACATAACAAAAAATAGTACGATTAGTGAATACCTACTTAATCCTATAGGAGAGTATGAACGAAGAAGCCTTCTCAATACTGAATACGAAAACTTAAAACTTAGGTTCAATGATAGTTTTCAACTTTCGTCAAATAGCTTGATCGTTCCATCACAACAGAGTTATATTCTTAACTTAGTTAAGATTACATACTAGGTATACACTAATAATTATGCATTATTTCAAGGGTCTTCTCTTCTCATAATATTATTCATAACGAAGAGATTCTATTGGATCTAATCTTGCTGCTTTCATAGCTGGATACAAGCCTGAGACAATTCCCGTAACACAACAAACTATAAAAGCAAGAAGCATCCATTGAATAGGAATAACAAAGCTTGTTTTAAAATACAAGGAGATACCATAACCCATTGCCATTCCAAATACAATTCCAACCAATCCACCTATTAATGTAATAACTACAGCCTCTATTAAAAACTGAGTTAAAACATTAGAACTTGTGGCTCCTATGGCCTTACGTAGACCAATCTCTCTAGTTCGTTCGGTTACAGAAACCAACATTATATTCATTAAGCCAATTGCTGCACCAATCAGGGTTATAAACACAATCGCAAAAGTGGCCAACCTTAGTTGAGTCGTCATTTCTTTCAATCTCTCTAAAATTCCATCACTTTTTCTTATTACGAAATCGTTTTCTTCAGATACCTTTAATTTTCTAACATTCCTCATCACTCCTATTCCAGAAGAAATCGCATTATCCAACTGAGTTGTTTGAGATACCGCAGACATGACATCATATCTTTTGTTAGGATAACCATAATAACGTTTTGCATTGAGTAAAGGAATAAACACTCTACGATCTGCTCCATTGTTAACCGCTGATCCCTTTTCCTCTAACACACCTATTACTTTGTATCGTGTTGCTCCAATTTGGATTACTTGATTCATGGCAGCTGCAGATTTTTCATTGAATAGAAGATCTACAATATCCTTTCCTATAATGACCTTATGATCTCCACTCATAACTTCATTACCTGTAAAGTTTCTCCCTTCTTTAATATCATATGCAGATACGTCAAGATAATTTTCATCGATACCATATACGCGTACCGTAGGATTTGTTTTTTCCTTTCCAAACTTCAATTCTGCGCTACTCAGACAAAAAGTACTGACAGAAGTCATCGTACCTCCATGTGAAAACTCTTCCTTAAATTTTATTGCTTGATCAAAAATGATCGGATCAGCTCTTTTTGTCATTTCACCTCCAGTATTGGTTTTTATAGTTTCCCGTTTTGGGTAGATAGAAAATGAATTGGCACCAACTCTATTAAAGCTATCACTTATGGAAAACAAAATAGTATCTGTCGCCGTGAGAATACCTACCAAACATGTAATACCAACAGCAATAATCATTAAGGTTAGCAAGGACCTTAAAAAGTTGGTTTTAATTGACTCTAGGGCCAATTTTATATTCTCCAGAAAATTCATACTTGAATGTAAATGATGTAAAGGATTTTCTCCAATTCAATAGATAAAATCAACTATTCTGACGGCAAAGGATATATTTTGACCTTCAGCCATCTCTTTAAAGCATCATAAATCTCTTGTTGTTGATCAATATCTAACCCCTTGATACGTAATCGATGACTTGCGCCTTCTTTTTCTATATATAGTGCATCTCTTGATGAAGGAGGCACAAATCTACAAGCGGCCCAAGGATCATTTCCTCCCTGAATATAAATAACCTTATTTCCAAAATGATGTAAAAACACTCTCACTCTAGTCATATAATCTTTATCATACTCTAGATCAATTCCTTGTGGGGCAAAAATTTCATTATCAAATCGATCAAGGTCATCCAATAATCCTTCGAAAGGTTTATGAATGAAACCATAGTATCCATTTTCTGTCATGAATTGATAGAAAGCAGGTTCAAAATATTCTATTGTCTGATCGCAATAAAAATCAAATCCTACAATCTCTTTCAAATATGCAAAAACCGAATTTACCGTAAGGTTATCAGGAACATCATCACAGCTATATCCCATCTGCAAAAATGAAAAAGTTAATTCCAAAATTGCATACTCCATGGCCTTAGCTGTCGAGACTCTATTAAAAGTTATTTTATCAGCAAGAGCAAGAGAATCGATTTTCGGAATAATTTCTTTATCATGCTGCAAGGCAAACCTTTGTAAATCATCGATCTTTTTACCACAAGCTGATTCCTTCATCTTTTCAACAATCATCTCATCCATTCTAACATCCTCTCGGGCATTTGGAAGGGGACCAACATAAGATACAGTGGCATCGACGTCGTCTGGATATTTACTTTTGTAAATCAAGCACGTTGTTCCACCCTTGCTAATTCCAGTACTAATCCATTTTTTCTTATAAATCTTACCAAATATTTTTCTTATGTGATGTAAATCCATCATCGCTTGATCATTGGTTAGATATCTATAATCCATCTTATCAGGGGCTGATTTTCCGTTGTACCTATATTCAACAATAATCTGGTTAGAACGTAAGATTTCTGACAATTCATAATCTCTCGGTCTAGCCGAATAGCCTTCTGTTACAAACAAGGTTGGTGCTTTTCTGTCATAATGCGATAGAAAAACCCTTTGTTTAAATGTTCCTAAAGAAGGATTATGGTGATCGATTGGTTGATCAATATATAATGTGTATGCATTTTTAAAATGAGCTGTTGTATTTCCATCTTCTATAGACACATTATTAGGCAGTTTTTTGTCCAAAAACGCCCTAAATTGGTCAGATTGGCCCAAAAGCACATTGTTTAAAAAAAATAGTAGAATAAATATTCTTAAATTTCTCATTTCTGTGGTGTTTGGTCTCAAATTTGTTAAAACTAAGAAGTACAATATACTTTATCTAAATCACATATATCAGATTTAAAATAAATGTATATTTGCAGCGCAGACAGGGTCGCGTGGCCGAGCGGCTAGGCAGAGGTCTGCAAAACCTTGTACGGCGGTTCGAATCCGCCCGCGACCTCAA
>JAHDIE010000014.1:0-19682 GCA_020630955.1 Saprospiraceae bacterium
ATTGTTCAGAACATAATTATATGGTGAATGGCCTGGGAACTGATCCGCCAGCGGATCGACACTAAGGAACCTCCCGATAGATGGATCATAAAACCTAGCCCCATAATAGTACAAATCACTTCCCGGATCTTGTTCCTTTCCGGTAAATCTATTACCGGTACTCCACTATTCTTCTTTCTTTCTCATATCAACAAAGGTCTCTCCAATTGGCATGTATTGGATATGTTGGATAAGCTCTCCAGAGACATTTGATATCAAGGTAGATGATCCTATTTGGTTGGAAGTGAAGAAGTATTGTTTATAAAGTCATTATATATCTTTTGGTTAACTGCGTTCGGAAAAACTTCAATTTTCTTGACCTCCATTTCTTGATATAATAAATCAAATAATTTTTGATTCTTAAAATATTTAGAACCCTTATGAAAATAGTAAAAACCATTTTCTAAGTAAACCAAATCACAAAGTCTTTTTTCATTGCAATCCGAAACTTTTATTTTCCACATCACAGGACTTGAGCTTGAATAAGCAATACTATCGTCTTGGATTGCTAACAATGAAATTTCTTTACTCACTTCTTTATCTGGTGAATGATAGATATTATATTTCTTATAAAATTCTTGAGAAAAGCCATCAAATTCAAGTATCGAACAATTCTTCAAGTCTATTTGTGATTTTGACGAATTGCACGAAACTAGACTAATTATAGATAATATAATTATTAAAATTTTCATGGCTTACTATTCATTTTTAACCATTTAGAATTAACAGCAGTCCCACCTAAGCCACCATATACAGAACCAGTTGGCACACCAGGATTTGACATCCCAAAAGAAAAACCAGTATATATAGTTTTATAATTTTTTATACCTCTAAAATAGGAGCCAGTCATCATAAAAGCTCCGCCCTGTGCTCCTATTTCTAGGCCATTGAGATCTTCTAAGGCCATATCTCGTCCTTCTACTGGTGAATAAAAAGATGCACTTCCTGTAATTCCAGCTTCATATCCTCCTAAAATATTCTGTTGTGCAAGGAAAGCCCATTCCCCTTTATCTGGACCTTCTATCATACCTAAAAGAGAAAATTCGGTCTGACCTCCTAAATAATATGCCGCTTGAATACTTAAGTTGAATGAAACTGCTTGTACATTATTTATTTTTTCATCAGCTGGGATATTCATATGAAAATCAATGTCACTTTCAGTTAAGTTATCAATACCATATTCCTTTGCAACGTTTTCACTAATATTAAACTCAACATCATCTCCAGGAGCAACTATTCTGCCTATTTCCTGTATTGATCCATCATTCATTACTAGATTAAAAATATAATCATCATATTCTTCTCTTGTCATACCCGTCGGATCAATAAATCTAATTGGATTATTGACTACGTAATTGAATGGGCTATAGGAAATATTTTCTTTGGAGTCTGCCTGAGGATCGACACTCATAAACCTCCCCAACCTTGGATTATAATATCTTGCTCCATAATAATAAAGCCCACTTTCGGGATCCTGTTCTTTCCCATTAAATCTATACAAAGTACTCCAATTTTCTTCCTTTTTTCTCATATCTACGAAAGTCTCTCCAAAAGGCATATATTGAATATTCTGGATAAGTTCACCGCCAATATTTGAAATCAAAGTTGAGGAACTATTTTTCTAATATTGCAAAATCATACCTCATTCCACTTCCATGGCTTTCAAAACCTCTCTGGTAAGATCCCAGCGATTAAATCCTTGACGACCATAATCCAATCCTCTTCTGACAATCACCAAATCATGAGAAGGGACAACAATAACAAATTGTCCTCGATTCCCTGCTGTTGAGTAAGCATCTTTTGGAACATCATTTCTGTCGTCTGGAACCAACCACCATTGTCCGCCATAGAAATTGCCGATTTCTTTCGTTGATGGTGCTGGAGTTCTTACAAAATCGATCCATTCTTTAGATATGATTTGTTCTCCATCCCATATCCCTTCATTGAGGTATAACAAACCAAACCTTGCCAGGTCTCTTGCATTGGTATAAACCTGGCTGCTAAGCACAAAGTCACCAAATCGGTCAGTACTCAGAAAAGTTGAGCGCATACCTATCTTATCCAATAAGGCTGTTCTAGGAAAATGAAAATATTCTTCACCTAATGTATTTTTCATGGCAAGGATAGCAAGAATGGTATCGTAATTTTCATAATCCCAAGAACTCCCCGGTGCCCTAATCAAACCTCTATTTCTTGCCCCATTGGTAATACTTGCTCCAGCCCAATATGCCAGACCTGATCCAGTGGCATATTCCATTTTTCTGCTGTCAACGGTATACAAACCACTAGACATATTTAAAACATGACGTAGCGTAATGGTATTCCTTGGGTCAGAATCAGGGTTTGATTGTTCTGGTAACCAATCAACTTTTAGTGGTTCATCCAAGGACATTTTTCCTTGATCTGAAAGTATTCCGATCAATGTGACTGCAATGCTTTTTGCGGTTGACCAGGTTCTTGTCTTTGTTGTGTAGTCAAAGCCTTGAGCATATTGTTCTGCAATAATTTCACCTTTATGGACGATCAATAAACCAATAGTATTTTGTTCTGGGGTCCCACGATTGAATGCCCAATCAACAGCCTCTTCCAATCTCTTTTGATCGATGCCCTCAGAAAGTTTTTTACTTTTAATCAAATCACCATTCGGCCAAGCAATGTGTTTTGGATCATCATTGAGAACTGGTAAACTTTGTTCTGGTAATTCATCAATATCTTCCAAAGTTTGATCTGGAGATAAAATGATACAACCGATTCCTTCTCTAAAAGCAGCCCTCATAACTGGTGTGCCTCCAGCAACACCAATTTCGACCGCTTTCCGATCATAATGAATCTTATAGTCTCCGGCTTCCGCATTTCCGATGGGTTGCGGAAGATACTTCAGCTCATTATCGTATACCTGATCAATACTCCGATTACTGGTAAACAATCCATTGCAAGTCAAAATTGCTTGAACACCACTTCTAATCACTTCTCTATTGCCTTTAAAGTAATCGTATGTTTCCAATTGCTGTGCTGCTCCAAAGCTGATGGAGAATAGTATGATGAGACTAAGTATTGATTTTTTCATTTATATAAATAGAGTTTGTAGCAAGATACAAAAACGCATTAGAATAGGAATTTGCAAAATATCAATGACTTAGCTTGTAATATTTCATGTTAAAAAAATTCTAGCTCACATGCAACATGAACCTAAAAATTAAGGCGGCTAACCAACTCCCGTCATTACAAACCTCACTCCAGCTTTTGAACATTTTCAGTCTCAATTCTCGAAAGTTCATTGAGTTTTCCATCTTCCCATAGTTTAGCAAGTTCTATCAGTGGAGTGCCTACTTCTGCTTTGAAATTGATGTAATTTTGGAAAACAATCCCGTTTACACGACGAACATTGTATGCCTCTCTAAATCTCACACCACCTTGATTAACCTTATAATTGTAGGCAAGAAAATCAATTTGATCTGTTTGTTGATTAATCCAATAATAATAAGTGTCTTCAAAATCTTTACCACCACCTTCTTGTTGAAATGTGATTTCGATAAGATCATAAGCAATGTTTTTGATCTCTTGTTGCCCAACATATTTCTTATTGACAGAATCATCACTTAATTTATGGGGGAGGGTGGCAAAATAAATGACAGAATTGAGAGATTCAGAAATTTGGTCCTGCTTTTTTACATCTAGTTCAATAATCTTTCCATCAATCATTCTAGTCAGACCATCATTGTTTAGTTTATCAAAATATTTCTTTCCGTCTTTCAGAAACTCAACAGTGTATACATAGTCGGTTTCTGAATTTTTGAAAGTGTAAATTTTATCTCTGAAAACAAATTGATAATGTGCATTATTGTATTTCTTGCCACCATGTGCTTCTATGGCTTTTGATACCAACAATTCCCCCTTGCTTATTTCTTTTTCGTTATTACATTTTGAAATAAAAAAGATTACAATGATTAGAAAACTTGTAATTTTCATTGGTTGAATTTTATATGGTGATGAATCCTTTTGGTCCTTTAATTTTTGCAGTAATTTGTCTTCGCTTTGAGCTAGAGATCTTTATTCCTTCAAACATTGCTTGAAAACAATGGTTTGTTTTCTCTTCAAATTCGATCTCAGAAAATCCTATACTTTCAATACTACAATTTTCTATTAATTTGTCTGTCGGATGAGCTTCGCTGCTAGACCAATCGAGCACAAATGGAACCAATTCTACTTCCGGTGTTGCTTGCGGAAGTAACATTTTCCATTTAAGAATTGTTCCGGCCTTTGTTAATCTTTCTCCATCAAATAGAGTCGCTAACTCAGGCCTATGCTTTTTTAGAATCTCTTGATCGGACTGAATGTTGTTTGATTTTATTGCCCAACGAGTGATTTTAGGTTTTTTGATTAAATCAATTCCCATCCAATGCGGACCCGTGTGTTTATCATTGTTTTCGTCAACAGCGAGAATTTCGAGATAGGAAGCTTGACCTAAATTTAAAATTGCATTCTTTGTTCCCATTTTGAGGTGTCTACCTCCTATGCTCGGTCTCACACCAAGTGATCGCTCAAAGAAGTTTAAACTTTCATTAAAATTGTTTGTGCAATAGACAATGTGATCCAATGCTCTTCCACCTATGTTCATAATCTTTTTTTACTTTAGAAATTGAAAGGCAAATTTGGCACTCGCTACTGCTCCTTCCATATATCCTGGAAAGTGCGAAGAAGTTTCAGTACCTGCAATTAAAAACCTTTTATCGTATAACGGGTTTTTAAATAACTCATGTCCATTATTTTGATGCGGCAGCACTTGTGTTTCATAAGGGGCAAAGCAAGCTTTGTTTTGATTCCAAACCTCTTCATGATAGCTTATAAAACTTTTTACTTGAGCACCATAATATTTTTGTAATTGTTTTAATATTTTTTCCAATCGCTCTTCTTTGCTAATAAAATGATAGCCCCCATTCAAAAAACCCATTAATGCATAATGGTCATCTTCGTAATTGGAATGATCATACATTTCTGGTATAGGTCCCACATTGCTAAAAATCGTACCAGAAGAACCCACGGACCTCCAAAATGGGTCGTCGTAACTAAGTGCAATTTTAATAGATTCACCCATCCAAGTGTGGGTGTTTTTTAGGACTGAAATAATGTTAGAACTTAGTGCTGGATTAAATTGAATTGTTTTATATAATAAGTGGGGTGGTATGGTGGAGATAACTTTTTGAGCCTTTATTTCTTCCACTTCCGTAAATGCATTAATTGCTAAACCAGAAAAGTCAAGCTGATTTATTTTTGTGTTTAGTCGAATATTTGAGAAATCAATAATTTCAGCCAGTGCTTTGATCAATCTCATTGTTCCTCCAGTAATTCTCATGGTTGGATCTGGGTTGGGAGGAAGGCTTGCTAAATAGGGTGGACTGGTTGATATCGCCTCGTAAATTGCTTTATCACCTATTGCTTGAGGAAATGAAGCAACATTAAGATTATTCATTAATTGTTTAAGCATCTGATGCTGACTTCCGAACCATGTTGCACCCATTTCGATAGGCAATGGTGTCTCAAATCCAACTGTTTTTATTCGTCCACCAATGCGATTAGTCGCCTCAACCAGTATAAACTTTTTACCTGCTTCTTGTAATAAATATCCAAGCGTTAGTCCGGTTAATCCCGCACCAATAATTAGAATATCTGTTTCAAGCTTTTTTACCATCGTTAAAGATAACTTTTCTGGTCCATTACAAATAAAGAACAATTATACTTTGACTAAACAAAATGTATAAAAAATGGACTTTTTCAATTTTATTTATTGATAAAGTTGTATATACAACAATGCTGGTTTATATTTGTCCTAATGACGAAGAGTAAATTTACTAAACTTGAAAGTTGTGATCCTTTTTCATGCATGGCAGCGAAGATTAATGCATGTGAGCGAGTAATCAATAATATCTTTCGAAAGCACCTTGCACCTTTTGAAATTACAACAAGTCAGTTTACGATATTGATGGTGATTTATCAGATGGGGAAAGCAAGGCAAGTAGACCTTTGTCAAAATTTAGTTATGGAGAAATCATCATTGAATCGAAATTTAAAAAGATTGATTGATAAGAAATTGATTCATGTTGCGGACCGTAAACAAATTTCAATTCAAAAAAAAGGGAAACAATTGCTAGAGTCTTCTATTCCTGCTTGGGATAAGGCGAAAGCTGAATGTGCTCAGCAATTGAAGCAAGATGGATTGGAAGCATTGAACCTACTTTTTGGAAATTTAGTATTAAAAAAATAGAAAAAACTACTATTATGTTAGAATTCAGTTACGTTGCATTAAGTCTTGTTGTTTTAATCTTATTTATTTTTGGATATCGAAAATGGACTGATAGGGTGAAGAATGATGAATCTTTAGATAGTTCAATGATGCCCAAACTTTTAATCCCAATTTTCATTTGGTTAATTTATATGGTTGGACTTTCTTTTAGTAAAATTCTTTGGGATTTAAGTTTGCCACCGCGATTTCCATTATTGGTCTTCTTGCCTTTTTTTATCCTTACAATTATATTCTACATCAAACAAAAAGATAACCCGGTATTTTCAAAATTGCCATTGCAATGGACAAGCTTATACCAAAGTTTTAGGATTATTGTAGAGACCATGTTGCTGTATACATTTTACAGGGGTATTATTCCTCAAGAAGCAACTTTTGAAGGATTGAATTATGATATTTTGATTGGGATTAGTGCCCTTTTTGTGGGTTTGGTTTTGGTAAAAAATCTATCCAAATATAAACCGATTCTTGTTGCTTGGAATATATTAGGAATTGTGATGGTCTTGTTTGTTGGTTTTATTATTGGGACATCAGTTTATGTTCCAGAAATTTGGGGAGCAACATCTCCTATGACCAGTACCGAATTTATGAGTTTTCCATTTTTATTGATTCCAGGATTTCTTGCACCGAGCGCCATCTTTATACATGTGGTCTCTTTGATACAAATAAGATCTCAGTCAATTTAACTTGACTAAAAAAGCGCTTTGTCGCTTCAAGCAAGTAATAATATGTTCAAAAGACTTAAATTGTTTTGATCTTTTATAAAGATCTGAATTTGGCAACCTTGATTAAATCATTGTATGAAAACTTTAATTAAACTTTTGTTTGTTTTTTATAGCACACAAATATTTGCTCAACAGTTCAATAATTTTGAATCTGGGCATAATCTGGACATTCACCTTGGCCTTGATAGCCTAGATTCCATTTGGCAAATAGGAGTGCCTCAAAAAACCCATCTGGATTCAGCTTATAGTCTTCCTTACGCATTAATTACAGATACAATAAATACTTATGGGCCAAATTTAAATTCTTCTTTTATTGTAAAGCTCGACGAGAATACTTTAAATCCCTTTCCTTATATTCAGCTAGAATGGATGCAAAAAACAGATTTAGAGTCTGGTGTTGATGGAGGATTAATTGAAACTTCTTACGATGGTGGTTTAACTTGGTCAAATGTTTTTGATGATCCTATTTTTCGTCCAAGCATTGTAGGAAATTACTTTGTGGATACTCTACACAATGGTCAAACTGGAATAACAGGAGTTTTAGACTGGTGTTGGATGGCAATATGTTGGGGATCTAATACTGGAGAACTGCCAACAAACTTTGATGAAATTCAGATAAGATTTACTTTAGTTTCTGATTCAGTTGATTCCAATCAAGATGGCTGGATGTTGGATAACCTACTTGCATTAGGGGGGGTAGTTGGTAAAACAAATGATAAAAAAATTGTAAAATCTATCAATTTATTTCCGAACCCAACGGGGGATTTCTTGAAACTTGATTTAAATGATGTCATGGGAGAATTTGCAGATGTTGTTGTAATGAACAGTGCCGGGAGATTGGTTGTTAAAAAGAAGATGCAATTATTTAAACTTAGAAATTATTCTATACCATTGTACCATTTGCCGAAAGGCTGGTACACTATTGCATTGCGAACTGAAGACTCTCAATATATGCAGAAGTTTTTTAAAGAATAAAATTTAATGAGGTGGTTAGTTGTGGAATCGCTTTGAGTGCTGGTTCCATTGCAATTTTAAGATTAATCCAACGTTTAACAGATTAGGATCTGTCTATTTTATTAAGTATATGCCAACAGTTAAATTGTTAAAATGAACAAACTTGCTACAATATATTTTGGTGTTATTTTTTTATTCCTTTCATGCTTGCCTGAACCAGAGCCTGAACCTGAACCCATTTTGAACAATTGCACCATTGAAGTAAGTATTTTTAATTGCCCAATCTTCAATTGTAATAATGAAATACCTCTTGAAAATCAAATAGTGCAATTGCATTCAACCATTGAAGAGGCATCTACTTTTCAGAATCCAATTTTGGTCGATTCAACAAATCAAAATGGTTGGTTGAAGTTTTATGATCTTCCATGTGATCAAAGTTTTGTATTGGTCGCGGATTTAGGTGACTATGGCATATATCTTCATGAATTTAACACCTTTGGTTTTAATCAGAAATTAGAGGTTCCTCTCTATAAAAATTACGTGTATGATCATCAACCTTGGCCAATGCCAATGGTTGAGAACGTGAGCTTAGAATATCCTGCTGTTGGCCAAGTAAGTTATTTTAAATATTTTGAAAACGCCCAGGAATATAGTTTTGACCCCACTGGGCATATATTGTCGAATTTCGATCTCCAACTCTACATCAATCAACAGGATAATGAAAATACTTTTTATGTTGTCGAATATTTAAATTCTTCCAATAACAATAATTTCACTTACTTCGGAAACGAATATCAGTACACACAATCTATTTGGAGAATTACTGAGGATACATTATTTGTTTCAGGCTTTGATAGTAATTATCCAATTGTTTCTTTTTTGTGGAATATTATAGAAGATAATCCAAGCTCATCAGTAGAGTACGCTATTCCATTAACGTCTTCTTCAAGCGAAGTATTGAATTTAAATGGCGAGTTTTCAAATCCTGATTGGGAAGGGGTAACCAATTGCTCAGATTATAGATTCCTTGATTTTACTTTTCAAAATATTCTTGCCACCTACCAATCTGACGAAGCAAATGGAATAAATAAAATTCAATTATATAACAAAGAATTTGGACTGTTAAGTAGCCTTCAAATTTCAGAAGGAGGTCCCATTAAGACTGCTGGCTTTGTTATTGCAAAAGAATAAATAATTAATTATGCGAACAATTTTCTACCTAATCATAATTTCAATAGTTCTAGAATCCAATCCCATTGGAGCACAGAAACTTGTACAAGAAGGAAACCAATGGAATGTGTATTATCCACCAACCTTTGAGCCAAGTTTTCATACTTCTTTAATAGGAATAATGAATGACACAATAATCGATTCCATCGTTTATAATAAACTTGGAATAAAGCAAAGTATAAATAATGAGGAATTTGTTTTCAATAACAGTTACATGAGAGAAGATAGTACTAAAAAAGTTTATCTCAAAAATGGTAACCAAGAGGAATTTGTATTATATGATTTTTCCTTGGATACTGGTGACACAATCAGTTTTGATTCTTATTGTAGTTTGGTGGTAACCGAAATAGATTCTATAGCTCTGAACAATGGAGAAAAACGAAAACGCATGAAGCTGGATGGAATAAATACACCTTATGAATCTACATTTTGGATTGAAGGCATAGGCTCAGTTTTAGGTGTGGACTCTCATATTATTAATTTTTGTGCCTTTGATGCTCCCGCTGTATTATTGTGCTTTTATTCCGATGATGAATTATTGTATCCAGAGAGCCCTCCTAGTTGTTATCTCACTGATGTAAATGAGCTGATTGTTGATCCAAACATCACGATTTATCCAAACCCATTTGATGATCAGATTACCTTTACTGATACTGAGAGAATATTTGATAATTATTACATTTATGATACTCAAGGTAAATTAGTTCTGGAAGGTAATGTGGAAAGTGACCTAACAGAAATACATACTAAAAAATTAAAAGGAGGTGTTTATTATCTTACCTTGGTGACCGACAATGGTCATTTTTACACAGAGATCTTGGTTCGAAACTAAGAAAACCCTTTTAATATGAATGTTCTGATTACTGGAGCAACTGGAATGATTGGTGGAATTATTCTTGAGAAATGTATTGCCGACCCAAGAATAAATAAAATATTTTCTATCGGAAGGAGAAAGACTGGAAAGCAATCGCTAAAACTTACTGAAGTAGTCTGGAAAGATTTTCTAAATTTTCAAGGTGCTGAATCTTATTTTGAAGATATAGATCTTGTTTTTTATTGCTTAGGTGTCTATACAGGAGCTGTTGACAAAGGCTTGTTTAAGAAGATCACATACGATTATACAGTAAGTTTCGCTGATCAATTAAAATCACTAAGTCCGGGCGCTGATTTTGTTTTCCTGAGTGGAGCCGGAGCTGATCCTGAAGAGAAAAGCCCTACACCTTTCGCTAAGTATAAAGGGATGGCCGAAAATTATCTTATTAAATTACAATTTGATAAATTATATATTTTTCGACCAGGATATATTTATCCCGTCGAAAAAAGAAAAGAGCCAAATCTGTTTTATTCGATATCAAGATTTTTCTACCCATTAATTAAGCTGTTTGGAGATAATGCAAGTATTACATCCACCGAATTGGCCAACGCTATGTTTCTGGTTTCTAAAAAGAATCCTGATTCTTCAATCCTTGAAAATCGCGACATCATTTCCTTCCTTAATCAATAAATAATTACCTTTGCTCACAAACTAAATACAATGAGTCAAGCAGTTAGAGTATTAGAACCAACATCACTTTGGAATCACTTTGCTGATCTAAACGAAATTCCACGTGCTTCAAAAAAAGAAGAAAGGGTCATACAGTTTATGGTTGATTTTGGAGCAAAACTTGACTTAGAAACCAAAGTGGATGAGGTGGGTAATGTAATAATAAAAAAACCTGCGAGCCCTGGTTACGAAAATAGACAAGTTGTCGTTTTGCAGTCTCACTTGGATATGGTACATCAAAAAAATGCAGATACCAATTTTGATTTTGATACGGAAGGAATAAAGATGTTGGTTGAAAATGATTGGGTCAAAGCAGATGGGACGACACTTGGAGCTGATAACGGAATTGGCGTTGCGACCATCATGGCAGTGCTCGCTTCTAAAGAAATGAAACATCCGGCAATTGAAGCATTGTTCACAATCGATGAAGAAACTGGGATGACAGGTGCATTGGGTTTAAAAGGAGGCTTATTAGATGGTACAATCCTTCTGAATCTTGATACTGAAGATGATGATGAATTGACCATTGGATGTGCAGGTGGAATAGATGTTACTGCAGAAGGCTATGTCCCAATGATGGAGACTCCTGCCAATACCACCGGATATAAAGTTTCTGTTAAAGGATTGACTGGAGGTCATTCTGGAATGGATATCCATAAAGGCAGAGCTAATGCAAACAAGCTAATGAACAGAATCTTGATGGAATGTTCAGCATGTTCAAACCTGTTCGTATCAAGCATCGATGGGGGAGGTTTGAGGAATGCGATTCCTAGAGAATCATTTTCAATAATTGCCGTTGGTAACGATAGCTTGAGTAAGTTTGAAACATGTATAAATGACTTTGAGAAAACCTTGTTTGCAGAATACAAAATTACAGACCCAAACTTCGAAGTTAACGTAGAAAAAATAGAAACACCAAAAGCTATAGTTCAACCTGACTTTCTATTTAAACTATTAAGAGTTATTCATGTCACGCAGAATGGGATTTATAGAATGAGTCCAGATATTCATGATCTTGTACAAACCTCTAATAATGTTGCAAGAGTTTTGGTAGAAGATGAAAAGTATACCATCATGTGTCTCACGCGTTCTTCTGTTGACTCAGAAAAGGACGATCTAAAAAATGCACTTAGTTCGGGTTTTGAATTGTTGGGTGCAAAAATCAATGTAGGAGGATCATACCCGGGCTGGGAACCAAAACCCGACGCTCCAATCATCAAAATGATGACGGATCTTTACGAGGAAATGTTTGATGGTTCGCCAAATGTTAATGCATGTCATGCTGGTTTAGAATGCGGAATTCTAGGAACCAATTATCCTGCTATGGATATGATCTCTTTTGGGCCAAATATCCGAGGTGCTCATTCGCCAGATGAAAAAGTGCAAATTAGCTCTGTTCAAAAGTATTGGAAATATTTTACGGAAGTATTAGAAAGAATTCCAACCAAGGATAATTAGTCACTAACTTGTTCTAAAATTAATGTTCGTTTATTTTCACTTCTCAACATGTCAATGAGTTGATTAAGATTTGGAGTATCAGCAGCAAGGCCCTCTATGATACACGGAAACTAATCTCGCCAATTCTTCTTCATTGGCTTCACTGCTAAGATAGAGCCCTAAGCTGATCCCGTTTTCTCCTAGGCTGAAAATATAATCCAAAATCCCATCACCATCTAGATCTTCTTCAATAAAATAATCCAATAAATTAATGCTGAATTTACCTTCTAAAGGATTGATCAATTGTTCAATATTACCTTTGCATAAGTAAAACAATTCAGTTCCATATTGGGACTTTGTTTCTGTATTTCTCCTCATTTGTATGCGATTATTACTCAAAACTATAGAGTCGAGCTCAATGTTTTTTATGTCAATCCTATGGTATAATTTTTTATACTGGATGTTGGTCATTTCTGAAACTCCAAATTCTTTTTTGGTACCAATAATAAATTTTAAATTTTTATCCTCCTTCACAATGGTTCCACATCCTGTCATTTTATCCGCAATATTAATAAACGCTACATCAATTAATTTTTTATAAGGCTGTTGAGGAAATCCGAAGGAGTCTTGTTCTTGATAATAACCGTACCAAAAATATTCACTGCTGTTATAAAATACTTCGCTACAATCATAGCCAGGCATCAAAAGTAAATAGTTTTCATTTTTATTATCATGGTGGCTTGTACGGTAATCAAACTGTATTTTTAAAAAGGCGTTGTGAACATATCCTACATGTCCTTGGTATTCTACTTTTTGCCAATAACCATATACAGGATGATCTTGAAGTTCCGATTTTATGGTATATACAGTATCCAATCCATAATGGTCCCTATGTAATATCTTTACTTTCTCACCATAAGGAATATTGACCAGTTTTTCTGCTGATGTATTTGGTTTAGTTCTCATATTCAATCCACTTGAAGCAATGACTACGTTTCTATTTGGATTAAAATAATATTCCTGGGAGTAAATTTCGTTATAAAAAGAACCCAACAATATAGCGGTTAGAATAATTATAGTAGCTTTCTTTTTCATGCAAATAGTTTTTATGCTACTAAAATCAAGGCTTTTATGGGATCTATTATTCCAATTTTTGAAATTGATTTGGTTTATTGAGTATTCGTATGCTAAATCTGAGAATTTGTAAAATGAAAATAAATCCTATAAAGTAGAATTTTGTATTTATCTAAGTTCCCCTTTTTCCGAAAGGAGAATTGCAACCCTTTTTGTTTTCTCAAATTTTGAAAAAATGATAATCATGACCACCGTAACAGGTACACTGATGATCATGCCAACCACTCCCCAGATTGCCCCCCAAATGGATAAGGCAAGGATGGTTACCAATGGACTTATGTTCATAGAACTTCCCATTAATTTTGGCTCCACTAGATTACCCACTAACAATTGAATGATACCAACAACAATTAATACAAGAATAAATGGCTGTAGTTCTCCAAACTGTAATAATGCAAATATCGCAGGAAAGGTAGTTCCTACCAAAGAGCCAATCGTCGGGATAAAGTTGAGTATAAAAATTAGAAATGCCCAAAACGCAGGTGCTTCTACTCCTATGATTAAAAGCGCAATAAAACTTAGAATTCCCGTGATCAAACTAACCAAGGATTTTAGTTTAAGATAACTTGCAATAGAATCTTCAATTTCATTGCTAAGCTTATCGAATCTTTGAAAGTCCTCACCGCTATGAAACATCGCTTTGATTTTTTTGGGAAAATTAGCTTCTTCTAATAAGATAAAAAGCGCGTAAAGAATAATCATAAAGCTATTGCCAATCAAAGCTGAGATCGAATTCAAAATATCCCCAAGCAGACTTGCAAATTCAAAATCACCCAATTGCTTTTTGCCTATTTCCAATATGTCTATATTGAAATTTTGATTGATTCTGTCCAGAACTGCATCGATATTACTTTCATAGAGAGGAAGCGATTGTAATATTTGTTGAATATTATTTGAAACAATATTAATCAAAATCATTAATGTGGTAACGATAATGCCTGTAGATAATAATGTTTGAAGCCAAGATGCGAAATACTTGTTGATGAATGAATAACTATTCAGTCTTGTTTTCAATGTGTGCATAATAAACCAAAGAAATAAGGCAAGGATAAATGGAATCAATAAATTTTGACCATAAATTAAGGTTGCAATTATACTGACCATGACTATGCAAAAATATGCTGCTTTTTTCATCTTTGGTTTTATGAGCTACATGATAGCATCGAACATCCAACCTTCGTTCTTGCCCATTCTGGACGTTTTGCAAACCACTTTTCAAATTTTGGTTGTTCTGCATAAGGTTGCTTCAGCAAGTTATGCAATTCTTCCACGATAGAAAAATCATTTGTCTCAGCAGCATCAATTGCCAATTGGGCCATGTAGTTTCTTAGTACGTATTTTGGGTTTGTCTTATTCATTTTTTCAAACCTTCTTTTGTCCTCGATTATTTCTTCATTGATTCTATTGAGATATTTCTGTAGCCAATCTTTCCAATCATCCTTGAGTTCATCAGGCATTTCTGATGGGTTATAAAATGAATCTTGAATCTTAGTAAACGATACTTCTTTGGTATCATTTTTCTCAATGTTTGAAAGCAATCTAAAGAAAATCGTATAATCAGTTTCCGCTTTTTCAAAATTTGAAAATAAATTCTCTATAAGTTTGGAATCCTCTTCCATTTTTTTTTCTAAACCCAACTTATTGGTCATCATATCAAGGAATTGATTTTCAAACTTTTGTTGAAACTCATGTAAGATAGACTCTAAAGCAGCAGTATCTTCTATGATTGGATGAAGAGCATTGGCCAGTTGATATAGATTCCAAAGTACAACCGATGGTTGATTTCCAAATCGATATCTTCTATTCGTTCGGTCGGTTGTGTTTGGTGTCCAATTATTATCAAAGGGTTCTAGCCAACCATAAGGTCCATAATCTATGGTCAAGCCTAGAATGGACATGTTGTCGGTATTCATTACTCCATGAACAAAACCTACTCGCTGCCAATCAATGACCATCCTCAAGCTTTTATCCAAAACTTTTCTAAAAAATTCTATATAAGATTCTTTTCCATTGCTTTTGATTTCAGGGAAATGGTGCTGGATTGTATATTCTGTAATTCGTTTTAAGTTAACGAAATCCTTTCTTGCTGCGAAAATTTGAAAATTTCCAAATCTAAGAAAACTAGGAGCGACACGGCACACAATTGCGCCTTTCTCATACCCGGCATTACCGTCATACATCATATCACGCAATACTTCATCTCCCGAAAGCATCAATGAAAGCGATCTGGTTGTCGGAACCCCAAGGTGAAACATGGCTTCGCTGCAAAGATGCTCTCGAATTGAAGAGCGCAAGACTGCATAACCATCTGCTCCTCTGGAGTAAGGTGTTGGTCCTGCCCCTTTTAATTGTAATGTCCAATATTTATTTTTATGATTTACTTCAGCAAGATTAATGGCTCTTCCGTCTCCAAGTTGGCCAGCCCAATGACCAAATTGATGTCCTCCATAACACATAGCATATGGATTTGTGTTTTCCATTACTTTGGTGCCACTAAATACTTCTAGAAACGCATTGGCTAAGGCATCTTGTTTTGTCAATCCTAATTCTTTAAGCATTTCTTGTGAGACATGGATTAATTCAGGTTTAGATGGTTTGCTAGGTTGAACAAAGGAATAACATGCCTCATGGACTTGTCGCCTTGTATTATTTTTGTTTGGGTCAGCTGGAAGCTCTTTGTTGAATCGATCTTGGATGTTTAGTCTCATTGATGATAGGGTATTGATTCAAAGCCTAAACTAAGGCGATGGATTAATATATGATGCAACTTATTAACCCCTCTATATGGTTTTTGTTCTTGAAGGAAGTTATATGTTTCTTGATCAAAGAAAATACATATCTCGGTATTCGCTTCTTTTTATTCTATACTGATTTACTTCTTGCCTAAAATTGATACTTCCAGGAGTGCAAGTGTATTTTTTTACAAATTTAAATCCCACCTTTGGAAGGGTTTTATTTGGCGCAGGGTTTTCAGCATAAGGCTCACAATACAATGTTTTAAGTTTTAAATTTTCAAAAAACATAGGAATGGAAAGTTGTACAAGATTTTGGCCCAAGCCTTTTTTGCGGAGATTTTGATTCCATATATGGAGGTGCATTTTTGCCTCACTTCCGTAAATGATTTGATTAACATTTGAATGACCAATGGTGTTTCCTTTATATTCCCAAACCAAAGCATAAGAATTTTTGCCCTTTAAAGATAATTCTATCTGATGGTTTAGCATAGAATGAAATTGGGACCTAGTTGGCATTTTTTTTATGTTTGCTCCCATTGCAATCAAACTGGCTTCAGTAGCATTTGACCAATAATCACAAATAGCATTCAGATCTCGTTTTTCTAGCTCTCTAACTTGTATGTCTCTTATCATTAAATCAAGATAGAGAAAATATCAGAATTTAAATAAAATTGATTTTTTCATGGGAATATTTTTGTATTAAAAATTGCTATTTATGGTTATCATATCATTTGACTTGAATAGAAGGAAATAAAGAGCATCAACAGGTTAAACTGTTGGTATTATGCAAAATAATCCCTAAGTTTCCAATGACAGAAAAGTATAGAACTTCAGCTTAAATCATTTCTTTTATGAAATATCACGCGCTCTTCTTAATGACCTCGTTTTTTTTAATCGGATGTCAAACGGAAGAAAAAAACCATGAGAATAGTATAGAATTAAAGCCAATTGGAAAATCCTTATCTCTGTTTGGAGAGGGGGTGATTTCTACCTCTCTGTATGAAAGAGACTTAGCCATCTCTGCTGATGGAAATGAGCTGATTTATACTTTGGGAAACCATAGACAAACTAGACGATGCTTGGTAGGAACTAAGAAAGTAGATGGAAATTGGAAAGAACCGGAAGTTTTGAATATTTCTGGGGAGTATCAAGATATCGAGCCTTTCTTCTCGCTGAACAATCAAAGATTATACTTTGCATCCAACAGACCTATTTTTGGAGATAGCCTTAGGAATGACTATAATATTTGGTACAGTGAGAGAAAGAATCAATCTTGGGCACCACCAATCCCACTTGATTCGAATATTAATACCAAGGGCAATGAATTTTTTCCTTCATTGAGTAGAAATGGAAACTTGTACTTTACAGCGACAAAATCAGATGGATTTGGTAAGGAAGATATTTTTGTTTCAAAAAACCAAAATGGAAATTTTCTAGATCCTACAGTTCTTTCTGAAGCGATCAATACCGAAACCTACGAATTCAATTCTTTTATCAGTCCAAATGAAGACTTTATCATCTTTAGTTCTTTTGGACGAACAGATGATTTGGGAGGTGGAGATTTGTACATCAGTGAAAAGGATAAGGACGGAAACTGGAAACCCTCTCGAAATCTAGGGAATGAAATTAATTCACCACAACTTGATTATTGCCCTTTTGTAGATGAGCAGTTGAAAAATTTTTATTTTACAAGTGAACGATTGCAAACCCAAAAGGGTAGAATTGAGGATATTTCTGATTTTAGAAAAGTAGCCAATGCTCCTGGAAATGGTCTTGGTGATATTTATTCAATAAGTTTTGAAAGTTTAGATGTAGGAAACTAAATTTATTAAGAACCAATTAAGATTTATAAATGAAAGTGATTATATCATTTCTGAAGGACAAAGATTATCGGAAACTTTTGTTATCAAGTTTTTCAATGCTAGGCATTGGAACTGTATTTTATCATTATCAAGAAGGTTGGACCTGGGTTGACTCTATCTATTTTTCATTTATTTCATTGACTACAGTTGGATTTGGAGATATTACTCCTGGTACTGATCTAGGAAAAATATTTACTATTTTTTACCTCACCATTGGTATTGGACTAATCTTAAGCTTTATAGATATATTATTCAAACATTACTCAACGCATAAAAATGTTTGATAATCAATCTCATATTCTTTATTAAGTTCAGAACCAATGCTTTTGTTTGGATTAAAAATCAATTTTTATAAATTGATCATCTTTACCAATTCCGTAGATAGAAAGAAGTCATGGAAAACGTCTTCTAAATTTATATTGAATTTTTTCCATTCTGGAGCGATATTTTTACATGAAAATATCGTAAGAAAAATGAGATAGAGTATAAAATCTCTTTTTTCATAATTGAAAATTTATTTTTTTAATAAAAAAATAATGTACCCCTAAGAGTTATTTTCAATTAGACGGAGGAAGAAAAAGTTAAAGTAAGAAACAGAATTTACCCAACTCTTTCACTTGCTTTTTCACTTAGGATAAAACCAACATTAAAAACATTTTTTATTTCAATTGAAGGATCTTTTTTAAGAAGTTTTCTAATTCTTGAAATATAAACATCAAAACATCTACCCATGAAATAGTCGTTTTGTCCATATATTTTTTGGACTGCTTCTTCACGGCGTAGAATGTTGTTTTTCTGCATGCAGAGAAGCTTTAGAATTTCATTTTCTTTCTTTGTCATTCTATGTACTTCACCTTCATAGGACAATTCGTGAATATTGTAATCAAACTTATATTTACCGATGGTAAAGTATTGAGGGCCACACTCTTCTTGATCGGTTTTTTCTCTCCTAAGAATAACATTGATTTTACAAAGCAATTCGTCTTCGTCAAAAGGTTTGGTGATATAGTCTTCTGCACCAACAGAGTAGCCATTCAACTTATCTTCCTTCATTGATTTAGCAGTTAGAAAAATAAAAGGAGTAGTTACACCTTTCTTCCTCATGGCTTTGGCGAGTGCAAAGCCATCTAATTTTGGCATCATGACATCCAATAGGCATAAATCAAAATGTTCATTCTGAGCGATGGTTAATCCTTCGAATCCATCTCGACACAATTTGACTTTAAAATTTTCATCCTGTAGAAAATTAACCAGCAGGAATCCCATATTTAAATCATCTTCAACTAAAAGAATTTTCTTTTCCAATTTTTAAGCATTAGGGATTAATAATTCAAATTGACTTCCTTTATTCAATTCGCTCTGTACATTGATTAGACCTTTATGCATTTCGATCACTGTTTTCACATATGATAAACCAATACCAAAACCTTTGGCTTCTCTTACATCTCCAGTATTAACACGTTGGAATTTTTCAAAAATATGGTTTTGATCATGTTTGCTAATTCCAATGCCATTGTCAGAAAATGAAAGCTTTATATGGTCTTGTTCGTCGGTAAGGGTAATTTCAATTTTTGGATCTCTCTCACAATATTTTAATGCATTATCTATAAGGTTTTTGAACACATTGCTGAGGTGATAATAATCTGCATGGACATGATAATCTTGGCTTGGAAAATTTATTTGTATCGTTCCTTTTTTTTCTTCTACAATCAATTGCATATTATC
>JAHDIE010000014.1:19782-68549 GCA_020630955.1 Saprospiraceae bacterium
GTAATCCTTTTTTGTTTAACCAATGCCCTTAGGATAATAAATGATACGGTAGAAAGAAGAAGGAAAATGAGAATTGAACTTAATATCATGAATTTCATTTTGTCAAAGAGGTATTCATCTCTTGATTGAAATGAAACCCCAAGTTGGAACTCAGCATTTTTTGAGTTTGGTGGGTTTACCGTACAACAGAAAGAGTTACCTGAGGATGGCATTGATCCACAGCTTGAGTTAAAAACACCAACACTATATTTTTCATCGATCCCAAAGCAAGCCATGTATGATTGCAAATATGCTTCTAATTCTTCCTGTGATTCCCTCGATAAAGGTTCTTTTCCTACTTCAATATATTTGCAATCATCTTCTTCACTGCAAAGATCAGATTCTTCAAGATCAAACTTTGTATTATGTGCTTGGTTAAAATCACTTAAAGCGGACCCAATCGCTAAGTTTACTTTTTGATCAAATTGTTCCTCGATTAATTGCTTTGATGTTCTAAGCCAATTAATCTGAAATGCCATTAATGTCAATAAACTCAGGCATACGAAGCCAAATAAATAGGGAACCTGGTTTGATTTGAGCCAATCTTTCAATATATTAATGCTTTATTGTCCATAAAGAGACGACTATTTTCTCAGCTAAATTTTCGTTTAACAAGTTTTTAACAAGGTTTTGGCGAGTCTCTCACAGGATAAGGAACCGACAGTACCTAGCTTTGTATTGTAATATTGCAAAACTGGTAGCTCAGCAGAACTGAGTGGAAATTAAAAAATTAAAATTATGAAAAAGATATTTGGAGTTGCTTTAGTTTGGATTCTTGTTTCAACAACAATTTTTGCTCAAGAAGCCACGGTAGAAAAAGTAGATTTAACTGAAAAAGCAAAAACTTGCGTTCCGACTAAAGAATGTGCTGAAAAAGCAGGTATGACTTTAGAAGAATGTAAAAAAATATGCAGCGGTAAAGCTGCAGCAACAGCATCAACTACCAATGTTGCAAGTGCAAGTTTGGTTGCTGATACTGAGGCAAAAGGTAAAAAATGTTGTGCTTCTATTAAAGAATGTGCTGCGAAAAGCGGAATGACGGTTGCCGAATGCAAAGCAAAATGTACTGGCCAATCTAAAACTGCAATGGAAGATTCTAGTGAGAATAAAGAAACTAAAGTAGCAGCGGCAGCTTTAGTAAATGAAGTGGAAGCTATTCCAGTTAAAAAAGCTGAAGGAAAGAAGTGCTGTAAATCTGCAAAAGCTTGTACTAAAAAGAAAGAATAATTCAGTAATTGGGGCTGCTCTTATGGTGTGGCCCCTTTCTTTTCTAAAATAAAGGCACAACCGTAGATCGCTTTACTTCTTCTAAAACAAAAGTACTTTTGATTTGAGACACATTTGGCAGTGCCGCCAATTTTCCAGACGAAAACAAATGGTAGGACTGAAGATCCTCAACCACAACTTTTAATAGAAAGTCATTCACTCCACCCATCAGGTAACACTCAATAACCTCAGGTATATCTTCAACCGCTTTTTTAAATTTTTCTATCCCCTCTAGTTTTTGATTTTCAAGAGAAACAGAACAAAAAACAAACATAGAGCCTTTTACTTTCTGTGTATCCAATACAGCAACATACTTCTTAATAATTCCATCTTTCAAATACCTTTTAACCCTTTCATAAATGGGTGTTTTTGTAAGATTAAGCCGTTTGGCTAATTCTTTAATTCCGATATTCGAGTCCTGCTGTAATAATTCTAAAAGCCTTTTATCTGTTGTATCCAATTTCAATGGCAGGAAATTTTCCTTTTTATTCATTCTATTCTTAGTTCAGTAGGTTAAAATACTGATTTATTGATAATAATAGGAATAATTACTGAAATACTGATGTTACTAGTTAATTATTCCTTTCTTATATAATTTTACCATTATTATTCCATTTATTAATTCACTTAAAATGAAATCTATTATTCATCCAGAAAGTCACATGATGTCTTATGGATATAAGCCTGAACTATCCGAAGGTGCTATCAAACCTCCAATATTTCAAACCTCAACTTTTGTATTTAAATCAGCAGAAGAAGGAAAAGCATACTTCCAGCTGGCCTATGGTCTAAGAGAAAAGGAACAAAATGAAGAACTTGGTCTCATATATAGTAGAATCAATAATCCAAATTTAGAAATATTAGAAGATCGACTTTGTCTTTGGGATCAAGCTGAAGATTGTGCGGTTTTTGAAAGTGGAATGTCAGCGATAAGTACAGTACTGCTTGAATTTTTAAAGCCTGGAGACTTTTTACTTTATAGTATGCCAACATATGGAGGAACAGATCATTTTATTACCCAATTCTTAAAAAGCATTGGAGTTGATTCAATCGGTTTTAGTCCTGACCAAACAAAGGAAGAGATTATTGAATTGGTGGAAGGCACTGGAAAAGCTAATAACCTATCACTTATATATATTGAAACCCCAGCCAATCCAACCAATGATTTGATTGATATTGAAATGTGCAAAGCAATTGCTCAGCATTTCGAATCGCATGAAAAGCCAATTTATTTAGCGGTGGACAATACCTACATGGGCCCACTTTGGTCTAATCCTCTTCAGTTTGGTGCCGATTTAATTATTTATTCTGCAACGAAGTATATCGGTGGGCACAGTGATTTAATCGCAGGTGCTGTTTTGGCTAATCGTGAGCTTATGGGAAGGGTAAAGGTATTAAGAACATTTTTAGGAAATATGGCTAACCCTCATACTTGTTGGTTGTTACTCAGAAGTTTGGAAACTTTAAAAGTGCGTATGGAGCAGCAAGCATTAAATGCAAAAGCTGTTGCAGATTATTTAAGTCAGCATGCCATGGTTTCTAAGCTTTATTATTTAGGAGGCCTTTCTCCAGGTTCTAGGAGTTCAGAAATTTATAACCGCCAATACAAATCTGCTGGGGCAATGATTGCTTTCGAGTTAAACGGAGGAGAACAAGAAGCTTTTCAGTTTTTAAACAACTTGAAATTAATTAAGCTTGCAGTGAGCCTCGGAAGTACTGAAAGTTTGGCACAACATCCTGCTTCGATGACACATATTGGAGTATCGAAAGAATTGAAGGAGAGGATCGGGATTACAGATGGTCTTGTCCGTCTATCTATTGGAATAGAAAACAGTAATGACATCATTGCCGATATTGATTATGCTATGAGTAAAATTGAAAATAAAACTATAAGCAAGAAAATTTTGAACATAGTTTGATATCTATTCTTTGATTAAATCTTTCGATAAATATAATGAGTTTTGTAAAAGAGTTATTTTGTAATAACTTAATTATACATGTTATAAACTTAATCCGAAAGATGAATAAAGTGTTGGTCATAAATGGACATCCTGACAAAGAAAGTTATAACTACGCGATTAGTGAAGCATATATTAAGGGCGCAAAAGAGTCTGGTGCCAATATTCAATGTATCAATATTCGCGAATTATCCTTTAATCCTAATCTGCAATTTGGTTATCGAAAACGAACTGAATTGGAACCAGATTTACTTGAAGCTCAAGAAAAATTGAAATGGGCAGACCACATTGTATGGGTTTATCCTGTTTGGTGGGGTTCGGTGCCAGCGATCATGAAAGGATTTTTAGATCGAGTTTTACTTCCTGGCTTTGCTTTCAAAAAGAGGGAAGGATCCGTTTGGTGGGATAAATATTTTACTGGAAAAACTGCTCGCCTTATCTGTACAATGGATCAGCCAAGTTGGTTTTATCGGTTTATCAACAGAAGTCCGAGTCACCATGCCATGAAAAAATTGACAATGAATTTTATAGGCGTAAAATCTGTAAAAATTACCTCTATCGGTCCTATAAGACTTTCAAAAGAAGCTTTTCGAAAAAAATGGTTAGACAAAATCTATAGACTTGGTAAAAAAAATAAATAAGGGATATATATTCTCATGCTAGCATAGCTTTAATATTGGGCTGATCTTTTTACTTGTGTTTTGCAGAAATAAATTATGTAATTTTACTGTTCTAAAACAAGTATCTTATGACATCCAGTAAAAAATTGATGCGCATCATTACCGCATTTCTCCTTTTTCTAGTTTTACTTGTTTTTATTATTTTCCTTTGGGCATCTTCTCCAAATCAAGATTTAAGTCAATACAATGTATTGATTAAAAAGGATATCCCTCCCTTCCAAAGTCAAGATTCTGTTTACGAAATTATTAGTTATAATATTGGTTACCTGAGTGGGCTGACGAACAACAGGCCAATAGTTGCTAAAAAAGCATTGTATGATCGACACTTGAACCATGTTTTGGAATCCTTCAATGCTGTGGATGCTGACATTATTTGTCTTCAAGAAATAGATATTAACTCTGAGCGATCCTTTCACGTGAATCAACAAGAAGCAATCCAAGATTTAGGTTATGGATATACCTTTCAAGCGATTAATTGGGATGAAAAGTATTTGCCTTTCCCTGGATCACCTTTTAACATCAGTTCGCATCACGGCTCAATCTTTTCTGGTCAATCAATCATAAGTAAATTCCCCTTATTGGAGAACAAAAGAGTTGTATTAAAAAGACCTGATAATATATCTTTCCATCGAAATGCGTTTTATCTTGATCGATTGGCACAACATGCAAAAGTTAAGATTGGTGATCAATTTCTTTATTTACTAAATATTCATCTTGATGCTTACGATAAAATGACACGATTGAAGCAGATGAGTTACTTAGAAGAATTTGTAAAATCTATCATTAACGAGTTGCCCGTATTATTAGTTGGTGACTTTAATACTGATTTAGCTGAAGAAAATTCTTCTTTGGAAAAATTAATTAATATTCCAGGACTTGAGTTTGCGAATACTGGAGGAGTAGAAGAATCACAAACTTTTCCATCTGACAAACCAATTGAAAGAATCGACTACATTTTTTATAATCCAAAGTTTATTCAATTCATCTCTGCAAAAGTTCTACATGAATTTGGAACAGTGTCTGATCATCTTCCTGTTGTGATGTCTTTTAAACTTTATTAGACTCCATTCAATCTATTAAAAAATTTTAAAGGAAAACAAATCTTTAAGTATTTGGTGTTTGCATTTAATCAAATGATACAATTTGCTTAAGAGATATAGGGTAGCAATAATCCTTAGATATTAATTCTAAATTATTATTCTGTATCTTCCAAAATTAAATGTAGTTATAGATGACTTATAAATGAGAACACATTTATATAAATATCAAAATGATACCAATATGATTTTTTCTTTAAAGCCTTTCCTAGTAAGTATAGGATTGATGATTATTTTTTTTAGCTGTAACACAACTCAAACCATTGAAGCGGATTATGTCATTGAAAATGTTGATGTCATTGATGCTAATTCTGGTCTACAAAAATCAAAAAGTGTCTTTATTCAAAATAACCGGATAAAAAAGGTTTCAAATTTTGGGGAAGTAAAAATAAAGTCAGGTACAGGAAAAGTTATAGATGGAAGCGGTAAGTTTCTCATTCCTGGACTATGGGATGCGCATGTCCATCTGACTTTTGATCCTTTGATCACTCCAACCATGTTCAAACTGTTTCTTGCATTTGGGGTCACAAGTGTACGAGATACAGGCGGTCTAATGGATTTGGTAATGCCAGAAAGAGAAAAGGCAAGAAGGGATCCAGAAAATACTCCCAGAGTAATGGTTGCTGGACCATTATTGGATGGTGTTCCAACGGTGTATGATGGATCTGGACAAAACAATCCACATATTGGGATGGGGCAAGCCAATCCAGAAGAAGCAAGCGCTTACGTTGATCAATTGATAGAGAAAGATGTCGATTTGTTGAAAGCATATGAAATGCTCACTCCAGAAACATTCCGTACAATAATTCAAAAAGGAAAAGACAATGGACTTCAAGTTACAGGTCATGTGCCCCTTAGCATGGATGTTATCGAAGCTTCGAATGCCGGCATGAATAGCATGGAGCATCTTCGAAATTTGGAGTTTGCTTGCTCTGAAGATTGGGAGAAGCTTTTGGAGACACGAAAAAAACTTTTATTTGATGGGAAAGATGAAGCAGGCTATTACTTACGTAAAAATATTCATAAGGCCCAAAGACAGCATGCCATTGAAAATCAAAGCTCAGAACGAAGAGCTCTTGTCTTGAAACATCTATCAGAAAATGAAACTTGGCAGATTCCAACACTTACCATTACTACAAGTTCTGCAGAGTTATTTTATGGACGACCTGATTGGCAAGAATCTTTCAAATATCTGCCAGATACTATTCAGAAAAAATGGGCAGGGGCTAGCATGGAACGAGCAGCACAACCCATTGATAGTTATAATCAACTTATAGCAGATTGGCATTTGGAAATGATCAATCATTTGAAAAAAGCGGATGTCGATATCATGGCTGGGACGGATACACCCATTTATTTTCTTACTCCAGGATTTAGTTTGCACGAAGAATTGGCATTGTTGGTTAAAGGAGGACTTTCTCCACTAGAAGCAATTGAAGCGGCTACCACCAAACCAGCTGAATATTTCGGGTTAGAAAAAGAGTTGGGTTTAATTCAAGATGGTATGCTGGCTGATCTTGTATTGCTTAATAAAAATCCTTTGGAAGATATCAGAAATAGCAATAGTATCAATACCGTGATTCGTAATGGGAAATTACATGATCGAGCAGCTCTGGATCAACTTCTTGAAAGCCTAATGAAATGAGTTAATTTCTCGAACTAGTTATACATTAAATTCTTTTTGTGTTTTAAGAAAACCAAAATGATTAAAAGATAGAAGGTTTCTTTTGCTAAAGAATTGAGACTAAAGGAAGATATTTCGCTTAATTATATGCTGATTATTAATTGGTCAAAGTTGATCATTTTTACCATTCTTGATTTTCAAGATACAATTTTAAGTCACTAATACTTTTAAATTTTTTTTGAATTAATGTCTTTTTTAATCCACAACAAATTTCTTTTACCTGTTTTGGGTGATGCTTATAGGCTTTTGCGCCTCCAAGTGAATTATAAAATATTTTAATAGCATCTATCATGTCTTGAAATTCCTTTTGTTTTTTGGTTCCAGTTGCAGTAAAAAAATCTAAAAATTTTAATTCATATGATAAACCTATTCTTCTCACAATTATGTTTTCTTCGTGCAAGTCCCCATGGACAAATCCATAATGATGAATTAATTCTAATCCCTCTAATATTGTGTATAACAAATGAACGGCTTTGAATATTGATAGTTTCTTTTTGGGTTGACTTTTTAAATAATTAATTAAAAGTGTACCATCAACATATTCATATATAAATACTGTGATTTTCTTTTCATTAAAAACCAATTGTTCTTGAGTATAATACTTTAATATGATGTCACAATCCCTTAGTGAATGCAGTTTTAAGGCATAATTTTTTGCTGTTTTATTTTTATCGTTTCTGTTTGAAAAAAAGAGTTTAGCAGCACTATGAATTCCTGTTGATATCTCAACAATTTTGTAAACTTCTCCCTCATAACCGCTCCCTAAATGCTCAATTACTTTATATTTATTGGCGATCTTAAACCCCTTTTTTAAATTATATTTTACCGACATTGAATTGAATTCTAAATAAATTCGGAAAGATATCTATTTCTCTGAACTTGAGGTTTTTTATTTAAATGTGTTTGCATCAAATTTTTTAGATACATGCAAAAGTTGGCAATTTTTACAAAGCTGGGTAGCTAATCAATGTCATTATTAGCCGAGACACACCAATTACGTCTAAGGCAAATTGAACGATGGTAAGCGATACAAGTAATTTAAGTGAACGTAATCTAATAGCTTATAAAAATGAAAAGAATATTTACTATTTTGAAGCTTAATTAATCAACCATGAAATACAACTTTACTCTAATATTCATTTTTTCTGCTTTTTTAATGCATGCCCAAATTGGTATTAATTGGTCGGATGAAATACCGATTTCGGAATCTGGTAACTCAAGCCCCGTTGTTAGGGTATTAGAAGACGGTACACCAGTAATTATTTTTGGAGAATCTGGTGATATATATTTTACGAAAAGAGTGAACAATCAATTTACGGAGCCAAGAGTTTTACAAACGGCGTCTACTGTCGATCCATTTATTTATGGCTTTGCCGGTATCGATATGGCTACATTTGGCAACGAAATATTTATAGTAATGGAAAACTGGACTACAGGTACCCATGTAATCCATTCTACAAATGGTGGAGATACTTTTTCGGATCCAGTTAACCTCTTTGACCCTGAACAAGGTAAATGGACAATTTTCCCTTCTATCGATGTTGATGATCAAGGAAATCCTGTGGTCAGTGTATTGTATGAAAATATTGATGAAACCGAAGCTGTATATTATGTAATTAGCTCTGATGATGGAGGAATAAGTTATAATAGTCCTGTGATTGCAAATGAGTTAGCTGATGGCCAATATGTTTGTGAATGTTGTCCATCTGATCTCTATGTCGATGGAGATATCACATATCTCATTTTTAGAAACAATAATAACAATCAGAGAGATACTTGGATTGCAAAAAGTGATAATAATAATTTAAGTTTTGATGTGTCGACGGACATTGATGAAACCGACTGGATGTTAAACGCTTGCCCAGTTAGTAGTCCAAATATATCTTCTATGCTAGGAGATAGTCTTATTGGGGTTTGGATGAGTGGTGCTTTTGGACCAACTAGAATCTATTGTAATTCCATAGATCAAAACTCAATGGAAATTGGTTCTCTTATCGAGATGCCACTGAGCGGAAGTGGAGTACAGAGAAATCCAGATGTTGCTGGTGGAGATGGTAATGTATGTGTAGTTTGGGATGAAAGCGGAATTCCAGACACCAATAGAGATATTATTTTTGCATTTTCTCATGAAGGTTCAGCAAATTTGACTTATAATCTTACCAATCTTACTCAGAAAATGGGGGTGCAAAGATCGCCATCTATAGCATACAATAATGAAGTTTTTCATCTGGTGTATAAGGATGAGAGTGGGTTGGTTTATAGAGAAGGTATGGTTGGTGAAATTAGCAGTTTGCCTTTCGCGGATCTCGATGAGAGTAAAATAAGAATCGTTCAAAACCCAGCAATAGGAAATAAAATTGAAATCGCATTTGACGAAAGTTTAACGTACTCCAACTACAGAATTCAATTATTGGATCTTAGTTCTCAACTGGTCCATGAGTGGTCTTCGCAAATGATGCAAGAGAGCAACAAATTGTCTCTAAGCATTTCCGGCGTTTCATTTGGAGTTTATATCTTAAACATTGAATCTGGTGATTGGGCTTGGTCTCAAAAAGTGATTATAGAATAACGCTAGAAATTTAATGAAATCTTCATGAGTCTATTGCAAAGCATTGAATTTAATTGATTTTTATTAATTGGTATCATAGCATCTATGTAAAATCCGATCATCAATAGTGGAATCCATAAAGGGAATTGGTAGAATTACATTCTATTGGTATACCTGGTAGAAGCGTTAGTTGAAGCGTATCCTTCTTCTATCAACTTGGCTTTGAACATTTTATAATGCTTGAAAGGAGATTTGGTTATAGACATAAAACCAATGATTGTTTTTTGCAATCTTTATTTCTTGACCAAGACCACATTTTCAATTCGTCCAGATCTGTTCATTTGAATGCTAAAAGTATCTTGACTTAAACTTAGTATTTTAACCTTCTTTTCTGATTTTTGATTTTCAACTGTGTGTAAGTAATCACCACTTACCCAGTATTTTCCATTTTCTTTTTCACTACCATAATCTATTTGATACAATCCATCTTGCTCGAAGGTCATATCCATTTTACCAGTGATCAATTCTGTTGATGATTCGATTTTCCAAGTATGAATCTTCCAGGATCCTTTCAGAAATTGATCGTTAAAAGCATTTTCTTGGCAAGCACCAATAATGGTAAGTATTAAAATTGAGATAAGTGCTATTAATTTATTTTGCATAAGTTTTATGATTTAAAATTTAGGTTTATATAATCTATCTTTTTCTAATATAGCAATTTTGAACGATTTGATTTAAATATAGGTTTGAGGAGATATGTTCGAAGGTCTGAGGTTTTTGTAATTTGCCAAATAAAGGGAACCCTCCTCCTAAAAGTATAGGGATAGTTGTGATTCTCAGTTCATCAATTAAATCTTCTTTTAAAAAACTTTGGATCGTGGAACCTCCATCAATATATAATACATAATATCCTTTCTCATGAATGCTTTCGAGAATGGTTTCCACACTTCCTGCTAATAAAGATACTTTTGACTTTAAATTGCTAGGGATTTCATTCAAAGAATGACTTAGTACAAAAACATGTTTGCTGTAAGGCCATTGACCTCCAAAACCTACAACAGTTTCGAAGGTTGTGCGACCCATAACGACAGCATCTATCTCTTCCATTAAACGCCCAAAACCCATATCAATATTATCAGGATTTGGTATCGATTCAAGCCAATCTAGTTCTCCATTTTTGCCTGAAATATAACCGTCCAAACTGCGTGCAATAAATACGATATTTCTCTTTTTCATATTTAATTTTACTTTTGTACCAATGCCTTGAATCCACCATAGATCATCTTTTTTGCATCAAAGATTATATGCTGAGGGTCGGTCAATGGGGCTACCAATGCCTCCATTCTTGAGTCAGCCGCCACAAGCTTGTTGGCTTGGTTTCGCTTTTCTAATGATTCAAAAACCACCCAACCAAAGATGATTGTTTCGTCTGCTCTAGACGATAAGGCTTCTGAAAAAGATTTTGTGCCTTCTTGTTGTAGATCATCTCCAATATACTCAAAGTATGCAAGTGCCCCATGTTCTTTCCATATATTGGCTATAGATTGTGATGCTTTTTCATATTTATTTATATGTTTCGAAGGTATCGGAAGCACAAAAGCATCAATGTATTGACTCATAGTAATATTATTAAGGTGTATTAAGTATTTAATTTAATCAAGCATTTTTAAAATCCCTACTAATAAGATTATCATAATTAGCAGAATCAATATAAATAAAAAGTAAGTGAACAGCGTAAGTGCAATTTTTATTAACTGTTTTCTATGTGTAAAAATTTGTGTAAACGTCCAAAAATTATAAACAATGCCAAGCAAAATAGGAGTAATCATCCAGATATTTTCTTTATAGAAAAACCAACCTGTGATCCAGTAGAATATCATTTGTTGTCCAGTAATGTAAAAATTAATGACTAGGTGTTCAAAATAATTATACTTAAACTTAATAAAGGCTAGATAGCTTGCCAACGAAAATATTGGTAATATGATTAATGGGAAATAAACTTGATATTTTGATACCCATTCAATTATGGATTTATCGTTAATGTCACCCCCTCCTTCCACAAATCCTGTTGCAAAGTCAAAGTAATAGGTATTCCTATCCAATAGATATGCTGTTAAAACATAGATGGTTGAACAAATCAAAAGAAAACCTAGAGGCTTAAAGTGTTGAACTCTCTTACCCGCTAAAAAGTCTCGAATACTATGTCCAGGTCGCAACACCAATTCTTTGACTGTATAGAAGAATCCTTTATCTAATTGAAGTATGTTGTTGGAGAGTTCTGTGAGGATGTATAAGTAATTGATGCGCTTGACACTTGATTTTTGCCCGCAATGATTACAAAATTTGCCTTCATATTTAGTATTGCAGTTTATGCACTTCATCTGATGTCATTTGAACAATAATTACTAATTAATTCTGGTAGTTTTCTAATTATTTGGGCGTGCTTTTCTCTGACCTTGATTTTGTCTAATGTGCCACCTAAAATAATCATTTCTTTGTTTATAAATCTTTTGCCAAGACGATCATCAATCATTACTTTTCGCATGCTCTCACTGATTCCCATTTCTTTTAAAAGCTCATTGGAATGTCCTGCCGTGCATACCACTAATCCAAACTTTATGTTTTTCATCTTTTGAGAGTAATCCTTATAATGGTACCCATATGCATAACCAACAGAATATACTCTATCAAACCAACCCTTTAGTTTTGCAGGACAATCACTCCACCAAACAGGATACAAAAATACAATGCAATCTGCTTTTTCAATTTTTTGTTGTTCAAGCAAAACATCTTTTTGGATGCTTAAATTATGATTGCCAAAACCTTCTCTTTTGTATTCTTCAGCACTCATATCTGATTTAAAATTCATTTCATATAGATCAGATATCTGGTAATTTATTTCCTCATTATCTAATGCTAATTTCAGTTGAGTTAAAATATCAAAGGTGTAGGAGTTTTTGCTTGGATGGCAATATACTATAAATACATTCATTCATTGGGTGGATAAGATAAGGTTGACAATATGGCTCGATGATCTGAATTAAAAATTCCGCCAACTGGATCATCCATCACAATTTTAGATTCAATACTTTTAAAATCATCTTTACTGTGGTAAATAAAATCTATTCTATCAGAGATAATATCTTCATTTAGAAAACCCCAAGTGCCTTCAAGGGTTAGACTAGGATCGGGGTTAGCTTCTCTAAACGAATCGATGTAATAATTATTTTCCATCATCTTACTAACAGGCCATTCAACCACTTTCCCGTAATGAAATACCTTAGTACTTTCTACCCAATCGAGGTGTGAACCGCTATTGAAATCTCCACCAATTAATACCGGTAATTTTAGCTTTACATTTACACTATCAATCGCATGAAGAATGGCCGTGATTTCTTTAAGACGAGTAGTTCCTTCTTTTATAATGAGCGAGTCAGGATCAAGTGTTTTTATATCAATAAAATAATCAGGTAGATAGTGTAACCAGAGATTTACCACCAGGATACTATCTCCATTAACATCTATAATTGCTCCATGAGAATTAAATGGCTTGTACAGATCTATTGAATCGATAATTGGATATTTACTATGTATCGATAAGTTTGAGCTTCCGCGAATAGAATATGGATATCCAGCATCTTTTGCGATTTGCATTCCACAACAGTAAGTTTCTTGCATTAAAACTATATCTGCTGTTTCTTCGAGTAAAACTTTAGTTACATTGACAGTATTTAGGGTATCTTCTTTAAACGCAATTGATTGATCTCCATGCAATCCACCATGCCAGATATTCCAGGTCATTACTTTTAGTGATTTCACTTTCAAGTTCTGATTGCAACTTGGAGTTAGAAAACAGGCAAAAAAAGAAGTCAGCAATATGTATTTGGTCATTTGTAACCTTTAGAATTAATTAAAAATTATCCTTAAATATAAGTGGAATTCTCAGTAGGATATAATCGAACGGTAATTCGCGATACTCATTTACCTTGAGTATAGATTTGATTGAAATTTCAGAATGAGAATACATATTTACAAAAGGAAAGTACATATATTATGATATTTTGCTTTATATAATTTTCACTACTTTTGTCTTATGACAACTGAAAATGAAGCGCTCGCAGAGGGGAATGAAGAACCTCAGAAACAGAAAGTCCTAAATACTCTTTCAACAGATGATATCATTCTTTGTGTCAAAACCTTAGAGACTTTAGTCGCCGACACGGACCAAATATTTGAAATACCAGAAGATTTAAGACTGTCTTTATTGATGGCAGCCGGTATGTTATCTCGGCCAAGCAGAGAAGAATTTCATCGAAGAAAAAAGGATGCAAAAAAGGCCATCAAACGAAAGATTAGAGAAAAAGATAAACATGCTAGAAATGGAACTGGTATTAGATCTGCAAGGGAGGCAACCATCTTTGTTGCTCCCAAAATGCTCAATTCTCCTCAAATAGGTGCAGAAGAAAAAGTGCTTCTTGAGTCCCCTAGAAATTGCTACGTGTGCAAAGAAAAATTTTATTACCTCCATCATTTTTATGATACAATGTGCCAAGAATGCGGTGACTTTAATTATGCCAAAAGATTTCAAACCGCTAACATGACTGATCAAGTTGCACTAATAACGGGATCACGTTTAAAAATTGGATATCATATCACATTGATGGTGCTAAGGGCAGGAGGTACAGCCATAGCAACAACTCGGTTTCCTGTAGATAGTGCGTTAAGGTTTAGTCAAGAAGAGGATTTTAATGAGTGGGGGCATCGGTTGCATATCCATGGTCTTGATCTACGCCATATTCCTAGTGTTGAAATTTTTTGTAATTACATTTTGCAAAAGTATAATCGATTGGATGTGCTCATCAACAATGCTGCCCAAACCGTTAGAAGGCCTTCTGGATTTTATAAACATCTTATACCTAAAGAGATGCAAGACTATGCATCTTTACCTGCCAGAGTTCAAGAGTTGTTGTTTAACCATAAAGCATGTCTTGCTAAATTGCAAAATTTAAATACCAAGCCGATTAGTGGGCAAAACAAAAATATACCTGTTAGTTGGCATGGAAAACAATTGGGCATTGGCTTGAGTGCATCAGCAAAATTATCGCAGATTCCATATAGTATCGATGATTCTTTAACTTCTGATGAAGTTTTCCCTTCCGGTAAATTAGATGCGGATCTTCAACAAGTTGATCTTAGAAAAACGAATTCTTGGCGCTTGAAACTTGGTGAAGTCAATACAAATGAAATGCTAGAGGTGCAGCTGGTAAATTCTGTGGCTCCATTCGTCTTGTGCAATAGATTAGCTGTACTCATGAAAAAAGAAAATACAGGTAATAAACACATTATTAATGTTTCTGCTATGGAAGGTAAATTCCATCGATGGCACAAAGAATCGCGTCATCCTCATACCAATATGGCAAAAGCTGCGCTGAATATGATGACACACACTGCAGCAGCTGATTTTGCCAAAGATGGTATCTATATGAATGCTGTTGATACTGGTTGGGTAACCGATGAAGACCCTGTAGAATTAGCAAAACGAAAAGAAGAAATACACGATTTTCAACCCCCTTTAGATATTGTCGATGGCGCTGCTAGAGTTATGGATCCATTATTTGATGGAATCAACACTGGAAAACATTGGTGCGGAAAATTTTTAAAAGACTACCGACCAATTGATTGGTAGTAGCTATATTTAGCGAAAGTCAAAAAATATAAGCTGGAATTTAAATTTGTACTTTTGGATCTTACAACTATTCATTGGGCTGAATAAAATCCCATAGATTACCATATAAGTCTTTGAATACAGCAACTCTGCCATAATCATGGGTTTCAGGTTCTCTGACAAATTCGATTCCTTTTTCGATCATCTCTGTATGATCTCTTTCGAAGTCATCAGTAAAAAGGAAAAGAAATACTCTACCACCAGTTTGATTGCCAATACTTGCTGCTTGTTTTGCATTCGCGGCTTTGGCAAGCAGAAGGCAACAGTCCTTGGATCCTGGCGGAGCAACTCTTACCCATCTTTTTGTCTCACTAAGCTTGGTGTCTTCTAAAAGGGTAAAGTTTAATTTTTTGGTGTAGAAGTCGATGGCTTCATCGTAGTCTTTCACGACCAGTGCAATGTTTGCAATTCTTTGTTGCATGTTTATTTTATCTTTTAATGTATCTCTAAAATCTCAAAACTGCGATCCCCATGGTTGACGAAATCAGAAATATTTTTTCCTCTAAGTTTTTGCCCAATGGGTGAGGACATAGATATGCAATAGTAGGTTTCATTTTCTAAACCAATTTTCCCCATTGGGGCAGAAATATAATATTTTCCTTGCGTTGTAATAACCAATGATCCTATGCCAACCAATACTTTCTTTAATTTCCAATCGATGCTTTGTAATATCATTTTTTGTTCTATGATCCTATTGAGTTGAGACTTGTTTTTTTCTTCTTCTAAATGAAGCATCGATCTTGTTGTTTCATATTTATCTCCGGCACTACTTTTGGTTTCATTGTTTCTTGCCTCTTCAATCGAAGCTATAGATTCACGCATCCTGACGATTTTATCATCTAAGATGGCTAGACATTGGTTATGTAACTTTTCTTTGATATTCATGATCCTTTAAATCTTCAAGATAGAAGCTGCTGGATACCATTCTTTGTTAATCGCTCTGCATCATATAATTCAAAAGCCTGAATTACCTTGTCAAGTAAAGATTCTCTTACCACAATGATCAAATTCTTTGTGCCTATATTTTCTTTTGCATAGCGAAGTGAATCAGCAAAACCTTTTCCTTGCAGCTCTAATGGGCCTACTTCATCAATTACGATGTGTTTCGATTGTGCATTGGCAAGATGGTCTTTTATCCATTCATGGGCAATCGAAAATGATTCTCTAGAAATTGCATATTTTCCAATAATATCATAGGGTCCATCAAAATTGGTTAGATCTATTTCAAATGGAATTTCTTTTTTGTTTTGAAGATTTAGCAAATATCTTGATCCATTTTGGTCAGGACTTAAAAATCCACCAATATCGTATCTGTTTTCTGTACACAATTGTATTGATGTAGTTTTTCCAGACTGGATCTCTTCGCTAAGTAAATAAATCAACTTTCTTCAGTTTTGAAATATAATGAATAGACAATAGTTCGTGTCAGAAATTCTTTCCAACGCTTAAGATAAGAAAACTCTCCCGCTTCTTTCCATGCCATGTATATAATTGAACGTAAGTATGGAAACAAATCAAATATATGTTCTATATCTTTTGAAAGCCCTTTTTGTTTTTTAAATAAATACTTATTGAGCAACTTTATTAAAATGGGGCCAACTACCACAAACCATAGGAATAATATCAGTAATGTTCTTAAAAATATGTAAATACCCCTTTGCATATCTGTGGTAAAGCTGCCATAAATAACCAAGCCCAGCAATATGATAAACAAGGTTCCTAATATATATGGTTTTCTTTTTTTTCGGTTAGATTTTGTGACAAACTGATTCTCGGTTTTGCCAACGACTACTGAAAAATCTTTAAGGTTTTCTTCTTGCTTGATAAATCCAATAATGTAAAGGATAATATATGCAATGAAAATACTTCCAATAAAATATATGCCGGTGTATAATCCAATTAAAAGCTGTGATGAACTTATATTAGAAATAACCCCCATTCTAGCAACGATCCAAGCACCCGTCTCATTGATGGCTTCCCAAAATGTAGTCCCATACAAAAGCGTAAGAAGAATTAATTTTTGGAAGGCAGACTCCATGATAGCTACCACACAGAAGAAAAATGTTGCCAATCTAAATGGCATAATTTTGTAGAAAAATATGCCACTCATCGCTTGAAATGTTACAGCAATGTAACCTGTGATTTGTGTATGAGGACTGACCATTCCCTTGACTATTAATACCAGGATAAGAGCGGAACTTACAGTCTTCCATCGTGATTCAGAAAAATGGCAAAGTAAACTGATTATAATAACAGCAATTCCTCCTAATAATAACCCGGCAAACGGAATTTTAAAGGCATGACATAGTCCTCCTAAACCTGATTCCGATAATGCCCATAATGCAGTGAGCCTTTGAATGGCTAGAACATTATTCTGGCTTTTTATACTGTTCATTCTTATCTTCTCTTCTGTCCTTCTTTTGTTAAATTGATCATTTTAGGAGTGATATTCACTTCTAAATATTTAGATTTTACCATATACTTTTTTGCTGTAATTCCTAAGTTTTCTAATTTGTTGGTTAATTCTTTTTCATCATCTGTAGTATTAATGCTCAACAACATATTGGTGTTGGCGATTTTTTTCTTTTCTATTTTTTCATCAATAAAAATATCTACGCCCAAGCAGAAAGAAAGATCAGCAATAAACTCATTGAGCGTTCCCATGCTTTTCATGACCGCTTTGGAGGGATTGTCGTTTCTTTGGGTTTGGTTGGCATTACATCTTCTTTGATCCTGATAATTTTTGTCTTCAGGCTTAATATGTCTATTTAATTTATTTTCATCAATTTCTTCAATTATATATCTTGGAAGGTCTTTAATTCTTTCAAAGACCGTTAGAACACCAGCTTCTTCAAGTTTTTTCATGATGGCTTGCGCAATAATCGCTTGATCTGCATTTTTATCTTTGTACTGATCATCGATAAAAACATAGTTGGCCAATGTTTTGTTAGGATTCTTAAACACTACCTTGCTACTTGTTCCATTGCAATTGATTTTTTGATAATCACACAACAGAATTTTTGCTGCATCTTCTACTTTCAAATCTCTGAAATTAATTTTTCCATCAGTCCGGATTTCTCCTAAATTAGAGATAAGGTACCCAGCTCCTCCTCCAAAGGTTCGAGTCTTAAATTCGGCTTTAAAATCCGTATTTAAAACAATCGGTGCATTTTGCTGACAAGCAAAAATGAAAACCAATGAAAATGCTAAGAATTTTATTAATTTATTGCTTGAATTCATTCAATTATGAGGCTTTTTAATAGTCCCTAAAACTATCAATTTTTTAACTAAAATGTCATCACTTAAGTTCCTTAAATTTCATAATCAATAATCTAAAAAGATCATTAACTTTGGCTTCCTAAAACCCGAGCAATGATAGATACCTCCGAAACCTCAATTCAAAGTATTTCTATTCACCATGTTGCAGTCAATGTGGATGATTCAGGTGTTGAATATTCAACGAATCCAGTCAATGTAGATACAGATCACTTGCATGAAAATTTGCTTCAATACTTTTTGTCTTCGTTTAAAACTCCTGAGTTTTTTAATTTCAAAATGCCAGACGATAATTTAGAATTGAATCCGATTGGGAACCTTGCCTCAGAAATATTTTTAGATCCTCTATCTATCCACGAGCACTCCAAAAGAATTGCTGATCATCTCTACTTAAAATCTATGCACCCTAAAATCAAATCAGGAGACCTCCTTGTTTGTTATTTTGACGATGTGTTGATTGAAGATGAAATGGTTTCAGCCATAGGTATCTTCAAAAATGAAGAAAAGGAGTCTTTTTTGAAATTACTGAGATCAGGACCAGATTATCACATTCAAGTTGATCAAGGAATTGCTGTAAATAGACTTCAAAAAGGATGCCTAATACTAAATACAGAAAAAGAAGAAGGTTATAAGGTTTGTATGATAGATAAGATTGCGAAAGAAGGTGATGCAGCATATTGGAAGACTGAGTTTATGAGCCTGAGAAATAGGGTGGATAATTATCACATCACAAGAGATACTATTCAGGCAACAAAATCTTTCATTGAAGAAAAATTAAAGTTGGAAGCAGAAGTAGATAAAGCTGACGAAGCTCAGATATTAAACAAAGCCCAGGAATATTTCAAGTCTTTAGATAGATTTAATGAAACCGAATATGAAAACTCTCTCTTTGAAGATGATAATCGTCGCCTTGAATTTCAAAACTACAAAAGGGAATATGAACAACAACGGTCTGTAGAACTACCAGATCAATTTGATATTTCACAGCCAGCAGTAAGATCTCAATCAAGAGTTTTCAAATCTGTAATAAAGTTGGATAGAAATTTCCATATCTATGTACATGGGGACCGTTCGAAAATTACCCGAGGTATAGACGAAACTGGTAGGAAGTTCTATAAGATTTACTACGATGTTGAAGCCTAGAGATTAAGCCAAGTTCAGGATAAAAATTTACTGATACATTTGATCAATTTCCTTTTTGTAGTCTTCCATAATTTTTTTTCTGATAGGCTTCATAGTGTTTGATAACTGTCCAGTTTCAATACTCCAGGCTTCATGCATCAAATGAAATGCTTTAATCTGCTTATACGTTGGGAGTTGATTATTCCATATGTCTAATTCTTGTTGGATGAGTTCCTGAATTTTAATATTGAGCACCATATATTGTGGACTAGTCCAGTGGATATTATTTTCTTTTGATAATTGCTCTAAGGCAAGATAATTGGGAAAGATAAGAGCTGATACATATTGTCGTTGAAAACCCATGATCATGATGGAATCAATCAAATCTGAATTGCGAAAGTGATTTTCCAATTCCTGAGGAGCAATATATTTTCCTGAAGATGTTTTGAAGATGTCTTTTTTACGATCTGTGATCTTTAAAAATCCATAGTCCAGCATACCTACATCTCCAGTAGAAAGCCAACCATCATCACCTAAAACTTTGCTGGTTTCTTCAGCTCTTTTGAAATAACCCAACATAACGTTGGGTCCTTTCACCCATATGTTGCCTTCTCCAGATTCATCTTGATCTCGTATTTCAACCTCTACATTAGGTAATGGGAGGCCAACTGTTCCAAATTTGCTCATTCCTGGTTCAAATCTATTGAAAGTAATGCCTGGTGAGGTTTCAGTCATGCCATAACCTTCTCTTACTTTAATTCCTGCAGCATAAAATGCTTTTGCAATTTCTGGTCTTAAGTGTGCAGCCCCGACCAAGATAGCTTGAATATTTCCGCCCAGTCTTTTTCTAAATTTGCCTAACAAGAACCAACGAATAAATCTAATTTGTAGAAACTTTATAGGATTAAATTTTTGGTGAGGTTGGTACTCTTCAGATACCTTACTTGCCCATTTAAAAACTTTTTTACCCAGCCATTTTCGCGATTGAAATTCAGAGACTACTTGATCATACATCCTTTCTAATATTCTTGGAACTGCCGTAAAAAAATGTGGTTTAACTTTTCGCAATGCAATTGCTAAATTCTGAGGTCTACCAATAAAATAAATATTACACTGCAATGCGAGCATACAATAGATAGATGTCCTTTCGAATATATGAGAGTAAGGAAGGAAGCTGATGATTGAGTGTGATTTTTTGATAGGCAACAAAAGTGTTATAGCATGTACGTTGGTCATGATATTTGCATGTGTGAGCATTACCCCTTTGGGTGTCCCTGTTGTTCCACTTGTGTAAATGATTGTCGATATATCAGATGCTTTTACATTTTTTGAGATCTCAGTTAACTTGGAAACATACATCTCATCTTTAATCGAAACCTCATTTAAATCTATGGATATCTTTCCTTTCAACGTTTGCTGATGATTAAAAACAAAATCTGAATTTTGGTAAATAAAAAATCGACTTTCTGTTTCTTGAAATATTACACTTAGTTGTTCCGTAGAGAGCGTTGCATGTGCCATAACGACAATACCACCCATCGCCTGGATTGCAAGGTCAAACAAAACCCATTCAATGGTTGCACTTTGTGGCATCATAACTATCATTTCTCCAAATGCTATATTTTTTGATTGGAGAAATTGACAGTAGCTTAAGTATTGGTTTGCAACTTTTTTACCTAGACTGGGTTCAAATGTTCCATTTATATTGTTGAAAAGAAAACTTCTGCTTTCGTTGCCAAGCCTTTCCAATGAAATCAAATCGAATGTTCGAGAGAAATTCATACAACCTTAGCTTTTTGCCATTCAATTGCAGCCTCATTTAATCGTTTATATATAAATTCATGATACCCTGGAAAAGATGGTAGGTTATTGTGACCTCCACCAGCTATGGTTGTAATTTTAATGTGTTTCGGTCTTAATTTTTTTAATCGTACACTATTGCTGATAGGAATTAATCGATCTTTGTTTCCATGGATAATGTGTACTGGAGCTTCTACCTTCTTAATAAACTGATCAGTTCGGATTTGATATCGTAGAATAATTTTAAGAGGTAAGATAAAGGCGTATCGTCTGATGTGATGATAAAAACTATAATAAGGAGAATCCAATAATAACATTCTCGGATTATTCCAAGAAGCAATTCTTGTTGCAATACCACTACCTAAAGATCGACCATAGATTATGATATCTTTTTCTTCATATGATTTTTGTAAGTACTTATAAATGTGTTGGCTATCGGAATACAACTTTGCCTCAGTTCTTTTGCCTCTTGATTTTCCAAAACCTCGATAGTCCATCACAAAAAAATCATAGCCATTTCCCATAAAGTCCCGAGAAAATTTTGCCCAGCCTTTAATACTCCTAGAATTTCCTTTGAAGTAATAGACAATTCCTCTGCTATTTGGAACCTTGAAATGTAGCGCGTTGACACTTCCACCATCTTCCATGTCAAATGTGATTTCCTCAAAATTAAATGGATAGTCGTATTTGAAACTATTAGGTAATATCTCTGGTCGAAAGAAAAAGTAATGTTGGAATGTATAAATAAGTAGCGTTACAATTAAGTACGCAGTTAATACTAAAATTATAATATATAAACCAGTTGACATCAGGATACAATATATTCGTTATCCTAATGTAATAATAATTCAGCTAATCTTTTTTTATAGGAGTCAAAACTTCCAAGATTTGCATGCTCCGCGCCATCTACCATAAAGTGAGAATCTGCAAGGTCTATAATCGATTCATTACTTGCTGCAATGATTAATTTGTCTTCACTAGACCTGATAATGTGAATTTCATTTTTTGAAAGTTTGATCCATTTATCTACTGGAAATCGATGATATAAATGTTTACAAACGGGGGCAAACGGAAATTTCTTTTTAATGAGTAGCCCCATATTAGCCAATGGAGTTTCTAATATTGTAAATTTTACTTTTTTCTTACTTGAAAGATAGGAAGCAGGAATAGTCCCAATTGATCTTCCTACAATCACCATCTGATCTGCTGAATATTTTTCTTCAGCCCAATCAAACAATGCATCAGCAGTTTCGTATAAAGCTAGTTCGCTATGCTTTCCGCTTGATTTTCCAAAGCCAGGATAATCAACCATGACTACATCATATGCATTGTGGTGATATTGCACACTCATTTTTCCCCAAGATCTTAAATCGGCAGAATTTCCGTGAAAAAACAAAACCAATCCTTTGGAATCTAATGCTGTTTTGGAATATAAAATGGATACTGAATCTTTATCATTTACTTTTATAAAATCTTCTGTATAAGAAAAGTCAAACTCATAAGTTTGATTTTTGTCCATCTTATTGGGGACAAAGGCTACACGATCAATATTGTAACAGAGATAAAGTCCTGTGATGAAATACATGACCGGCAAGCTAATTAATATAAACACCATTTTTTTCTTCATGATCGATCATGTACAAAAGGGCTTACAGTCCCATTATCATAAGTCGTTTGGTCTCAAGTCTATTTCCATGCTCATCTTCTATCGAATAAATATAACTTCCCTTCCTTATACCAAACAAGTTTATAGGAACCAAGAGATTTCCTTGCATCGTCAAAGCTTCAGATCTTATTTCTTTTCCAACAATATTATAAACCTTTAACTTGTAATCTCCTTCTGGATAATTAAACATCTTGATATTAAACTCACCATAAGAAGGATTAGGAAAAAGGTAGATTCCTCCTTCTTCATTGCAAGGCAGTAAATTTGCAAATGCTTCTCTGAACATATAGTGACCAGCAATGAATTTGTTTTTGTCAGCAGGATCAATGATCAACTGACCAACTTCTCGTTTAACTGCATTGTCTATAAAGTGAATCTTTCGAATTGTCACCGGAACAAATTGATTCAACACATTCATTTGTAGTTCGCCACTCAACTTTTCCCACTGGTCATTAACCATAATTTGAAACCCAGTTGGAATATAAGATTCTGTATTTTGAATGGTTAGACAATTGATATCTTCTAGAGGTAGAATGGCTTTTGTTGTCCCCAATCTTTCATACTTGCTGTTTAAAGCAAAGCTTACCCATAGAGCAGTTGCACCAGTCTCCTTTAATATCTCTTTTAAAGTATCATCCAGGTATTCAATTTGATAAGAGTAACTACCTGTATTATCCATATTTACATAAGTAGACATACTAGATGCATCATTGAAAACATCAGGTCTTCCATCGATTTCCATTCTTGCCCAGGTATTTTTAAATACATCCTTTACAACGGCAAAATCCAAGGTCATCCTTGATCCAGTTTTAGATAAATAATACTCTTGAATACCTCTTTTCCAGATATATGAGCCGTTATTGTTCGCTGATGCAAAACTAGGGATGTGGCATGCTGTCAAAGATTGATTAAAATAATATCCTTGGGGCTTTTCAAACATTTCAAACTTCAACTTCTCAGGATTGCCAACTTCATAGTAATAAGTGGTATCTCCTTCGTTAGGGTAGGGTACAAAGAATCTTTCGCTCTGAGAATAAATCAAAGTATAGTTGATAAATAATAACAACACCAAAATACACTTGTTCAATACTGCCTTTTTAAAATTTTAAAAATTTAATCAATCTAGGATTGAAGTTCCAAATAGGTTTTGTAAAATCCATCAACATTTGATAGACTTTCATGAGTTCCTTTTTGAACGATGCGTCCATTATCCAGCACTACAATTTCATCGGCATGTTTTATTGTAGAGAATCGGTGAGCTATGATGATGGCTGTTCTCCCAATCATAGCATCTTTGATCGCCTGACTCACCTCGTTTTCTGCTTGAGCATCTAAGGCCGAAGTTGGTTCATCCAATAGCAGTAATTCTGGATCCCCTGCCAATGCCCTTGCTATTGCCAAACGTTGCTTTTCACCTCCGCTCAAAAGTTGCCCTCTTTCTCCAACCGATTGATCTAGTAAATCTACATATTTTGAAAGTCTTGCTTGCTTTAATGCTTCGATTGCTTTGTCTCTAGTAATGTATTTTCGACCAAACTTGATATTTTCATAAATAGTGTCATTAAATATGAATGGCTGTTGTGTTACCATCGCAATTTGTTGCCTCCATGATCCAGTGTTGATTTTATTCAAAGCTTTTCCATCAATGTAGATTCCACCTCCGCTAGTAGGGTAAAATTTTAATAGAAGATTGAGCATACTGGTTTTTCCTGATCCACTAGCACCCACAAAAGCAACATTATCTCCTTGTTTTATTTTTAGGTTAATTTTATCCAAAGCCTTTTCTGCTTCTTGTGGGTATTTAAAATCAACATCTTTAAATTCTATTGAGTCATCAAGTTTATCGAAAGGTTTACCATTTTTTTGATCTTCAGGGTCTGCAAGATTTGAAAATTCAACAATCCGCTCATAGGCCGCTTGGCCTTTTTTGTAATTATAATAGGCTGATGAAAATGATTTGGATGGTTCTATGATTTGATAAAAGGCAAAAATGAATGCAAAAAATGTCTCAGCACTAAAGCTTCCTTGAAAAACTTTGAATGATCCATAATAGAGAAGTATTGCAACGACCAATATTCCTAAAAATTCAGAGGTCGGTCCAGCAAGATCCTTCCTTCTTAACATTTTTACAGTTCGTCTATATAAATTATTATTTTCAGCTTGGAATTTTCTTGTCCACTCTTCTTGTACATTGAAAGAGCGAACATTGTCCATTCCAGTTACTGTTTCATCCACATTTGAGGTTATTGCAGAAAGACTTTCCTGAATTCCCTTTGATTCTCTTTTTAAAGTCTTTGAAATGGTACCTATGATAAGCGCAGTAAAAAGCATTAAAATGAAAACAAAAACTGTCAGACTTGGCGAGATGTACAGCATGAAAGCTAGACTCCCTATAATGGTGAGTGGTGCCTTTATAAATGCATCCAGTACTTGCAAAATACTCCATTCTACCTCCTGAGCATCAGAAGTTAATCTCGTAATAATGTCTCCTCTTTTGTGCGTTTTTAACTGATGTATGGGAATGTTGATCAAGTGAGCATACATTCCAGATCTTAAGTCTTTTACGATCCCATTTCTTGCAGGATTTATAAAGAATAATGACAAATAGCGGAAAATATTTTTTAATAAAAAGATGCTTACAATGCCGATGCAGATATATAATAAAGCATCAAGTCTATCATACTTTGCAATGAAATTATTGAAACTATATTCTAACCATTCTGCACCCTGCCAAATATTGACAGGTTCTTTGTATTCCTTGGTCTCCTCATTAAATAAAACTTGGAAAAATGGAATAATCATGGGTATACTGATCACCGTGAAAACCGCCAACAAGATTTGCGAAAGTATGGTAGCAAAAACATACTTTTTATACGGAGCCAGATGTTTTAACAGCGTAAATAAGTTGGCCATGAAACAAGAACGTAATTATTCTTTGTTTTCTGGCTTTTCCAGAACAAAATCTTCTAGAAATCCAGTATCATAATTCCCAGATAAAAACCTCTCGTCATCCATTAAAGCTCTATGGAAAGGTATTGTGGTTTTAATTCCTTCAACGATAAATTCATCCAGGGCTCTTCTCATCTTTCTTATACAATCATCTCTTGTATGAGCTTTGCATATAAGTTTTGCAATCAAGGAATCATAAAATGGAGGTACTGTATAACCTGCGTATACGTGAGTATCAACTCTGACACCATGTCCTTTTGGACTATGAAACGATGTAATTTTTCCAGGGCTAGGCCTAAAATCATTGTATGGGTCCTCAGCATTAATCCTTGCCTCGATGGCATGCATTGTTGGAAAGTAGTTTTTGCCTTTCAATCGTTCACCCGCTGCAACTTTAATTTGTTCTTTGATCAAGTCATGATCTATCACTTCTTCTGTAACTGGGTGTTCCACCTGTATTCTGGTGTTCATTTCCATAAAGTAGAACTTCTTGTATTTATCTACTAAAAATTCTACGGTTCCTACTCCTTCATAATTGATGGATTTACCTGCAGCAATTGCCGCTTCACCCATCTCCTTTCTAAGCTTCTTGGTAAGACTAGTAGAAGGACATTCTTCTAATAATTTTTGATGTCTTCTTTGGATGGTGCAATCTCTTTCTGACAGGTGTACAACGTTGCCATGCTGATCTCCTATTATTTGAAACTCCACATGTCGGGGATTTTCAATAAATTTCTCCATGTAGATACCATCATTGGCAAATGAAGCACTGGCTTCTTTTTTTGCACTATCCCATGCTGGTTCAAATTCTTCATCAGACCAAATAACTCTCATGCCTTTTCCTCCTCCTCCTGCAGTCGCTTTGATGATAACAGGGTAACCCATTTCATTTGCCAATTTAATACCTTGATTGACATCCTTCAACAAACCATCACTTCCTGGGATTACAGGAACACCAGCTTTGATCATGGTTTCTTTGGCAGTTATTTTATCCCCCATTGAATTAATCATAGCTGCAGTAGGGCCAATGAATTTGACTCCATATTCCTGAGCAACCTCAGCAAAATCTGCATTTTCTGAAAGGAAACCATAACCAGGATGGATAGCATCTGCATTGGTGATTTCAACTGCGGCCATGATCTTCGGAATACTGAGATATGATTCTGCTGAACTTGCAGGGCCTATTTTTACAGCTTCATCAGCAAATCGTACGTGTAGACTTTCAGAATCTGCAGAAGAATAGATAGCAACAGTTTTGATACCCATTTCTTTGCAAGTACGGATGACACGTAAGGCAATTTCGCCTCTATTGGCAATTAGTATTTTTTTAAACATAGGTCGGTCTTAAATAGGAATTTACCCAGCCGGGTCTACAAGGAATAATGGTGTATCATACTCAACAGGTTGAGCGTCTTCGACCAATACCTTTACAATCTTACCACTTACTTCACTTTCAATTTCATTGAACAACTTCATTGCTTCAACGATACAGACAACATCTCCTTTAGTTACACTATCTCCAACTTTAAGAAATGGAGGTTTGTCCGGTGAAGGAGATCTATAAAATGTACCAATAATTGGTGATTTTATTTCAATTAAGTTCGCTGATTCAGCTGGAGCTGGACTTGCAGCACTGACTGATTCTGTAACCTCAGCATTAGGAGCAGCAACTTGAGGTGCTGCAGCAGGAGCTGCCATGGTTACCATTGGTGCTTTCATTACCCCACCTGACTTTTCAAAATTTTTGGTTTTGATAGATAACTCAAAACCTTCATTCTTCATTTTGAATTCAGTTAAGTCAGACTCAGTAACAAGCTTTATTAAGTTTTGGATTTCTTTAAAAGTCATGTTTTATTCTTTTGATCTTTCTACATAAGCCCCTGTTGCAGTTTCAATTTTTACCTTATCACCTTCGTTGATAAAAATTGGCACTTTAATCTCAGCTCCAGTTTCAATAGTTGCTGGTTTTGTTGCGTTGGTTGCCGTATTTCCTTTTTCTCCAGGTTCTGTATAAGTAATTTCTACAACAGAATATTGTGGTAAATCTACAGTTAAAGGACGATCTTCTTCTGCATGATATAAAATTTCTACGGTTATTCCCTCCTTCATAAATTGAGCATTTTCAATAAAATCTTTGGCTATGAATACCTGCTCATAGTTTTCATTATTCATGAAGTGAAAACCTTCGTCATCCTTATAAAGATATTGAAATTTTCTTCTTTCAACCCTAACAATGTCAATTTTGTGACTAGATGGAAAGGTATTATCTATAACTTTCCCATTCGTCATGCTTTTTAATTTCGTTCGCACGAAAGCAGGACCTTTTCCGGGCTTTACATGAAGAAATTCAACCACTGAATAAATATCATTCTTGTAGTTAATACACAATCCATTTCTAATTTCTGATGTGTTTGCCATTTCCTAAATGTTAAAATTTTCCGCGAAGGTAATCATTTGGTTGCCGAAAACCCTATTATTTTGGGTCATATGCCCAGGTTAGTAGGGTGGAACCCCATGTAAAACCACCTCCAAATGCTGTTAATACCACTTTATCGCCTTTTTTAAACCTTTTTTCGTTCTCACCCATGCATAATGGGATAGTCGCTGAAGTTGTATTTCCATATTTAGCAATGTTTATTAGCACCTTTTCTATTGGAAAATCCATCATATTTGCAACCGATTCTAAAATCCTAAGATTTGCTTGATGAGGAATAATCCAATTGATTTCTTCTGGCTTTAGCTCATTTTGGTCTAGAAGATCTTTGGTAGCACTGACCATTCCTTTGACCGCATGCTTAAAAACGGTTCTACCTTCCTGATATGCGTAATGTAATCTTTGATCGACAGATTCATGACTTGCTGGAATTAATGATCCTCCGGCTTTCATATTTAGATATTGAACACCACTTCCATCGGCTCTAAGCACACTATCTTGTATTCCATATCCTTCTTTATTAGGTTCTAGTAACACCGCTCCAGCAGCATCTCCGAATAAAATACAAGTTGCACGGTCTTCATAGTCTACAATGGAAGACATCATATCTGCACCTACGATAATAACTTTTTTGTATTTGCCTGTTTCAATAAACTGAGCTCCTGTATTAATTGAAAAAAGAAATCCAGAACAAGCTGCATTGATATCAAATCCAAATGAATTTGTACATCCGGCCTTCATACCAATCTGATTTGCCGTATCAGGAAAAATCATATCTCCTGTTACGGTGCCACAGATAATTAGATCTATTTCTTTAGGGTCAGTATCCGTTTTTTCTAATAATTTTTTAACGGCCTCAGCTCCCATAAATGATGTAGCCTTTCCTTCTCCCTTTAATATTCGGCGTTCCTCAATACCTGTTCGAGATACAATCCATTCATGGTTTGTTTCTACCATTTTTTCAAGATCAGCGTTGCTGAGGATATCGGGTGGGGTGTAATAAGCAACACCTGTAATTGCAGCGGTAAGTTTAGACATTTCTTATTCTGTTAGGTCAGTTAAGGCGCAAGTTAATATGATAAATGGGAATTAGCATTGTGTTGAAGTCCAAATCCTTGTATGAAGATAATTATAATATTTACCGAAAGGCTAAAAATATAGTCTAAGGTGTTGACAATCAAAGGAGTAGCTACATACATCAATTTCATATTATAATTTTTTATAATGTGTTGGCATGGACTTTGCATGGATCATAATGTTGGCAACCATTGCCTGAATAATGAGAAAATACACAATTATGAAATTGATAAACAATACTTTGAAGAATACTTGCCTTATGGTTTTAATGGTGATGTTCTGCAACGGAATACAAGCATCGAATGGTAGTTTGGCCTCAATCGATTTCACCAATGAAGCTTTTGAGCAAGCCAAAAATAGGGCTTCGAAAGAAGGAAAATTATTTTTTGTGGATTTTTACGCCAATTGGTGTACACCTTGCAAATGGATGGAAAATACCACCTTTAAGGATAAGGAAGTAATAAAGACCCTAAACAATAATTATGTTTCCATAAAAGTGGATATTGATACAAAAGAAGGTTTCCAAGTAAAAGAAAAATATCAAATATCAGTATTACCAACTTTGCTAATTTTTAATTCAGATGGGGAATTGGTAGAAAGAGTTCAAGAAACACTTTCAAGAAGTAAAATGATGAATTTATTGACCTTTCATGTTCATAAAGATGCAAAGGTTGTTCAAAATCATTACTTTAACCAAAGCCCAAACAAAGAAACAAATATACAATCTCCTGAAAGCAATAAATATCAGGAATACAGAAACAAAAGTTCTAAATCAAACTACAGAATTCAAGTTGGAGACTTCAATAATTATGAAGCTGCTTTGCGAAAAGTAAATGAAATTAGAGAAGAATTCTTAGAAGAAATCATTGTTTTAAATGATTACCGAGATGGAGCAGTTTGGTATCGAGTATTGATGGGTAATTTTTCCTCAGAATCTGAGGCCACCAGCTTCCAAACTATTTTGAAACGAGATTTTCAAATAGATTCAATCGTATATTAATCTCCTATTATATTTATAAATGCAATCCCATCCCAAGGACCATTTATGCAATTAAAAAATGTCCCTGCAGCAATGCAGGGATTTTTTTTTACAGCTTTCTGCAATTTAGTTTGTAAACCATCAAAAAACTTGCAGATTTGTGCAACGTTATCAGTGCTTTTAGCGTATAATACCTGATACATCAATCCAAAATTACAATAGCTCAAATTGAATGGTCATATAAGCCATTTTCAAATATGTAATTGGCTATATTTGTACTCATTTTCTAAACAACAGCCTTAGATGAACTCTGTGAGAAGGATTATTTTGGTTTTATCCCTATTTTTCATTTCCATAAATGGCTTGAAGAGCCAAGACTGTGAAACGCTTTCCAATAACCTTACGTGGGATTTTCAAATAGTATCTACCCCTCTCAATCCAGGTGACAACTTCTTTATTGAATGTTATGTAACCAATTTTACCCAGATTTTATCATTTCAGTATACCATCAATTTCAATCCAACAGTAATTGAGTTTGAGAACATTGATAATTTAGGCAGCGACTTAATTGGTCCTGTAGAAGTTAATTCAACCCCTGAGGCATTGGCAACTGGAAGCTTGAATACCATCTGGACCAATGGTAATGGAGAAGCTCAGACCATTGCCGATGGCCCAATCTTTAAAATATTCTTTACAGTAATAGGTGATCCTGGAGATTGCTCTCAATGGCAAATTACTTCAAATGTTGTTGATTTAGAAATTGCATGGGAATTACCAGATGGTTCACTATGTATTGAAACAGTTAACATTAATGATGTCCTGACAGGAGGAGACTTATGTGTTGAATGTGGAACAGACTTAACTTTAATAACCAATGCATGTAGTGGAGAATTAGAATTTACAGCTTGTGGTGGAACAGGTCCCTATAATTACAATATTGAAGGCCCTGGACTTGACGAATCAGGAACCATCGATGCTTTCGAATTTATAAGCTTTAGTAACTTAAATGATGGTCTTTATATTATCAGTCTATCAGATTCGGCAGGAAATGTTCTCTCAAGTCAGGAGGGTGTAATCGATATCGTTGCCGGTATTCCTCTTGAAGTCTCGATTGATGTCATTAATAACATCAGTTGTCCTGGTGATGAAGGAGACTTAATGGCTACTGGATTGGGTGGAGTTGAACCATATGTCTTTGAATGGAGTAATGGTCTTTTTACCGAAATTGCTGAAGACTTAAGTGCTGGTCAATATACAGTTGTGGTTACAGATGCAAATGGTTGTACAGCAGAATCAGCACCAATTGATTTAGGAACAAGCCCAATGGTAGTTACCAATGTAGAAATCATTGGAGCCACATGCTTAGGATCTAAAGATGGATCAGTAACCATCACAGTCGAAGGAGGTTCACCTTTTAATGGAACAGATTATAGTTTTGATGGTAATATTCAACCTATTGGAGTATATGATAATTTAGATCCTGGAATGTTTCAACTTCAAATCAGGGATGAATCCGGTTGTTTGATTTTTGAGGATGTAGAAATTCCAGCCCTAGGAAGTGGCGAGTATGAAATTGTAGAAGAACAAACAGTAGATTGCTTTGGAGATTTAGCTTATTTCGAAATAGATGCAGAATTCTATGAATATGAAACCTTTTCATTGGATTCCATTCCTAGAATCTTAGATGAAAATAATATTGATGTTGCTTATGCAATGGATCCTGTTTCAAATAATCTAATTCCAGTTGCAACACTAGGGCCTGGCAATAATGTTCCAGGAATATTGCCGGGTGATTATACCATTAGTTTTTATACCATCGAAGGTTGTTATGTTGTGATACCATACACAGTACAAGAAGCACCTGAAATTGTGATCACCTTAGATAATCTTGTGGATCCAGATTGTGGAGGCAATCCCGGACAAATAGATGTATCAATAAGTGGTGGTGTTGGCCAATTAGATTACGAATGGAGTGATGGTCAACCAGACCTAAGTTTTGAAGTAAATCTTGGAGGTACTTATACCTTAATTGTTACTGACGAAAATATGTGTTCAGATTCTTTGGTTGTAGATGTACTTGATGCTGGTTCTCTTGGAGCCGAAGCACAAGTAGTTAATCAAGTAGGATGTGGTACGGATGCAAATTCAGGATCAGCCGAAGTAACTATTTCTGGAACATCAACCAATATTTCTTACAATTGGGAAGATGCTTCTGGAATGCAAATTGGGACAGATGCTTTGGTTGAAAATCTAAGCGCCGGAACCTACTTTGTAACAGTCACCGATGAGGATATGGACTGTACACAAGAGACTTCTGTAACAATTGAAGGTGCAGGAGCTTTCTTTTTTGAAGAAACAATTTCTCCTTTATCCTGTTTTGGTGGCAGCGATGCTGAAATAGAAATTGGAATCATTGGTGGATCTCAAGCAGGAGCTCCCTCTTTCGCTTGGGCGCACGATGATAATCTAAGTTTTAATTTCGCATCAAATCTAGGGGCAGGGGATTATACAATTACAGTGACAGATGCTGATGGTTGTGAATTGGATACAACCATTACCATCCCCAATCCTCCTCAAATGCAATTAGACGTCAATGGTATTCAAGGAGTAAGCTGTTATAATGGAAATGATGGTATCGCAATCAGCACCGCGAGCAATAGTCCAACTGGAGAGACTGAATTTACTTATTATTGGGGTGATGCAGACGCAGACACCTTAATCACCAATGAATTTGGAGAAATTGGAGAAACTTTTGATTTGACATCAGGTGCATTATACTCCTATGCTTATGATGGAGCATGCTTTTCTGATACCATTTTTTTTGATCTTCCAAACGCTGATCAGATTCTTGTTGACTCTTTGAGTTCTCAAATACTAAATACATCTTGTGCCGGGACGGACGAAGGAATTCTTGACATCATAATAACAGGAGGATCAAGTTCAGGTTCGTATAATTATGAATGGGATACTGGTGAAACTACAAGTACACTTACTGATTTGGCTTCTGGAAGTTATACCTTGTTGGTTATGGATGATAATAATTGTGAAGAAGAATTTGTATTTGAACTTACAGAACCAGATAGTCTTTTTCTTTTTTTAAATGAAAGTCAAACATCAAATGTGAGTTGTTTTGGTTCAAATTCCGCAATAATAGCCACCTTCGCAAGCGGAGGTACTGGTTCAAATTATGATTTTTCTTGGACTCCAGATATTTCAGATAGTAATATTGCTGTTGATGTTGGAGAAGGAGATTATGAAATTATTGTAACTGATGAAGCAGGATGTACAGCAAGCCTAGAATATCAAGTGGAGTCATCAACACCAATTGAAGTTTCTTTTTTACCAATTGAACAAGCACCATGTAACGGTCAACCAACCATGATTTGTATTGATACCATTTTTGGAGGATCAGGGTCAGGATATACCTATCAAGTAAGTTTTGGAGAAAATATAAGTGTAGAAAATAATCCATGTTTTGATGCAATTGCTGGAGATGTAACCGTGACAATTAATGATGGAGCAGGATGTCCCTATGATCAACCATTGGAATTTAACGTCGAACAACCAGACCCAATATCAATTGAGTTGGCTGATGATCTAGAGCTTGAGCTCGGTGATACTTCATTGGTAATAGATGCAATTATCAATGGTCCTAATCCAATAGATACTATTACTTGGTCTTCGGCCAATGGGTTGTGGGATTGTGAAAATATGGATTGCTCTAGTATCAATGTCTATCCAACCACGCCGACTATATACAACATTGATGTAATTGATGCAAATGGATGTACCCAAAGTGCAGAAGTCTTTGTAAATGTTAAAGCTGTTAGGAACTTCTATGCACCAAATATTTTTACTCCTGACAGTGATGGCAACAATGATCTGTTTAATCCATTTGTAGGTAAAGGAGTTACCATGATCAATGATTTTAAAATTTATGATCGTTGGGGTAACCTTGTCCATTCGGTAGAAAATATTGACCCAGGGGATGAAATTCTTTATGCTTGGAATGGCCAGATTCAAGGGATTAATGCTTCTCAAGGAGTTTACGTTTATATTGCAGAAGTCACTTTCTTTGATGATGAAGTAATATTGTACAAAGGAAGTGTTACTTTACTTCGATAATCTTTGCAATTTTCTTTGATGTTTCAAATTTCTATCATTAGTAGTATGATAATTTTTTAGTCTTAGGGAAAGACAAAAGAATCTTATTATTTTTACTAACCGATGGAAAAATTACCAAATCACAAGTTTGACCCAACTTTAGGTAGGGAAGATCAGGAAGCCCATGTAGCATACAAGAGTCCTGAAGAAATAGATATTTATAATCATTACCTAAATGACTATAATAGAGAACATCAAAACTTTACTTCAGGGGCGGCTCCATACCTTGGCGGTCCTTATGCAAGTATGTATGTTGGTAGACCTTGGACAATTAGGCAATATGCAGGATTTAGTACTGCAGAAAAAAGCAATAAATTTTATAAAAAAAACTTAGCTGCTGGTCAAAAAGGATTATCCGTTGCTTTTGATTTGGCAACACATAGAGGATATGATTCAGACCATGAAAGGGTAGCGGGTGATGTTGGAATGGCTGGTGTGGCAATTGATACAGTTGAAGATATGGAGAGACTATTTGATGGAATCCCTTTGGATAATATGTCTGTTTCTATGACCATGAATGGAGCTGTCATTCCCATCATGGCATTTTTTATAATTGCAGCGGAAAGACAAGGAGTTACTATTGATAAACTAAGTGGAACGATTCAAAATGATATTTTAAAGGAGTTTATGGTTCGGAATACATACATTTATCCACCAGGACCTTCCATGAGAATAATCTCCGATATCTTTGAATTCACATCCCTAAATGCACCAAAATTTAACTCAATCAGCATAAGTGGTTATCATATTCACGAAGCTGGAGCACCTGCCGATTTGGAATTGGCCTATACATTGGCAGATGGATGGGAATACATTAAGGCAGGAATAAATGCTGGTTTAAAAGTTGATGATTTTGTACCTCGATTTTCTTTTTTTTGGGGCATTGGCATGCAAATGATGGTTGAGATTGCCAAAATGAGAGCTGGTCGTGTCCTTTGGGCTAAAATTGTTAAACAATACAATCCAAAAAATAAAAAGTCTTTAGCACTTCGAACTCATAGCCAAACAAGTGGTTATAGTCTAACTGCCCAAGATCCATATAACAATATTGCAAGAACGACCATCGAAGCTACTGCAGCCACAATCGGAGGGACACAATCCCTTCATACAAATGCATTAGATGAGGCATTGGCCTTGCCAACAGATTATTCAGCCAAAGTTGCAAGAGATACCCAATTACATTTGCAAAAGAATGTCGGTGTTACTGATATAGTCGATTCTTTTTCTGGAAGCTACTATATTGAAAAATTGACGGAAGAGTTAATCGAAAAATCCTGGGCACATATTTTGGAAATTGAAGAATTGGGAGGAATGACCGCCGCTATAGAAAAAGGTATTCCAAAAATGAGAATTGAGGCAGCAGCAGCACAAAAACAAGCAAGAATTGATAGCGCTAATGCAAAAATTGTAGGAGTAAATATTTTTCAACAATCAGAAGAAAGTGAAATTCCAATCTTATCCGTAAATACTTCCAAAGTAAGACAAGAACAAATCGATCGAATCAATAGAACAAAAAAGAATAGAGACAATACAAAAGTAAAAACTGCTTTAGAAGCTCTTAGTAGTGGAGCTCAAAATGGAGGTAATTTATTAGCACTTGCCGTAAATGCTGCAAGACATGACGCAACTTTAGGGGAAATTTCCAATGCTTTGGAAAATGTATTTGGTAGATTCAAAGCCAATCATCAATTAATCAGTGGAGTCTATTCAAAAGCAATTAAAATGGATGAAAGCTTCAAATTAGCAAGACAAAAAGCTGTTGATTTTCAAGCAAGTACAGGTAGGAGGCCAAGAATTATGATTGCAAAACTTGGACAAGATGGACACGATAGGGGGGCAAAGGTCATTGCCACTAGCTTTGCAGATGTAGGCTTTGATGTAGATATAGGACCCTTATTCCAAACACCAGAAGAAGCAGCAAAGCAAGCTGTTGAAAATGATGTTCATATCCTAGGTATTTCTTCTCTTGCTGCTGGACACAAAACCTTGGTGCCAGCTACATTGAAAGCTTTAGAGAAATTAGGAAGAGAAGATATTTTGATAATCGTTGGAGGAGTAATTCCTCCACAAGACTATGAATATTTATTTAATGAAGGTGTTGCAGCTGTGTTTGGACCTGGAACGGTTATTAGCAAAGCAGCCATTGATGTAATAGACTTACTTAGTTAAATGGCAATTTTATTCTCACTTTTATTTCTCATTTGTCTTTTTTTTCTAACGGTTTTAATTTTTGGTTTTTATCTATCAGGGCCAAGATATAAAGGCCCTAAATCTGATCATTTTGATGGAAAGAAATTTTTAAATCCTAATGGTTTGGATCCCAATAATTTTAGAAAGGTTTTGAAATACATGAGAGAAAGAAGGCCGGAACCTTACAAGTTCAATTATGAAAATTATGTACGCTCAGAAAGACTATCAGAGAGAATAACTGAGGATAAAATCAAAATCATATTTGTTAATCATAGTACTTTTCTCATTCAATATGCCGGCCTTAATATTTTAACTGATCCAATTTGGTCTTTTCGATGTAGCCCCTTTCAATTTGCTGGACCGCATAGGATGAGACCCCCAGGAGTGAAATTTGCAGATCTTCCGAAAATAGACTTGGTATTAATAAGTCATAATCATTATGATCACTTCGACACCAAGACAATCAAAGATCTAATCAAAAGTCATAACCCAAACTTTGTGGTTCCTCTTGGAATGCAAAAAGCAGTAGAGCGCTTGGGTTCAAACAAGGTAGAACAAATTGACTGGTTTCAAACTGTCCATTTTCAAAAAATTAAAATCACTGGAACACCTGCTAATCATTTTTCTAGCAGAGGATTATTTGATCGGGACTGCACATTGTGGTGCGGATTTCTTTTAGATTATAATCGTCATAAAATATACTTTGTAGGCGATACTGGTTATGGTCCAAATTTTAAAGAAATAGGAAATAAGTATGGTCCCATTGATCTTGCAATGATTCCAATCGGTGCCTATAAACCTGAATGGTTTATGGGACCAATCCATATTACCCCAATTGAAGCTATACAAGTACATAAGGACATTCAATCCAAACAATCAATTGCAATGCACTTTGGTACCTTTCCATTGGCTGATGATGGACAAGGCACAGCAGAAAAAGAATTAAGGCTATCATTGAAATCAACCAATTTAGATGAGACTGATTTTATTATCCCTGATGAAGGTTATATCATGGATTTTTCTACATAATTAAAACTCATTGTCTTAAGCTATACAATGCTAAAATGTTAAATACATATTATAATTAAATATAATATGTACTTTTGATGTCAAATAAAATAAGACAACTATGGCAGTTATGAAAGTGATAGAGATTCTATCAAACTCAAACAAAAGCTGGGAAGATGCTACAGCAAAAGGAATAAAAAAAGCATCTAAATCAATCAACAACATTAAGTCTGCATTTGTGCAATCCCAAAGTGTTGTTGTTGCTAACGGAAAAGTCTCTGAATTCAGAGTAAATCTTAAGGTTACCTTTGAGGTAGGCTAGAATAACCGCAAAAGACCATTTTAAATGGCTGAGGTATCCCTTTAGGGATACCTTTTTTTTTGTTACGATTTCAATATTTGTCTAAAGTTCTTTTCTCAGTGCTATATTGATAAATATTTGTCTAAAATAAACTCACATAGTTTACATAATGTAAAAAATATTCTTTTCGTTTGATGTGATTTGTCAGAATTGGGATTTTTCTTCTTGTTTATTTGAAGTATCAATTAAAACAAAGCTGCAAGGCTGAAAAACTTTAAAACAAGAATTAAAATTTAGAATTATGAAAAATCTAACATTATTAATCCTAGTATTTATTACAATCGCATGTTCAACTTCTTCATTTGCTCAAAATGAAGTCTATCAAAAAGGCAAAAAAGTTGAAATCAAATTAAATGATGGATCAGAGTACATCGGAAGAATATCAACACAAACAGAAGACTATCTTGAAATTGTTAACAACTTCACCAATATTCAGATCAAAAGAGAAGACATCAAAAGAATTAAAGTTATCACTTATGAAGGAAAACACAATTATGGAAAAATGCATACTAGATATTTTTACAGCCCTTCGGCAATACCATTAAAAAAAGGAGAAGGTTATTATCAAAACTTAATGCTTTTGGTTAATGGGGGAAATATCGGAATAACAGATTATTTCTCTATTGGGGGTACCTTTGAATTTGCCTCACTTATATCAGGTACTCCTTCTTTTTCTATTACTCCTAAAATTGGTGTCCAAATAACAGACAATATTTATGTAGGTGCTGGATTAAGAGTGTCTAAATTTTTTGAAATTTATTCAACCTCCGGTTATGGTGTTGTGACGCTTGGAAATGAAGACAGCAATTTGAGTCTCGCAGGAGGTTTTGGTATTTCAAATAGTCTTTTAGGTTTTGGTCCAACTGTAGCTTCTGCAACACATAGGTTCTCAGATAGAATTAGTATTATGTCAGAAAATTGGTTTTGGGATATAAAAACTCCAATTTTCAATGATATAACCGGACTGAAAGTTTTGCATATAGGAATACATGGCGTTAGATTACATTCCAAAAGAAGTACTTTTGACTTCGGAGTAATGACAACAAATCTCCTTCAAAATATGCCGCTAGACTTTAATGGTATAATCGGGATTCCCTTCATTGGTTATACATATGGTTTTTCACTTCCAAAAAGAAATAAAATGAAATAATGAATAAGAGCTGTTCTGAATACAGGACAGCTCTTATTTTTACATATTTCTTCTGTATTGACCACCGACCATATACAAGGCATTGGTGATTTGCCCAAGTGACGCAACCTTAGAACATTCCATTAAATGTTCAAAAAGATTTTCATTTGCCATTGCTGCGGCCTGAAGTTCTTTTAAACTCTGTTGTAAAATTTCCTCATTTGCTTGAGAAATGCCTTCCAAAGTTTCTATCTGTCTAAGTTTTTCCTCCTTTGTAGCCCGAATAATTTCCTTAGGAACAACAGTTGGCGAACCTTCTTTTGATAAAAAAGTGTTAACCCCAACCACTGGATAGTCTCCATTGTGTTTTAAGGTTTCATAATAAAGGCTTTCTTCCTGGATCTTGCCACGTTGATACATGGTTTCCATTGCGCCTAGCACACCGCCTCTATCCGTTATTCTGTCAAATTCTGCATATACAGCTTCTTCCACTAAGTCTGTAAGCTCTTCAATGATAAATGAACCTTGCAATGGATTTTCATTCTTAGCCAAACCTAATTCTTTGTTGATAATCAATTGTATGGCCATGGCTCTTCTTACACTTTCTTCCGTCGGTGTTGTAATTGCCTCATCATAGGCATTGGTATGAAGTGAATTGCAATTATCATAGATAGCGTACAATGCTTGTAAAGTAGTGCGTATATCATTAAATGAAATCTCTTGTGCATGCAATGATCTTCCAGAAGTTTGGATATGATATTTCAGTTTTTGAGAACGCTCGTTGGCATTGTATTTAAGTTTCATTGCCTTTGACCAAATTTTTCTAGCTACTCTTCCAATTACCGCATATTCAGGATCGATTCCATTTGAGAAAAAGAATGACAAGTTTGGAGCAAAGGCATTGATGTCCATTCCTCTAAACAAATAGTATTCGACAAAGGTGAACCCATTGGCCAATGTAAAAGCAAGTTGCGTAATTGGATTAGCACCTGCTTCTGCAATATGGTATCCAGAAATGGATACTGAATAAAAGTTTCTCACCTTATTTCTAATAAAGTGTTCTTGCATATCTCCCATCAACTTCAATGAGAACTCAGTTGAAAAAATGCAAGTATTTTGTGCTTGATCTTCTTTAAGAATATCTGCTTGCACAGTTCCTCTTACAGAATTTAATGCCTTTGCTTTCATGGTTTGATAGATCTCAGGATCTAAGACCTCATCTCCAGTTATGCCCAGTAACATTAATCCTAATCCATTGTTTCCTTTCGGCAAGTCACCAAAATATTTTGGACGAGCTAATCCTTTATCTTCATATTTGGACCTTAAGGCTGTTTCCACTTTTGATTCTAGGCCCTGTTCTAGAATGTATTTTTCGCATTGTTGATCAATGGCCGCATTCATGAAAAATGCACAAATGGTTGCAGCAGGTCCATTAATGGTCATGGATACTGAAGTAGCTGGGTCACAAAGATCAAAACCAGAATACAACTTTTTGGCATCATCAAGACAACAGATACTTACTCCGGAGTTTCCTATCTTTCCATAGATATCAGGTCGATGGTCTGGGTCTTCCCCATACAGTGTTACAGAATCAAATGCTGTAGATAATCTCTTTGCTGGCATATCTAAAGAGACATAATGAAATCGTTTGTTCGTTCTTTCAGGACCTCCCTCTCCTGCAAACATTCTTGTAGGATCTTCCCCTTTTCTTTTAAAAGGATATACTCCTGCAGTAAATGGAAATTCACCTGGTACATTTTCTTGATTACACCATCTCAAAATATCACCCCAATCATGATATCTAGGAAGTGCTATTCGTGGTATGTATTGTTGACTTAAGGACTTTGTATGCGTTGGAACTTCAAGAACTTTATCTCTTACCTGAAACTTAAATATCTTCTCCTTATAATTTTTCTTTTTTTGTTCCCAGCCCTTTAAAACAGCAATACTCTCAGCATCCATGTGATTCCATAATTCATCAAATTGCTTTTGCAATTCATCTTGATTTGGAAGCACTATTTCATTGATCACCTTATCCAATGCGTATAGCTGTGAAGCAATTTTTGCTTGTTCCTCTGCATGCTCATCAAATCGTTTATTATTTTCTGCAATTTCAGATAAGTATCTAACTCGCTTTGGAGGTATGATATATATTTTTTCACTATCCCCAGTTTTCAACTGTAACTTACTTTCGAAATTTGCATTGGTTTTGGAGTTGACCGTTTGAATTAATTTAAAATATAATTCATTTGTTCCTGGATCATTAAACTGAGAGGCAATAGTTCCAAAAACAGGTATGTCTTCATCTGAAACTTCCCAATCATTGTGGTTTCTTCTAAATTGTTTTTTGACATCTCGCAGGGCGTCTAAAGCTCCTTTCTTATCAAATTTATTGATAGCAATTACATCCGCAAAGTCTAACATGTCGATCTTTTCTAATTGTGTCGCAGCACCATATTCTGGTGTCATTACATACATGCTTAGGTCTGAATGGTCTACAATTTCAGTATCCGATTGACCGATTCCTGAAGTTTCCAATATAATCATGTCAAAACCAGCAACTTTAATGATATCCAAAGCAGTTTTGATATATTTTGATAAAGCCAAATTCGACTGCCTTGTGGCCAATGATCGCATGTATACTTGATCCGTATTGATAGAATTCATTCTGATCCTATCACCTAGCAATGCACCTCCAGTTTTTCTTTTGGAAGGATCGACAGAAATTATAGCAATTCTTTTATCCGGAAAGTCAAGAATGAATCTTCTCACCAATTCGTCCACCATCGATGATTTTCCTGCACCTCCAGTGCCTGTAATTCCTAGGATGGGAGTTGTGCTTGTTGCTGCTTTTTTCTCCACTTCCGTAAATAGCTCACTGTGCTCTTCAGCAAAGTTTTCTGCAGCAGAGATTACCCTTGCAATCCCAGTTATTTTTCCACTTTCTAAATCGTCAATTCCAATGTCCAATTTTTCACCGATGGGGTAATCGCTTTTTTCAAGTACATCATTAATCATACCTTGTAAGCCCATATGTCTTCCATCATCTGGAGAATAAATTTTCGTTATCCCATAGGCTTCCAAATCTGAAATTTCTGCTGGTAAAATGGTTCCACCGCCGCCTCCAAATAACTTAATATGTCCAGCACCTTGTTCTTGAAGTAAATCATAGATGTATTTAAAAAATTCATTGTGACCACCTTGATAAGAGGTAAGTGCAATGGCCTGTGTATCTTCTTGTATTGCAGTTCTAACAATTTCTTGAGCTGATCGATTGTGTCCCAAGTGAATAATCTCAGCTCCACTTCTTTGCATAATCCTACGCATAATATTGATCGCTGCATCATGACCATCAAACAAGGATGCTGCAGTTAATATTCTTACCTTATTCTTAGGCTGATATACCTTAAATTCTTGCATTATCATTTGGTTTAGCAAGGGCAAAAATAGAATAAGTTTAACTTAATCGCCTTCTTAGTATAACTTTTTGTTGGAAGCTACATTTTACATGCAAAGGCTCCTTCTTCAACCAATCTTGTCTACTCCTGGATGGATTTGGAGTTATTCCTTCAATATTGCATCAAGGATAATTAATTTAAACCTTGTCTAGCGTATCAATGTTAATTAATGACCCAGATGGCCATCAGTTGATTTATTGTCTATCAGCATCAAGACACGTTGCTTGGCGTAGATAAATTTGATGCTTAAAAGCAGTTTTGAAAGATTATTTCGCAACCGCTGTAGCTCTTGTTTCTCTTATAACTGTCACTTTAACTTGACCTGGGTACTGCATTTCATCCATGATTTTTTGAGAAATCATGAAAGCCAGATCATCCGTATAAGCATCGGTTACTTTTTCAGAAGCAACAATTACCCTCAATTCTCTACCTGCTTGGATTGCATATGCTTTTTGAACACCTTCATAGCCCATTGCCAAATCTTCTAGTTCTCCAATTCTCTTCAGGTAACTTTCTAAGATTTCACGACGTGCTCCAGGACGTGCTCCAGAGATTGCATCACAAGCTTGTACGATTGGGGAGATAATGTTATTCATCTCAATCTCATCGTGGTGAGCACCAACAGCATTCAATATAACTGCATGTTCTTTGTTTTTTTCAAGCATTTGCATACCAAGCAGAGCATGGGGCAATTCTGACTCTTCATCTGCAACTTTTCCAATATCATGTAAAAGTCCAGCTCTCTTTGCCATTTTTACCTGCTTAGGGCTAAGTCCTAATTCTGCGGCCATTACAGCACAAAGATTTGCGGTCTCAATAGAGTGTTTTAACAAATTTTGTCCATAGGAAGAACGGAATCTCATTCTACCAATCATTCTGGTGATGTAGGCATTCAATCCATGGATATCTAAATCAATGACTGTTCTTTCGCCAATTTCTTTGATCTGTTCTTCTAGTTGCTTTTGAACTTTTGCAACTGTTTCTTCAATTTTTGCAGGATGAATACGACCATCAGCTACTAATCTTTTTAATGAAAGTCTGCAAGTTTCTCTCCTGATTGGGTCAAAACTTGAGATAATGATTGCCTCTGGTGTATCGTCAACGATGATTTCTGCACCTGTTGCCGCCTCTATCGCTCTAATGTTTCTTCCTTCTCTTCCAATAATTTGCCCTTTAATATCATCCGATGGTAAGTTGAAAACTGAAACCGTGTTTTCAATGGTATATTCTGCACACATTCTTTGTATGGTCTGAATGATTATCTTCTTCGCATCCTTGTTAGCTCTTTCTTTAGCTTCGCTTACGATATCTTTTTCAAGAGAAAGGGCATCATTTTCTGCCTTGGCTTTTACTGCTTCAAGTAATTGTTCTTTTGCATCATCTTCAGATAGCTTTGCAACGGTTTCCAAAGCTTTGATATGTTTTTCGTTGGCTTGTTCTAGATCTTGTTTTTTCTTTGCAACAATTTTTAATTGCTTGTCTAGGTTTTTTTTGATAGCATCGATTTCGCTTGCTCTACTTTCTATTGATTCTGATTCATTTTTTAATTCTCTTTCTTTTCTGGAAAGGTCTTTTTCTAAACTCTTTAAAGACATTTCTTTGTCCTTTTGTTCTAGTTTGAACTCAGATTTGTATTTTTCGTAGTCCGTCTTCAGCTTGGCGTATTTATCTTTTGCTTCGCCAATCTTTTTTTGTTTGATTTTTTCGTTGCTCGATTCTGCTTGAGATAATAATTTATCAGCTTTATTTTGTGCCTCTGCAATTTTTCTCTCCGCGGTTATTTTTGCCTCCTGGATTGTTAGATCTGCTTTTTTGTTGGCAGCATCGATGCTACCCTGATTTGACTTTCTTATAATTCCATTGGCGATAAAGTAGCCAAGTAAAAGTCCCAAAAGGATTCCACCTCCAGCGAGTAAAATAGTTGTTGTATCCATTGTCTAAGTATTTATAAAAGTGACAACAGACATTGTAAAATGTTTGAAAAAGAGATTTAGATCAGTCGATTAAAATATTTCAATATCTAATTCGCTGATAATCAATAGTTTTATTGATTTTGAATGCTTTTCGTATTTATGATATGAAAAGCCTGTATATAATGATATTCAATTAAATCTATATGGTAGCGCACTTTGTCCTCGTGCTATATTCAACCCCAATTGCGCTTATCCTTCCAAAATGTGCCAAGAAATTGGCCATTTTCACAATATCTGTCCAAATTAATTAACTTTTAAACGTTCTTTACAGCTTTCTGCTAAGTACGTAGCACCTAATTATAGTACAAAGATAACTTAATTTAGGGTGAATTACCTATTTATTATTTGACTAAGAACAGTCTAATGATGAAAAGAAAGGACAATGAACATAGTGATTTTTATGAGCGAATTGTGGCCTGAAGCTCAGTTTCGAACAATTTCACCAGTTGATTGACTTCTTTGTCTACAGTTTTATCCTTCAGCGTATTGTTTAAATCTTGAAAAATAAGTTTTACCGCATATGATTTTTTGCCTTTTCCTAGATGTTCTTCACTCTTGTAAACATCAAATAATGAAACTTCCTGGAGTAATTTTGATTTGAGCTTTTTGGAGGTTTTAAGCACTCCTTCAAATTCTACATTTTCGTCAAGTACGAGAGCTAAATCTCTTCTCATGGCAGGAAACTTCGAAATTTCTTTGACTTGCAGTTTATTATTCTTAGTAAATTTTAAAATATTATCCATGTCAAAGATTGCACAAAGAACATCTTGTTTGATGTCCATGGCCTCAGCAACCTCAGGGTTTACCATTCCAAAACTGACAATTTCATCTTTTCCTCTCGTGTATTTCATTCCATAATCCCATTTATCGTCAGATAAATCTTCTTTCTGATAAGAAGCAATGCCTATTCTTTCTAGCAACCAATTCGTCCATTTTTTAATGGTAAAAAGATCGCAATTTGGATTGTTTTTTGTTTCCCAATGTTCGCTTGATTGATTACCTGTCAAAAACAAACTGAGATATTGTTTTTCAATAAATCCATTTTCAGTTTTTTTATAGGTCTTCCCAAATTCATACAGCGCAATATCTTTTTGAGAATAATTATGGTTGTGGACTACACTAACCAATCCGCTTACCATTGGCTCTGGTCGCATTACATTGAGATGTATATTGGAGGTATTGTTGATGTACACCAATTCTTCATCTGAGATATTTAACTGTGGCAATACATTTTTTGCTTCAATTAATGATAAGCCCATCATCTCATTGAAGCCGTTCGAAGAAAGAAAATCTGATATTCTTTCAGTAATATCTCTCTTAGAAGGATAAGACTTATAACTTATACTAGACTTTATGGTGGTTGGGATAGGAACTTTGTTAAAGCCATAAATCCTCAGCACCTCTTCGATCAAGTCGGCCTCCCGAAGAACTTCACATTTGTTGGTTGGAACTTTTACTAAAAGGCTTTCATTGTCAATTGGCCTTAGCTCCATATTCATGGCAGAAAGAATATTGTGTACGTCTTCTTTTGCGATTTCAACCCCGATGAGAGAATTGACTTTTTCGTAATGGAGTTCTATCTCATTACGTTGTATTTCACTAGGATAATTGTCAATAATTTCTGAACTGATTGTACCTTCTGCAAATTCTTCTAATAAAAGAGCTGCTCTTTTTAATGCCTTTATGGTGATAGAAGGATCTGATCCCTTTTCATATACCTTTGCTGCATCGGTTCTTAATAGATGACTTGTACTTGTCTTACGAATACTTGATGCACTAAAATGTGCTGATTCAAGAAAAACATTTTTAGTATCTGTTGTTACCCCAGATTTTAGACCACCAAATACTCCAGCGATACAAAGACCATTTTTGTCACCGTCACAAATCATAAGATCATGAGCATTTAATGATCTTTCTTTTTCATCAAGGGTTGTGAACTTTGTGCCTTCCGGCAAATTGTCTACAATAATTTTTTTACCAGAAACTTTATCTGCGTCAAAGGCATGAAGTGGTTGACCATACTCATGTAAAATGAAGTTTGTTATATCAACCACATTATTGATAGGTCTAACTCCAATAGCATTAAGTCTATCTTTAATCCATTGAGGAGACTCTTTCACTGTAATATTCGAAATAGTGATACCTGAATATCTTGGACAATCCTTTTCATTCAAAACTTCAACTTTGAATGGCAAGGTCTCAGCTTGTACTTGAAAATTAACCAAGTTTGGATAATCAATTTGATCCTCGTAGTCATGATTAATTTTAAGATAAGCCATTAGGTCTTCTGCAACACCTAGATGAGAAGTAGCATCACATCTATTTGGCGTCAATCCAATTTCGTATACAAAATCGGTTTCAATTTTGAAATGATCTTTTGCAAGGGTTCCAGCTTTGATTTCCTCGTTTAGTACAATGATGCCATCATGACTTGAACCAAGACCAATCTCGTCTTCAGCACAGATCATTCCTTCTGATACCTGGCCTCTTATTTTTCCTTTCTTTATTTTAAATGGTTCACCATTAGTGGGGTGAATGGTTGTACCGTGTGTTGCGACAACCACTGTTTGTCCTGAAGCACAATTGGGTGCTCCGCATACAATATGTAATGGCATATCAGCACCGACATCGACAGTAGTGACTTGAAGCTTGTCAGCATCTGGATGCTTTTCACAAGTGAGGATCTTGCCTATTACCAAACCTTCCAATCCACCATTAATGGATTCTACTTGGTCCATTCCTTCCACTTCAAGGCCTATGTCCGTGAGTATTTCACCAATTTTTGTTGGATCCATATCCAATGGCAAATAAGCCTTCAACCAATTTAAAGATATCTTCACGATGCTAATTATTTTGAATCGACAAAGATAAAATTTTCATCTATAATTAGCGGTAGTATCTCTTTATTACATCATTTCTTTAATAAACTGGATTTTCAAAACAAATGTCATAAAAGGTGTCAGAGATATAAATGTATTTTCCGTCATCAGATAAAGAAGGTCGTTGTGCTAAAAAGGTGCATCTGGAGTCATGCTCTTTATTGTAAACCGGAAGATGGTGAGCTAAGTCTCCTGTACTTGCATCTAAAATATGAATTGAGATCGCACAGACAATAATATAGGGTCCATATCCTATGATATTGGTTACCGAGGATTGTTTTAGGTCCTTTGCCCACACAACTTCTCCATCTTCTGGATTTAAACAGAATGTAATGGCATCTGACTTACTTCCATACAAATATCCCTCATGCCATTGCCATTCCCAAATAGGAGTATTTTCAAATTCTGTCACCCATTTTATTTCTCCAGTTTTGAGATCTATTCCATGCACATGCTTCCCAGCAAAATAAATCATATCATCCTTTACTATTGGGTTTACTGCTATTGATGAAATGGATCTGGTTTCTAGTGTGTCAATTTTCCAATATAATGTATCAGCAGTTAAATTGTAAGCTAATAATTGAACCCATTCTCTATCAAGATAATAATCTTGGGATTTGTCATAGATTCTATTTTGAACTACTATAATAGTATCTCCATTATTGTCAACATATTCTTCAGGTGAAAATAAATGCGGCTCTGCATTTTCATCTATATCGACCTCATTAAAAATCCGTTTATTGCCATTTGTTATGTCAATTTGAATAGTTGCTGTTTTGTATGAGTTTTTGTAATGAATAGTGCTATAGACAAACTTTCCTTTAGTGAACATATGAATATCAAGATGGTATTCTGAGTTTGGTCCTTGAGACCAAAGAGTTTCTCCAGTATTGGTGTCGATGCAAAAGATTGCGGTTTGATAATAAACTAAATAGTAGTTTTCAAAAGTGGCAATTTCTTCTGTGTAGCCATGATGATCATGATACAAACTAAATTCATCCCATTCCCATATGACTTCTCCGGTTTCAGAATTTCTAGCATAGACAATATCTTTTTCTGAATTGACAAATGTACGATCTCTATTTAAAACTAGAATATCATTGTAAAAGTATGTATGGGTAAACCCATATTGTAAAGAATCTTCCGGATTCATTAAGTCCTGCCAAACAACGGTATAATCTTGTGTGCCCATGTAAGGGTCAACTGGAACACTTGGCGTTACAGGTATTTCTTTTTCGCAAGAATATACAAAGAGAATGGATAATATTAGAAGTATGTAATTTTTCATGGTTTTTTCAATATGAT
>JAHDIE010000063.1 GCA_020630955.1 Saprospiraceae bacterium
ACTTATTGAAATCTGATCCAACATCTATGTGGTAATTATTAAATGAAATAATAGCAATCCCTTTATAAGGATTTATACCATGCCAAATAATTTCATTGTAGTCAATTTGTTCAAGTGCCTCGGACAATCTTTCAATGTTCTCACATTCCTGAATAACTGCCAAATCAAGTTTATTTGATAGTAGCTGATCCCACTTTTTCCTAAAAGCCATATTACAATTCCAGGATACAATGTTCATGCTTTAAGCAAATGCAAAATCACAAAGTACATCAATTACTTTTAGCCCATTCCAAAAATTCAAGAAACAAGCGATCCCAATTTGAAATGGTTTCATCATTGACAAATTGATGGTAACCATGATCACAATTTATACAAAGCTCAAAAGTCAAATTGGTTTTTCTATGTTCCATAAATTGAATTGGCAAAAGATATGCTGTTTCAACAGGAGTACTTTCATCTTTTGAACCAAACAAGGCATATATCGGTATGTCAATTTCCAGAAGCTCTTCGATAGGTGCCCTTTCATATGTGGACCATCTTTTATTGGTGAAACCATATCGATCCAATGCTGTGGATTTTGGTTGGTCAATAATATCACTGTACCAATCTATTAAATTAAGGATATTTGAATGAGCTAGAGAATCAGAAATATTTCCTTTCAATGCTTCTATTCTATTAAAAAGTGAAAATTCATAGAAGTTGTTTAAGACATTTCCAGACCAAAAGCCTAGGTGAGTTATGTTTTCATTTTTTAATGCCAAAGCGGAAGCAATTGCAGCCCCTTCTGAATGACCATAGACAATGATCCTTTCCGGATCAATAAGGTATTTGTTTATAATATCATCAATCGATTGATCCAATTGATTCACTCGGTATTCCTTATAATTATTTTCATAATATTTTTTCGGTATTGAAATGCTATCTTCATGATATAGACCTTCCATTCCAGGTTTAGGAATGATAGCAAATATAGTCGTTGAGTCTACATTTTTATAATCATCAAAAAACCATCGGTAAAATACTGGTTCTCCATCTTCAATCTTATAAGAAAATAATGGGTTTGCATCTGAACCCTGTATAAAAACTACCAGATTTTTTGGTCTTACTTTATTAAGTTCTGTCATATAATAATAGATCGTATCGGTATCACCAATGATTTTTCCTTCTTTTAGACTAAATTTTTCTAAAGCCTTTTCTAAGTATTTTCCTGATGATTGTGCTTGAAGATTGATCGCAACAAATAAGAAAAAATAAACGATAGTTTTCATCGAAATAATTAAAGTTGATCCACGCTTCGCATGAAAAAATTGTTATGATTCTACATATACACGCTTAGGACTGCATATTGTTACAAGCATTTAATTAAAAATATCAAATGCGGATCTAAAAGTATTAGCATGAGCATTTACAATATCAGAAATTTTTGGGGCATATCCTCCCCCCATACAAACTGCTACAGGGATGTTTCGTTTTTTTGCTTCCTCAAATACAAAGGTATCTCTCTGTCTACAGCCCTCCATACTTAAACTAAGTCTACCTAATTTATCAACTTCCAAAACATCCACTCCAGATAGATAAAATATTAATCTAGGATTTATGTTATCCATAATTTCAGGTAGTATTTGGTAAATGGTAGCAATGTAAGTTGTATCATTACATCGATCTGGTAATTCTATATCTAAATCAGACTTCTCTTTTCGAAGTGGGTAGTTTTTTTGACCATGCACACTCAAGGTAAATACCTTATCGTTATTCTCAAATAATTTTGCCGTTCCATTACCTTGATGAACATCTAAATCAATAATTAAAATTTGATCCACCGATCCTCTATCAAGCAAAATATTTGACGCTATAGCTATATCATTAAAAATACAAAAACCCTCTCCTCTATTTGCAAAAGCATGATGCGTTCCACCAGCAACATTTAGAGATACTCCATTTTCCATAGCATAATATGCACAATCAAGGGTTCCATGTGCGATGTATTTTCCTCTTTCGATAAGATCCTCTCTCACAGGAAATCCAATAGCTCTTTCAAGCTTTCTTTCCAAAGGCAAATGATGAAGTCTTTCATAATAATCTTCAGTATGCGTAAGTAAAATTTGTGTTTTACTTAACTGCTTTGGATGAAAAAAATTAGCCTCAGTGACCAATCCTTCATATAACAATTGTTGAGGTATAAGTTCGTATTTATCCATCGGGAAGCGATGCCCATCAGGTAGCTTATATTTATAAACTGGAGAATATGCAATTTTAATCAATGCTTAAATTCTTAAAACTATCTGATCAATGTAAAATCAAAAGCTTCAAATTGCTCAACGCCTTGGGAATCAATATATCTTACAATCCCAACATATACACCTTGAAGTGCCTCTTCGCCATCAATACGTCCATTCCAAGCTGCTGATTCATCATTGGTTAAAAAGTCTGTTGCAGAATATACTTCATTACCCCATCTATCATAAATATTTAATTCTGATATCATGATTCCTTGCGTACCATAGATGGTATAAATCTGGTTGAGATTGGGATCATCAGGAGTAAAAATGTTGGGGTAAAAAATATTTACAAATATCTCCTCTGGAAGATATGATAACAAGATCGTATCTGTAACAATACAACCACTTTCTGTTATTGCAGTCAAATAAATTTCCGTGTCCTCGGAAATCATAATGCTAGTTGTTTCACAAGTATCACATTCTAGAAGTCCTGTTGAGCTTGTCCAAACAGGCTCCATGACTCCATTACTTTCATAATCAAGTTGATATGTGTTATTTCCTATCAGCTGTTGCGTAATAATTGTGGCTCCTCCATCAATATTCACATTAATCGTGATGATACTATCACATCCGTTAGAGGAAGGAATAATCATTTCATCAAAAGTATTGGTTTCAGAAAACTCTATTCCATTGATGATAACTGTCTCACCTTGGCAAATTGAGGTATCAATCATAGTACTTGAAGAAATTAATAATTCAGTGGTATAATTGATTATTGTTGGACAATCATTGCTTGGATTTTCTATAGTATAAAAGCCATCAAGGTTTTCATCCGTAATGATATATCCATTTACCTCAAGAATATCACCTTCACACTTTTCATACGTTTCATCTAGTTCCATGGTTGGGAAAAAATCCACACTTACAGAAACTATACTATCACAACCGTTTGTGGATGAGCCTTCCAAAACTATGTCTAACATATCCATTCCTTCATAAAAATTCTCTCCTAGAATATTAATAGTGTCGCCTTGACAAATCGTTTCGACCTCTTCTCCTAATGCTGCATCATAAAAATTAAGCATCACAGATATAATACTATCACAGCCTAAAACAGATCCTCCAATTATGGTATCAGATCCCATTGGGTTATTCACATCGTAAATCTCATTTCCAACCATTTCACTGTCCTCAAGACAGATGGTTTTATCAATGATATTATAACTGGCATCGTCAAATTTTATATCAACATATATAATACTATCACAGCCATTTGCGGAAGCGTCTTCCAACATTAACTGAACATTGGTATCCTCTGTATAAATATTTCCACCGATTGGAACCATTGTTCCAATGCAATAAGTATCATTTTCAAAATTTTCTGCCGGTGGGAATTCTTCGACCACAATATTTGTGATTGAATCGCAACCATTAAGAGAAAAACTAATTAGAGTCTGATCTTGTGAATAAAATTCTCCATTGTATTCAAAAGCTTCCCCAGGACACACTTCACCTATAATTGTCTCTTCAAAAACAGTTTCGGCAGTAAGATTAAAATCATTAAGATTGGAAAGATTTGGATAACACGGAGCCGGATCAGGGTCAAATGCGAATGCCAGAATATAGTTACCAGCATCTTGGCCGAGACTTATCGTTTCTCCATCAAAATCACCAACTGTCCCATCAAGACAAACTTGAAACTCTTGATTTCCTTCCACCTCTAAATTAATATCGTAAACATTAAAATTAGTATCAACCAATTGCATGTCTAAATTAAAGGGAGCACTTGCTTCAAAAATCATGGATACGCAAGCTCCAGAACACAGTTGTTGATCAGGCATTGATACTTCAATTGTTTCCATATTTGTCACAGCTACCATAAAATCTGTTTGGTCTCCATTGCATCCATCCATGGCTTCAATCACATATTCAAAACTGGTTCCAGATCCATCAGCCATCCAAACTCCGTCAAATATGGTATCTAAAGGACTAGCTGGATCAAGAAAATATCCACCAGAACTCTCACCCTCTAAAAAATCAAAAAGGTCTATCAACTCACCTTCGCATACCGTGGAATCAAGAATTGCCATTCCAGCGGAGACATCGTTGGTTAAGCTAATGGTAATTTCTGAGGTATCAGGAGGACATATTGCTCCCGGTGAGTTCACAATATATTGAAAAAGAAAAGCTTGATTGGTCATTGCTCCATTGGTATCCCAAATGCTTAAATCTGCACCCGTCAAAACTGCATCATCACTTTCAAAAACTCCTCCTAGGTCAGCATCAATACTTAGAAAACTCGATAGATCCAAAGGTGGACCGATGCATGTCTCAATGGTATTATCATCTCCTGCATTTGGTGCTGGAATAACATTAATTTCAAAAACCACTTCTTGAGCCGGACAAGATGCTTGATTGTTAAACATGTAGATTGTTGTACTAAAATCAACGATATCTCCAGGTTCAAAACTCATACCTCCACCATTACTTTCTGTAGAATAGGATTCATCTCCTGTCAGGAAATCACCAGTTATTTCTGGCAATATAAAACCTTCCGATTCGCATACGCTAACGTCGTCAATCGGATCGATAATAGGTTCCTCCTCCAAAGTAATACTAAAAGATTCATTGGAATTAAGAACGCAAGTTTGATCTATACTAAGGTCATATAAATACAAGGTATAAGTTCCCGGTGCTTCCAAGAAATCTCCAGGTAAGTATTCAGTTCCACCACCATCAAGTTCTGTATAGTAAGCCAAGCCTGGAGTCGCTCCACCGACATCCAATAATTGAAAATCTCCACATTCGATGTCCGGATAAGCAGGAAGTAAGTATTCTATGTCGGAGGTAAAATTCAAATCAATTTGAATTTCTTGAAAACAATTTGGTCCATTTCCAGCGTACACATACAAAGTAGTAATACCTTGATTTTCTGCAACAACGTCATTCTCTGAGAACAGCATACCTGTCTGATTAGACCCTTCTGAATATAAGACAGAACCATTCAATGGGTGTAAGTTGTTCGCATTGATTTCAGGAAGTGTTATTTCACCACAACCTGATAGCTCCATGGTAGGAAAAATAATTTCTGGTTCTTGAAGAACCGTAATTTCAAAAGTTTCCATATCCATACACAATGGGTTGTCTCCGGCAAAAACAGTATACATCCCTGAATCCATGGTTATATCTCCTGCAAAATATTGATTTCCATCAGTATCCTCATAATATACATTCGCTCCAAGGTTGGATCCAGATGGTGGGTTAAAATCAAATTGTCCACAAACTTCTTGATCTGCAATTGGATCCAAAACTGGTGTAACAATTTCGATCAATAATAAGTCTACAGGGTCTGAAAGACAAGTTCCATTGTCAACAACTGCCCATACAACTGTACTGCCAGGTTGATACATGGTTGGGTCAGCAATAGGCATTGTAAGTGCCATATCTTCAAACCAAAGTATTGCCTCAGTGGCATTAATATTTACATTATAACTTGTAAGATCGAATAACATGCCTTCGCAAAGTTCATAGGGTCCTCCAGGGTCATTGGCGTTTGGTTCGTTCTGAATATTGTAAGTTATTATACCACTTCCTACTCCAGAACATCCATTTGCATCTACCAAGTCCATCAATTCAATACTGAAATTTAAAGCCAAATCTGGGATGACCAAATCATCTACCCCATCTCCATCAAAATCCGATAAAGAAGGAAGTAAGGCAGCAGGATCAATGCACAATGAGACACTCCCATTCGGCAAGAAAGCAGGCAAGGTTATTGGCAAACTAATAGGACCCACTGAAACTTCAATGGTTGCATCGTAAAGCGGAGTACCACCTGACAAATCCAAAGTCAATTCATTACTTGCATCTGTACAATATCCCGGACAAAGATCGCCACCTCCTGAAATAGTACCTGTTGGACCAGAAGTAATATTTACGATAACACTGGATGATCCAGTGCAACCATTTTCATCTGTAACTGTAACTGTCCATGTCCCATCAAAATCAGTATTTGCATTTATAACAGAATATTGAGAAGTTGTAGTAGTTTCTGTTACGCCGGAAGTTGGCGGCCCTTCCCAATCATAGTCACAATCTGGACATGAAGGAGTATTGACAATATCGAATACAATATTTTGTCCTTCACACAACATGTCATTTGCAATATCGATCATAGGTTCCAAACCTGCTGTTACATCTATTAATACCTCTACAGGATCAGAATAACAGGTTCCATTAAAAACAACAGCCCATACTGAACCACTAAATGTTTGGTAAGTCGTAGGATCTATAATAGGAAAATCTGGAATATCACCTTGGTCGGTAAACCAAATTACGTCATCAGAGGTAAAGCAATTGGCTTCAGAATCATATTGAGTTAAGTCTATTTCTGCTTCCCCCGATGGAAGTGTAGAACATGGTTCGATTGGTGTAACAACATCACATGCCATTGGAATCGGTAAAACATCTATATCAAAATCCGCACTTGAACTGCAACCATTTACGTCATAAGCAATTACAGTATAAGTACCTGCATCCCCTGTAGTTACACTAGGGATACTACTGGTGAGACCACTGTCAAAGTTAACACCACCAAATTCCCATTCTGCATCACCATAGGCAGGATTTAAAGTTAGGTTGACATCATCACCTTCACAAACTTCATTAGAAGGTTCTATAAGTACATCCAGTTCAGTTACTTCATCATAGCAAATAATAATGATGTTTTCCAAGGAGACAGTTTCGGCGGATGCCCAAGTTTGTGCCAAGCCATCCAATTCAAAATCAGTTTGATCACTAGGGTCAATACAACCTGTATTATAGCTATATGTTTCAGAAGTAATCAAATTGGTTGTCCCGATAAAATCTGCAATTTCTAAATTACCATTGACATAAAATTCAAACCACAAATAATCCCAGCATTCATCACAATCTCCTTGTAAAGGATCATTGGGATCACCCATGCAAGGGTCTCCAAAATCACATTCATCAAAAGACTCCATATTTCCACTTCCAATCCAACCTAAGGAGCTCGAAAACTCAAAAGAAACATCTATTGAAGTACATCCTGTTATACTTTGGGTTTCATTATAGAAGGTAGGACCATCTGTGTTATTATTAATATAATCAGGTAAATTAAATACAGTTTGAGCGAAAGCATTATTGGATAAAAAGGATATGCTTAATATTAGAATTATTATTCCTTTTATTCTCCGCGGGAATATTGATGTTTTTATCATTCTTATCTTTTCGATTCCGGTTGGAATTGACCTTGTATTACGCACTAAAGTAATAGAATAGCTCCATATTAATATATACTTTTGCTACGAATTCATAAAAAGTTAAAAATGTCCATACAATTAAGTGAACAAGAGCAGATTAGAAGGGATAATCTGCAAGCTATGATTGATTTGGGAATCAATCCTTATCCAAGTGAATTATTCCCTGTGAATGCAACAGCTCAAGAGGTAAAGGCCAATTTTACTGAGGAAAATCAAGAAGGATATCAGGAAGTAATAATGGCTGGAAGGTTTATGAGAAGAAGAATTATGGGTAAAGCTTCTTTCGGAGAGATTATGGACAGTACGGGTAATATCCAAATTTACGTAAGTAGAGATGATATCTGTCCTGGTGAAGATAAAGCCATGTACAATACTTTGTTTAAAAAATTGCTAGACCTAGGTGATTTTGTTGGAATAAAAGGAAATGCTTTTTTTACAAAAATGGGTGAATTAACCATCCATGTGAGGGAATTTACATTTTTGAGTAAATCTTTGAGGCCATTGCCTGTTGTAAAAACGGATGCTGAAGGAAATGTTTATGACAAGTTTAGTGACCCTGAATTAAGATACAGACAACGTTATGTAGATTTGATTGTAAACCCTGAAGTCAGAGAGGTGTTCAGACAAAGAACAACGATCTACAATACCATGCGAAATTTCTTAAATGAAAAGGGTTATCTCGAGGTTGAAACCCCAATTCTACAGCCATTGTACGGAGGAGCTGCAGCAAGACCATTCAAAACCCATCATAATACTTTGGATATGACTTTGTATTTGCGTATTGCAAATGAGTTGTATCTGAAAAGATTGATTGTTGGTGGGTATGAAGGCGTATATGAGTTTTCCAAAGACTTTAGAAATGAAGGGATGAGTAGATTCCACAACCCAGAGTTTACACAGATTGAGTTGTATGTAGCCTATAAAGATTACGAGTGGATGATGAATCTTATGGAAGAAATGGTTGAAAAAATCACCTTGGATTTATATGGTACAACTGAAGTACAGGTCGGTGAAAATTTGATCAACTTCAAAAGGCCTTGGAAAAGGATCAGCATGTATGATGCTATCAAAGAATATACTGGCACAGACATTTCAGAAATGTCAGAAAAAGAAATCTTCGATTTTGCAAAGTCAATCCATGTTCCTGTTGATGAAAGCATGGGAAGAGGTAAATTAATAGATGAAATCTTTGGGGAGAAATGTGAATCAGACATGATCCAGCCTACATTCATCACTGATTACCCTATAGAGATGTCACCACTTGCTAAAAAACATAGAAGCAAGGAAGGGTTGGTAGAAAGATTTGAGGCTATCTGTAATGGTAAGGAAATCTGTAATGGTTTTTCAGAACTAAATGATCCAATCGATCAGAGAGCGAGATTTCAAGAACAATTAGACTTAGGAAAACGAGGAGATGATGAAGCCATGCTTTTGGATGAAGATTTCTTAAGAGCCTTAGAATATGGAATGCCTCCTACTGTTGGTATTGGAATAGGAATGGATAGACTAACTATGATCCTTACCAACCAAAACTCTATTCAAGATGTATTGTTCTTTCCTCAAATGAAACCTGAAGGGAAGGAAAAAGCACATGAAGAGACCAAGAAATAATGTCAATTCTTAAAATACCAGGTTACTTTTTAGCCTTTGTTAGGTTTCTTTTGATGCTACTATTAATAGCATTACATGTGGGGCCCTACATGTTTTTTAGCAGCTTTGCATTTAAACACAACTCAAAATCTGCTTTTAAGTTAAGAAGAAGTTTTATGAGCTTCACCCTACCCATTTTAGGCATTAAGATTGAAAAACAAGGAAAGGTGCATGACGCTCCTGCACTCTATGTATGTAATCATAGATCCTTATCTGACCCAATGGCTTTGACTTATTTTTTGGATGCCTTCGTGATTGCAAAAGCAGAAGTTGGTGATATTCCCCTACTTAATAAAGGAGCCCTGATTACAGGAATCATTTATGTAAAAAGAGAAAGTATCGATTCAAGAAAGGCGACTAGGAAAGCAATGGTGGATACAGTACTATCAGGAGAAAATGTACTTGTCTATCCAGAAGGCACCACGAATGCTAATTTTCATACATTGCCTTACAGGCCCGGTACTTTTGTCGAAGCTGCTAAACACGGCATTCCAATTGTTCCCGTAACTTTAGAATACAAATCAGAAAACGATTTGTGGATAGATAGAGGATTGATTGCGCATTGGTTCTACCAGTTTTGGAAAGTTAGAACTGATTGCAAATTGATTATTGGAAAAGCAATGTGCTCTGATGATTTTGAAGAATTAAGACTAAAATCAGAATCTTGGACCAATAAGAAGATAGAAGAAATTCATAGCAATTGGGAAGGGAGTTATTTTTCAAAACAGGAAGAACACGCAAACTAAGCGATAATTGTCCATCCCAGTAAGAAATTCTTAAGTCTTTATAAAAGGACAAATTGAAGCAAACAAAAAGAGCTTCCAAACCGAAGTCAGGAAGCTCATAATACCCTTAAATTCTCAATACCTAGTACAAATATCATATTAAATATTTGTATAATATATGTTTTATCACGACACTTTTGTCATTTTATGCATTTTTATGCGACATTTCTGCATCTTCTGCATAAAATGAAACATCTGGACATGTGCAAATCAGTGTTCTATCTCCTTTTGCATTATCTATGCGAGCTACAGACGGCCAAAATTTAAATCTTGATTTTAAATATGGAAGTGGGTATGCAGCTTTTTCACGGCTATAGGGATAATCCCAGTCATTTCCAGAAACCATCAATAAGGTATGCGGTGCATTGCAAAGTACATTGTTTTCCTGCTCTGCTTTTCCTAAAGCAATCTCATCGATTTCTTTTTTGATACTAATCATAGCATCACAAAATCGATCAATTTCTTCCATGTCTTCACTTTCTGTTGGCTCGATCATTAAAGTGCCAGCAACTGGAAAACTTAGGGTTGGTGCATGAAATCCATAATCAATCAATCGTTTAGCAACATCTTCAGCTGAAACACCGACTGCTTTAAATCCTCTCATATCAATGATCATCTCATGGGCTGCTCTACCTTTCTCACCTGTATATAAGATTTGGAAATCCTTTTCTAATCTTGCTTTGATATAATTGGCATTTAGGATGGCTACTTTTGTTGATTGCAACATTCCTTCATGACCCAACAATCGGATATACGCGTAACTTATAAGTAATATACTAGCTGATCCAAAATTAGCTTGAGACACAGGGCCTGAATTATTTTTGTTTGTGGTATGGTGACCTGGAAGATAAGGTGCTAAAGTTGAAGTACAACAAATTGGCCCCATGCCCGGTCCTCCTCCTCCATGTGGAATGCTAAATGTCTTATGAAGATTAAGGTGACATACATCCGTGCCGATATGTGCAGGGCTTGTAAGTCCAACTTGTGCATTCATGTTGGCTCCATCCATGTAAACCAGACCTCCATTATTATGAATAATTTCACATGCTTCTTTTATCTCTACTTCAAATACTCCATGAGTAGAAGGATAGGTTACCATCAAACATGCAAGATTTTCTCTATGCTCAAAAGCTTTTGCTTTTAGATCGTCGATATCTATATTGCCTTTTTCATCACAAGCTGTAACCACTACTTTCATTCCTGCCATGACTGCACTTGCAGGATTTGTTCCATGAGCGGAAGAAGGAATCAAGGCAATATTTCTATTCTCTTGACCATTGTCCTTGAAATAATTTCTAATGGTTAGCAAGCCAGCAAATTCTCCTTGTGCTCCTGAGTTTGGTTGCAAAGAGCAAGCATCAAACCCAGTAATCGAGTTTAAGTAATCGGATAATCCTTTTAATATTTCGGTATATCCTTCTACCTGATTTTCAGGAACCATGGGATGTACATTCGCGAATTCTGGTAGAGTTATGGGCATTAATTCTGAAGCTGCGTTTAACTTCATGGTACAGGAGCCAAGTGGAATCATTGAATGTACCAACGAAAGGTCTTTGTTTTCCAATCTTTTGATATATCGCATGATTTGACTCTCTGTGCGGTAATCTGAAAATACAGGATGTGTCATAAATTCGCTGGTTCGTAACATCAGTTCGTTGATTCTTGAAGTAGCAGAATCCTTAGAATTTATTTCACAATTAAATACAGCAGCAATATTCTTAAGATCATTCATGGTTGTACATTCATCTATTGAAATTTGAATGTAATCTCCATCGTAAAACAAATTGATTTTATGATCCAAAGCCTTTGCTCTAATATTATCCGAATTAGAAACTTTCAACCTTAAGGTATCGAAGAAGCTTTCTCCGTCAAACTCATAGCCATTTACCTTGAGTGCGTCAAACAAAAGACTGGCTTTACTGTGGATTTGTAAAGCGATATTGGTCAACCCAGCATTTCCATGAAATACTCCATACATTCCAGCCATTATTGCCAGCAAAGCTTGGGCAGTACAAATATTTGATGTGGCCTTTTCTCTTTTAATATGCTGTTCTCTGGTTTGCAGTGCCATCCTCAAAGCTTGCTCGCCTAATCGATCTTCAGATACCCCAATGATTCTTCCTGGAATAATTCTCTTGTACTTATCCTTCGTTGCAAAATAAGCAGCGTGAGGACCACCATAACCGATTGGAATACCAAGTCGTTGCGTAGTACCAACGGCAATATCTGCTCCCCAATTTCCTGGTGCTTCAAGCAAGGCAAGACTAAGAATGTCAGCGCAAACGGTCAGCATTATCTTTTTGGATTCAAGCTCTGAAGAAAATGATCTATAATCCTCGATTACTCCTTTTGCATTTGGATACTGAAGAATCGCTCCAAAGTATTCTTCTCCATTAAGCTCAATCTCATTCCAATCGGCAAAATGAATAATTATTCCAAGCGGTTCTGCTCTTGTTTCTAAAACATCTTTTGTTGTTTGAAAAACATGCTTATCCACAAATAATTTATTGATAGGATCGCCTTTAACTCGCTTGTTCTTAACGGCATACATCAATGCCATTGCTTCAGCTGCAGCAGTAGCTTCATCAAGCAAAGAGGCATTTGCAATCGGCAAGGCGGTGAGATCACTCACCATGGTTTGAAAGTTAAGCAATGCTTCTAAACGCCCTTGTGATATTTCAGCTTGATAAGGTGTGTATTGCGTGTACCAACCTGGATTATGAAAAATATTTCTTGCAATTACGGGCGGTGTAAAACTAGCGTAATATCCTTGGCCGATGTAGCTTTTAAAATTTTTATTTTTAGCTGCAAGCTGATAAAAATGTTCTTGCAATTCCAATTCTGACATTGCTTGAGGAACAGCCAATTTATCAGTTCGTCTGATGTTAGAAGGAATGGTTTCGTCAATAAGTGTGTCTAGATTTTTTACACCTATTGTTTCCAACATCTTTTTTTCATTTTCGCCGTAGACCCCAAGATGTCTAATTGCAAATGAAAAGTCATTAATGCTATCCATTGTAGAAAATTAAGCGGGTTATTTATTTAGTACTTAACAACAAATTTTCCATACTTGTTTTCGCCAAAACCTGACTATTAATTTCGTCTATCGAAATTCTAGTTTGCTCCAAAGAATCTCTATCTCTTATGGTTACAGTATTATCTTCTAATGATTGATGATCGACCGTCACGCAGAACGGCGTACCAATGGCATCTTGTCTTCTGTATCTTCTACCAATGGCGTCTTTTTCATCATATTGGACATCTACAGCAAGTCTTAGCTTATCGCAAATATCTTTTGATGCTTTCACCAATCCTTCATCATTTTTTAAAAGAGGTAGAACTGCACATTTTATTGGGGCAATGGCAGGATGGAACTTCATTACTGTTCTTGTGCTGGCATTACCTTTTGCATCAGGAACTTCCTCTTCTTGGAGGCAATGACTTACCTGAGCCAAAAACATTCTATCTGCTCCAATTGAAGTTTCCACTACATAAGGAACATAATTTTCGTTGAGTTCGGGATCAAAATATTGCAGTTTTTTGCCTGACAATTCTTGATGTGCACCAAGATCAAAATCGGTTCTTGAATGTATGCCCTCCAATTCTTTAAATCCAAATGGAAATTCGAATTCAATATCCGCAGCAGCATTAGCGTAATGGGCAAGATTTTCATGATTATGAAATCGAAGTTTTTCTACTGGACTACCGATAGCCTCATGCCATTTCATCCTCTTTTCTTTCCATGTATTGTACCATTCCATTTCTGTTCCAGGACGAACAAAAAACTGCATCTCCATTTGTTCAAATTCTCGCATTCTAAAGATAAATTGTCTTGCAACAATTTCATTTCGAAATGCTTTACCAATCTGTGCTATTCCAAAAGGAATTTTTTGTCTTGAAGTTTTTGAAACATTTAAAAAATTGACAAAAATTCCTTGAGCTGTTTCTGGTCTCAGGTACAATTTCCCATCTTCACCAGCAATGTTTCCCAATTGGGTGTTAAACATCAAATTAAATTGACGTACATCAGTCCAATTTCTACTTCCACTCTCAGGACATGCTATTTCTAACTCTTCTATTAGAGCTTTTAAGCCTTCCATATCTTCTTTGGCCAACAGGGTATTCATACGACCCAACACATCATCTATTTTTTTCTGACGATCAACGATTCTTCCATTTGTTTCACGGAACATTTTTTCATCGAAGTCATCAAACTTCTTACGGGCCTTTTCTATATCCTTTTTAATTTTAGCTTCAATCTTATCAGTATATCCTTCAATCAATTGATCAGCACGATATCTCTTCTTTGAATCTTTGTTGTCTATTAATGGGTCATTGAATGCATCGACGTGACCAGATGCTTTCCAAATCTTAGGATGCATGAAAATTGCGGAATCAATACCAACAATATTATCATGCATTTGCACCATGCTCCGCCACCAATATTGTTTTAGATTATTCTTAAGATTGACTCCATTGGGACCGTAATCATATACGGCTGAAAGTCCATCGTATATCTCACTAGATTGATACACAAATCCATATTCCTTACAATGAGATATTATCTGCTTGAAGTCCATTTCTGTAGGTTGGTTTATTAAGTCACCAAAATTAAGTTTATTTTCCAGATTCTCAAGAAAATAGGAACCAAGACTAGGATACAAGTTCAAGAAAAACATAACCAAATCTAAAGGAAAAAATGTATGAAATTAGATCATTGGGGATCTCTTACTAATTGCTCAAAGGAAAGGTAAATACCATTAAACTAAAATATCCAGAAAAGATTTGAAAAGTGCCCGAAGAGGGACTCGAACCCTCACGCCCATAAGGACACATGGCCCTCAACCATGCCTGTCTACCAGTTCCAGCACTCGGGCAGCTGGATTGCAAAAGTAGGGTTTTAAATGGAAAAAGCTTCATTGTATCATTTCTTAATTAAAACAAACGACAAGAGTAAATACAATAAGTCTTTTATCATATAATGTGAATCTCAAAGCCCCTATTTATAGGCATTTTGAGCCATTATATCTGATTTTTGGGTAGTTTAAATTTGAAAAAAATAATATATAAGAAACTTTTATATATTACTTTTCGTTCTTACCTTTGAATCACCGACCGATAGCCCATAGGGCTAGGTTCTCAAGACCGATAAAGAAGTAGTTTTCTTATTTTGAGACCTTAGTCGAAAGAGCCTAGTTTGATAGCAAACTGGGCTTTTCGCATTAATGGCAGAAAGCTTTTGTAATATCATTTTCTTTTGCATACCCAAAGTTTTATCAAAGAACTTTTTTCATTTTCTTTTGCTTGC
>JAHDIE010000064.1 GCA_020630955.1 Saprospiraceae bacterium
ACACAAGAAAACAAATCCAAGAAAATCGCCGAAGGGCTCCGACCTCTCGGCAACAACATCCCTAAAATAACACTCAATTTAGGGCATAAAAAAAGCCTTCCGATTTCCGAAAGGCTTTATAAAATATCTTATTTTAATTTTTACTCTTCTTCTGAACCAGAAACTACTCTTCCTCCGTCAAGTTCGTCTTGCCACTTCTTTAGTTCATCCCATTTACCTTCTGCAGCCATTTTTGCTTGAGCTGCCCATGTTGAAGGATCATGTGCTTTATATCTATTACCTGCAGCCTCCAATGTAGACTTAAGAGATTCTGTACTTGCACCTGCCAAATCACTAAAAGTAATGATCCCAGAAGCTGCGAGAATTTCAGCAATTTTAGGTCCTATTCCTTCAATCTTTTTAAGATCATCAGGTTTACCAGCAGGAGCTGCTGTTGCAGGAGCTGTTGCTGCAGGAGCAGCTTTTGCAGCTGGTTTAGCTTTTTTCAATGGAGCTACCGTTTCTTGTACCTGATCCATTGAAGGAGTGATGTTAACAAAAGTTCTATTGTTTCTTCTTTTGACAAACTTTACAAAACCGTCAACTTTTGCATGTAAAGTAAAATCTCTACCCATGTAAACATTGTTACCAGGGTGGAATTTAGTTCCTCTCTGTCTTACGATAATATTACCAGCGATAGCATGTTCTCCTCCAAATAGTTTTACACCTAATCGTTTACTATTACTGTCACGTCCATTATCCGTACTACCTACACCTTTCTTATGTGCCATTGTATATGGGTTTATCCGTTTATTGAATCGATTTTAATCTTAGAAAATGCCTGTCTATGGCCATTTTTTACTCTATACCCTTTTCTTCTTTTCTTTTTAAAGACAATTACCTTATCCCCTTGAACATGCTCAAGTACAGTTGCCTTTACAGAAGCACCAGAGATAGTCGGTGTTCCTACCGTCGTTCCTGACAACAAAACCTCGTCAAAACTAACTGAACTACCTTCATCTTCTTTTAATCTGTGGACAAAAATCTCTTGGCCTTGCTTGACCTTAAATTGCTGTCCTTGAATATTTACTATAGCTATCATTTGAAACGCCTTTAAAATTGGACTGCAAAGATAATATTTTAATTCATTTAGTCAAACTGAGAAAGAAAGATAAACATTCATATTTACTAAAGTTTTCCATTAGTTTTTTCTCAATATGTAAACAACTGGATGTCAATATTGGAAGAATGAAATTAACTGAGTTTCAATGGGAAAAGAGTTCTCCGGTCCTCCATGCCTCTATATTCCGATGGTCTGAAAGTGAGTAAAATGAATAGCCTCAACAAACCGAGCTAAAATAACCTCAAAAAACCAATATGCACCTTAGGCCTTGCCAAATCAAATGGACCATCAGCAAATTTCCCAGCAGCTATCGAAAAATTAAGCATTCCAGCTTTTGTACTAAAGTTAATGCCAGCACCAATGCCAATCGCTTGTTCCCAATTACCTTCTTTGGTTTTTACTATACCATAATCAATAAATGGGAGGGAAAGAAATGAATACTCATCCAGAATTACATGAAAAGAAGCCCCAGGAATGATATAGGCCTCCGTCAATATCGATTCTTCATCAAAACCTCTTAACAATTGATTACCACCAATCCTAGCAAATTCATTCTGATAAATATCCAAATCCGAAATAAGATAAAATGCATCCAAATATGTTTTAATGGCAAAATTTTGCCCTACTGGAAAATATCGTTCAACTTCCGCATTTAAGCTGATCTGATACCCATTTAAATTTAAAGTATCAAAGCTATTGCTAAAGTCCAAAGCTTCCGAATTGAGTTCCTTGATGGCTTGATTTTCAATAATACTTTTTATGCTAGCTCCAACCGTTAATTTAATATCCCATCCTTTTGTTGGATTGAGAATTTGATCAAGCTTGTTCCATTGCAACCTAGCCGAAAGCCCATTTCTTACAACATCTAAATTGTCTGGAAGATTTTCCTGTGCTAAGATTGCCAAAGTGTCAATATTAATCAATCTTGAAGCAAGATAATCCCAATAAACACCAACACTACTGCTTGTATTTAGAATATAATCAAATCCAAATCTTCCTTCGACATCCTGAAAATCCAAGGATCTGCGATATAGGCCAAAGCTACCTTCCAATGCTATTGGCATATCCATCAGATATGGATACCTTACCGCAAATTCTAATTCTTGATTTTCAGGGCGCAACCTCGAATACCGAAATCGAACAGATTCACCATAATTTAATTGATTTGCCAACTCAGCTTGAACATCCAAGGTGATAAAAAATCTCGTTTCATTATTTTCATTCAAGGGATTAACACCAATTAAAAAATCAAATCTACTGGCATTCTTTTTATCTAATTTTAAATGCAATGATGCATAATCCCCAATAAATTTCAATTTTGGCGACTCCTTTAAAGTGGCAAAGGGCAAGGCACGCAATAGTTTTTCAGAATTTATAACATCAGCATGTCGATATATTTCGCCTGAACCAATTTGAAGATAATTCATCAGATAGTTTGGCCTAATTTTCAAATTTCCTTCATAGTACACAGAATCATATTTGATCTGAGGTCCTTTTTGGATATTTATACTTCCGTAAATAACTTCTTCCTCTACCAAGATTGAATCTAATCTAATCTGAGCAAAAGGATAACCTAAATCCCCCAAATAATCTCTTAGTCTAGCACCATAAATGGGCCAATCTTCAAATCCATCAACTCGATATAATTTGACATCATCATACACTTCTTTCGTTAAATTTCCTGGTCTAATGCTAAAACGATTATAACGATCCCCTTTATAAATAATAGCATGATTACTATCAACCATCATGCTATCAATAGAAACATTCCAATAGCCTTCTTTATATAATGAATCTCTTAACAAGCTTATTTCATCTTGAAAAACCCTAGTGAGTCCTAAGTTTAACATTTTCTCATTGCCGTGCTCATCTATATAACTATATTTCAAAGAATCCTGTTGGGCTACACATTGTGAAGCAACAAACACTAAGTAGAACCATATGTACAGTTTTGATGCAATCTTCATCAGCAATAAAAACGGAATCTAATTTATTAAAATTACCTTCTGTATATCAAAGCTAGCCCTTAATGCAATATATTTTAAACTTTGATGTATAATCGTAGTTCAAAGACATAATCACAAGTGATCTATATCCACATACCATATTGTCGTCAAGCATGTCATTATTGCAACTTTCACTTTTCTACCAGTCTGAATACGACTGATACAATGGTGAAAGCAATAATCAAAGAAATTGATACAAGGAAGAACTACTTGGACTCAAATCTACTCTCAAGTATCTATTTTGGAGGAGGCACACCCTCCATATTAACAAAGGAACAACTTGGATTGATCTTTAACAGTATTACCAAACACTTTAAAATAGACTCAAATACAGAAATAACTTTTGAAGCTAATCCTGAAGATATTACCTATGACAACCTATGTTTCTGGAATGAATTAGGAATAAATCGGCTAAGCATAGGAATCCAATCCTTTCACCAAGAAGATTTGACATGGATGAATAGGATACACAATGTAGACCAATCTATAAAAGCATTAGACTTAGTTGATGATTTTGGAAAATTAGATTACTCTATGGATTTAATATTTGGAAGCGAAAGCACTTCAAATAAAAATTGGGAGACAAACTTACAAATGACCATTGATCGAAAACCTAGTCACATCTCATGCTATGCACTAACTGTCGAAGAAAACACTGCCTTACATCACCATGTAAAAAAAGGAACCAAAAAAGAAAGTCCTCAACAAAAAATTAAATCTCAATTTTACCTAGCCAGAAAATTTTTACAAGAAGCTGGTTACGAACATTATGAAATTTCCAATTATAGCCTCCCTGGAAAAAACGCTGTTCACAATTCCAATTACTGGGCTTCAAAATCTTATTTAGGTATTGGTCCAGCTGCACATTCTTATAATGGAATATCTAGATCTTGGAATTTATCCAATAATATACATTACATAAAAGCAATCGCTGAACATGATAATGCACAGGTATCTGAACAACTTACAGAAACAGATAAATACAATGAATTTATCATGACAAGATTACGAACAAAATGGGGAATAAATAAAAAGGAAATACTTCAAAATTTTAATGCAAAATACAATCAGTATTTTAATTCTGAAGTACAATCATTGATTCAATCCAAACTTATCATTGAAAACAAAGACTCATTTACCTTGAGTGAATCTGCGCTAATAATTGCAGATCGTGTATCTAGCGAACTTTTCTATTAAGTCCCTGTAATATCGTCTACTACATTTTCATTGACCATATTAAATCCAATCGGATTTACCTTAGCCGTTTCATCAATATCATCGTCATAATCTTCCCAACTAATTATTTCTTTCATGAATTCTTCCACATGCCTAAGGAGAAATGGCTCCTTCATTTCCTGAGGACGCAATATTTCAAGTGTACGCGGAGGTCTCGGTTCCCCATAGCCTTCAATAAATGGATACATGATAAGAATCAGCAACTTTCCGTTGAACAATTGTTGATATACGAGTGCGCCTTTGTTTTTTATCATCGGTCTCGTGGAATTTGAGCCTTCCAGCTTTTCTCCAATTCCAGAAACATCTTGACCCAAGTTTAAAACAATAACTTCTAGATTACTGATATTATCTTTTACTTCTACAGTTGCCTTAAGTCCTGTCGACTTAATAATTTTTTCTAATCCATTTGTGATCATTGGTTTTAGATGATCACCCCAATCTTTTCTGTAGTTTTCGGTATTGTTAAGAATTTGATTGTAAGAATCAACTTTTGCTTGTAAACTACCTACATCCAATTTGCTTTCTTCTTTTGACATAATTTTAATACTCTAAGATTTTTTTAATACTAGTTTTCAAACGCTCCTGTGGCAAAAATATCTTTTCCAAGCTTGGAGTGAATGGAACTGGGGTGTCTAGGCTAGCAACCCGAATTACTGGAGCATCCACATATTCAAACAAATGCTCTGAAATATATGCTGCAATTTCTGAACCAATTCCCCCAAACAAAGTGTCTTCGTGGAAAATGATAACTCTATTTGTCTTTTTTATTGTCGCAGAAATGGCTTCATAGTCCAATGGTTGTAAACTTCTAAGATCCACAATATCTGCATCAATGTCATTTTCCTCGCAATAGTTCTTAGCCCAATGTACTGCTTGTCCATAGCTAATAATTGAAAGATTACTTCCTTCTTTGACAAGCTTTGCTTTTCCTATCGGTATTGTGTAATAACCCTCTGGAACTTCTCCTTCCAAGGTCCTATATAAGGCCTTATGTTCGAAAAACATTACAGGATTTGGATCCTCGAAGGAGGATAACAGCAATCCTTTTACATCCTCTGGAGTGCTTGGAAACACAACTTTCAACCCTGGCGTTTTTGTAAACCAAGCTTCATTACATTGTGAGTGAAAAGGTCCTGCTCCAACACCACCTCCTGCTGGCATTCTTATCACAACATTGGCATTGTGACCCCATCGATAATTTATCTTTGCAAGATTATTGACAATTTGATTGAACCCGCAGCTTACAAAATCTGCAAACTGCATTTCCATCATTGATTTGATATTCAAAAAACTAAGCCCCAAGGTAATTCCTACAATGGCACTTTCGCAAAGTGGCGTATTTCTCACCCGATCATGTCCATATCTTTCAACAAAACCATCTGTGATTTTAAAAACACCACCATAATCAGCAATATCCTGTCCCATAAGGACTAAATCTTCATTTTTAAGCATTGCTTCATTCAAGCCATCTGAAATTGCATCAATGTATCTTAATGTTTTAGTAGACTTACTTGGCTTAGTAATTTCAAAATCGAAACTTTGATACACATCTGATAACTCATTTTCAATTGTGCTGGTTACCGTTGAATGTTTGTCCGCTTCAACCAGTGCTGACTTGATCTGCTTTTTAAGCTTTTTTTCGAAGGACTGGATTTCATCCAAACTGATTACTTGCTCTGTAATTAGATAGTTTTCAAAATTACTGATCGGATCTTTTTTTGCCCACTCTTCCATTAATTTTTTTGGAACATACTTTGTGCCTGAAGCTTCTTCATGGCCACGCATTCGGAAAGTTTTCATCTCCACCAAAACCGGTCGAGGTTTTTTCCTTATGCTCTTGGCAATTTTAGAGATGCCATTATATACTTCCAAAATATTATTTCCATCAAGGATAACGCTCTCCATACCATAACCTATACCTCTTTCTGCTAAATCTTTACATGCATATTGTTCAGATACTGGTGTTGATAATCCATAGCCATTATTTTCAATGACAAAAATTACTGGCAAGCTCCAAACCGCCGCAACATTTAATGCTTCATGAAATTCTCCTTCACTAGTACCCCCCTCTCCTGTAAATGCCAAAGAAACTTTAGCTTCCTTTCTCAACTTATAGCCTAAGGCAACTCCCGAAGCCAAGGAAAGTTGTGGACCCAAATGAGATATCATTCCTACAACATTATAATCCAAAGTACCAAAATGAAAAGATCTATCGCGACCTTTGGTAAAACCTAAATCCTTTCCTTGCCACTGGCCAAACAATCTTTCAAATGGAATATTTCTTGTAGTAAAAACTCCCAAATTCCTATGCATTGGAAAAATCATTTCATCTTCATTCAATGCCATTGTACAACCGACTGAAATAGCTTCCTGACCAATTCCTGAAAACCATTTCGAAATCTTTCCCTGTCTTAATAGAGATAACATTTTTTCTTCAATCAATCGAGGTTTTTTCAGAGCTTTATATAGTTCCAACAAGGTTGATTTCGTCAATGACTTCTTATTATATTTCATCAATATGTGTTTCTATTGCTTTTGCAAATATGTAGAATTTTATCCACGATATTTTGTTTTATTTTGTACAATTAGCTTGCAAATATCGTTTTAAGAACTTCAATTGAAGGTAAGACTCTAAAGCCTTCAATATGTAACTGGTAATAAATCATTAAACTATCTAGCAAGTTTTGCCTTAGTTTCCTGGTAGAACTAATTCTAAGATTATTTTGAGAAATCAAACCATACAAATACATTGATTCCTCCAAATTAAGATGGTATTTAACTGACGTGGGATCTTCAATAAATATACCTCTATCTAAGTCAAAATATGAACAATGCTTTGCATCCCAATTATCCTGAGGATAAAATCCCAAATAATTGCATAGATTCAAGGCAAAGGAAAGATGGTAGTCGGGAGGTAAATTATCCGCTCCATCTAAAATTAAAAACCTATCTTGAATAAATTCAAACAAATCTTGATTTGCCTCTTTTTCTTTGATAGAATGTCTACATAAATCTATCATAAACATGGCAACCGTAGACTTAATAACATTGGTAGTAATACTTTGGTAGACTTTTGCAAAATTTGCTTCCTTAATTCTGTGTAATTTTTGACCACCACCATTGTATGCGACAAAATTAATTAAGGTCATCGGTCTGTATAATGCGGCAGAAATTTTTGAACTCTTTTTTCTCACACCACTAACTATGTAGGATCGAAGTCCCTCACTCCTTGTATAAATATCAAGGATAAATGAAGTTTCTGAATAAGGTATGGACTTAAATATAATGCCACTATATTTTTCTATTGACAATCTACTTGTTTGAAATTTCCACAAAGAAATGATTTAATACTAATACTCCCATCCTTCAATTGGATCTTGCTTGTATTTTCTTTTGGTTACAACTCGTTCCATTTGTCTTTGAAATATTAGTTGACTTATGCCCTCTGCAATGGGCAAATTGGAATTTTTATGTAAGACTTGTTTTAATTTTGTTTCCAAAATATCTAATCTATACAAATAACTCATTAAAAGTTCTGGATCTCTATCCAGCAACTCAGCAACTCGACTTCTTATCATTTCTAAAACTTGGTTTTCATTTTCTAGACTTTTTGAACCCAGAAGTTCTTTTTCGATTCCATCAAAATTTATGTTTTCATTTTCGTCCTTCATACTTTAAGACTAAGGTAATTCAAAATATTCTCGATGATATCACGATCATTACTCAATCTAGGCACTTTAACTTGTGCCCCCCATTTCGAATTTGCTTTTAACCAAGCATTGAAGCTCCCTTTTGGCACAGGTATTATTCTAAGTTGGTTCATGACCAAATTATTGTATCTTTTAGCTTCATAATCACTATTGAGGGATTGTATTGTCTTATCTAATACTTCCGTAAATATGTTTAGATCAATTGGAGGACGATCAAATTCAATCAACCACTGATGTCCAGGATTTTTATGATCATCACTAAAGTATATTGGGGCTGCAGTATAATTTGCTACGGAGCAAGAAAATTTTTCACAGCAAATAGCAATTGCCCTATCCGTATTATGAACCATCAACTCCTCTCCAAATGTGTTAATAAATTGTTTTATCCTCCCAACAACCTTGAATCGGAAGGGATGAATGCTACTAAATCTGATTAAATCACCAATTTTATAGCGCCAAAGACCAGAACTTGTTGTAATTACTAGAGCATAATCAACTTCTGTTTGCACATCCGCCAATTGTAACACGATTGGTTGTTTACTTCCCAATTCACTTTTTGGTATAAATTCATAAAAAACACTGTTGTCTGTCAGTAAGAGCATACCTTCTTCATCAAATTGATCTTGTAATCCAAAATAACCTTCAGATGCATTATAGACTTCCATATATAGAAAATCATCCTTTGGAAAAAGTTTCATAAACTCTTCCTTATAAGGATCAAAGCCGACACCTCCATGAAGAAATACCCTAGCATTAGGCCATATTTCTAACATCGTTTCTACTTTTCTATATTCAAGCATCATCCTAAATAAAACTAACAACCAAGTTGGAACACCACCAAAGGTTAATACATTTTCTTCAGAGCAGATTGTCTTCATTAACTCAAGCTTTTCATCCCAATTATCCATCAAAGCAATTTCAAAAGTTGGCGTATTAAAAGATTTTGCAAACCGAGGCATATTTTCCATCATGATTGCTGAAACGTCACCAATTTGAGTCTTTGAAAATTCCGGAAATATTTTCAAATTACCTCCCATCAGTAAGGTTTTATGTCTAAAGATTCCAATGTTTGGATCATGATTATAAAGAATGGTTACTATATCCCAATTTGTTCTGGTATATGCTGTACGCATAAAATTCCGAGTTACCGGTATAAACTTAGACTTTGCACCAGTCGTTCCAGAAGACTTTGCAAACCATCTAACCGTGCCCGGAACCAGAATATCTTTTTCTCCTTTCATCATTCTTTCAATAAAGGGAAAGACCTCTTCGTAAGTTATAATTGGCAGATGCTTTTTAAATTCTAATAAACTAGACTTAGAATTTATTCCATGGTCTATTAAATAATTTGCTTTTGAAAGCTTGTACAGAATATTCTTAAAAGTTTGCTTTTGAAGATGTACAGCATTAGTTCTTAAGCTCTCTAGACGAATTCTTCTAGAAAGTGCGTAATGTCTTGCAGTCTTATCAATTACATGTTTCATAGGAACAATTCTGATAATGCAGTATTATCGAATATAACCAAATAATTAATGACCTCATAAATATTTACAGAAGTGAAAAGGCAATAAACATAGAATAAACGTACGTTTTAAAAGGAGAGACAGGGAACATATTATAAATAAATGTAATATTTTAGCGTTCTGAATTCATTTCACCTTAAAATGGAAATTGTATGACGTCCAAAATTTCTCCCTTTCTTCATCGTTCAGTCAAAGTATTGTGGTTTTTACTCATATCTGGAATAATAATCCTGGCGGCCACTTTTGTAATCATTTCTAAAACATATATGCCGAACACTGAAGAGCTTGAAAATCCAAATTTCGAATACGCTTCAATAATATATGACGAAAATCTAGAGGAATTAGGAAGGTATTATAAATACAATCGAGAGTGGGTATATTTTGAATCCCTCAATCCGCTAATTGTTGATGCTTTAATTTCTACTGAAGATGAAAGATATTATAGTCATAGTGGTATAGACCCTAAAGGAACAATTAGAGCTTTTGCTTTTCTCGGGAAAAAAGGAGGTGCGAGTACCATTTCGCAGCAATTAGCGAAACTTTTCTTTACTAATATTGGTGGATCAACCATCAGGAGATTATTCCAAAAATTAAAAGAATGGTCAATAGCTGTTCAATTTGAAAAGAGATATACAAAAGAAGAAATTATCGCCATGTATCTCAATAAATTCGATTTTGTAAATGGAGCTCACGGTATCCAAGCCGCTGCTCAAACTTATTTTGGTAAAAATCAAAAACAATTGGATGTTGCAGAATCTGCTCTACTTGTAGGCATGCTTCAGAATCCCTCAAGGTTCAATCCTAAAAGATTTTTAGAACGAGCTACACATAGAAGAAATATTGTTCTTTCACAAATGGTTAGAAATCAAAAACTTTCTAATACTGATTATGATAGGATTAAAAATCAACCAATAGACATTTCTAAATTTAAACGTGAAATGCACTATGAGGGAAATGCTCCATATTTTAGATCAACACTATCTTCATACTTAAAGGATCTCCTAAAGGATTCAAATCATCTTAAACCAGATGGAACCAAGTATGATCTATATAGAGATGGCTTGAAGATTTTCACAACACTAAATATTGATATGCAAAGACATGCTGAAGCTGCATGTGCTAAACATATGAAAGTAATACAAGAAAGATATTTTAATTTATGGGAGAAGAAAGATCCTTGGACATATGATGCTACTGAATTCCAAAAAACAATTCGTAAAGAGTCTCTCAATAAAAAGGTAAGGGAGTCAGAAAGATTTCTTGCATTGAGAAACCAGTACCTTGGTTCAATCAGTTCAGAAATTATTTCAAAATTTCCAGAAGCAAGACTATGGGATACGGATATATTAAGAATGCATAAGATCGCAAAAGATCCTAAAGTAGCCAACCAACTACTTAAAGACAATATTATTAGAAGAGATCAAGCAAATACTTATAAATCAATAATTGCAAGTGCAAGTTGGGACAAACTAAAATTACAATGGAAGGAACTAAATAATCAAGCCAAGAAAATATTTAACAAGTCAACACAAATGAAAGTCTATGATTTTAAGACAAACAAAGAAAAGCTTGTGAAAATGACACCGCTTGACTCAATTAAATATCATAACATGCACATGCAAATTGGGTCTGTATCCATTGATCCAAACAATGGCCACGTAAAATCTTGGGTAGGAGGAATTAATAACAAATATTTTAAGTATGATCATGTAACCTCAAATCGTCAAGTAGGTTCTACCTTCAAACCCTTTCTTTACGCAACTGCGATGTACCACCAAAGTATATCACCTTGCCTTCCTGTACAGGATATACAATACACCATTCCAGCAGGTGATCCAAATTTTGGCCTACTAGAAAGTTGGTCACCTTCAAATTCTAGAGGAACTTTTTCAAGTGAATATGTCACCCTCAAAGAAGGATTGAAGAAATCACTTAATTCAGTTTCTATCTGGTTAATGATGCAATTAAAAAATCCTGATCCAGTAAGAGAGCTAGCACAAAACATGGGAATTCCAAAGGACAAAATACCTAATGTTCCCTCCATTGCTCTTGGTTCTGCTGATTTAAATGTTTTTGAAATGACTAGTGCATATTGTGCATTTGCAAACAATGGCATTTATAATAAACCTGTATTTGTAACGAAAATTGAAGACAAGGATGGAAGAGTTATTTACAATGCAATACCGGAAAGAAGGAAAGTATATCCAGATAATTATAATTACGCAATGGTAGATATGCTTAAAAATGCATCAAGTGCCATTCATTACACATTAGAAACAGAATTTGGAGGAAAAACTGGCACAACAAATGATTATGTTGATGGATGGTTTATGGGTATAAGCCCAAATTTGGTAACTGGAACTTGGGTTGGCGGAGAAGATCCATGGATAAGATTTCTGAGTATAGAACAAGGGCAAGGGGGAGTTATGGCCAGGCCATTCTTTGTAGAATTTATGCAAAGAATTGAAAATGACAAAAACCTTCAATTTGATAAATCTTCAAGATTCCATATTCCAGAAAAAGATCCTATCACCGTGGATTGTTCACTCTATGATGTACCAAAAATAGAAAATCATATACAAAAGGACTCGCTCAAAACAAATAATGAAATAGAAGAAGAATTCGAAGAAGAATTTTAATATTAACACATACTTCCATAACGTTATGAGAATTCAAAAAAAAGGCTACCTACTAAGTAGATAGCCCTCGGAGTTTTAATTGATTAGTTCAAGAGAACTAACTTCATTGTCTGCTTCTCTCCTGTATTGGTTATGATAGATACTAGATATGTTCCATTTTTAATATGTGGAAAACTAGAAATTTTATCATATCCCATAGAATCAGAAAGTGACTGACGATGAAGCACTTGTCCCTGCATATCGAATATTACAATGTCCGCAGACTCGAATTCATTAATGTGATATACAACTGTAAGGTCTTCAAATGATGATGCTGGATTTGGATATAAAAGCATATCGATATCATTGTCTCCTATACCATTATTAGCAGCAATTAGCTGAGTAAATGGTAAGGAAAGCGAAGCAAGACTAAAGTACTCATAATTATTAAGATCAATAACTCCATTACTAGATATTGATCCTGCAGTAAGTGTACTTGGGCTACCTGCTAAAAAGTTTCTATCATATGAATAAATATCCAATTTATCAACATCCAAAGTTGAAGGGATTACGTCCCAAGAAGTTCCATTCCAACCGACTATTGATAGGTTGGATATATCACCTCCAGTAAGACCATTAACATCGCTAGCAGCATCCCAAGTTAAAGTTAGAATAGAAGCGGCAGAACCACTTGCTTCCCAATAATCGCTTGAAGAAATTGTTGCTATCGCTGTATTAGTATTTGCTCCAGTAATACTGGTAACACTTCCATTCCAATAAGCTGCTGTTACGGCATCAGCACCGCCTGTCACAGCCAATGGTTTATACATTGCATTATGGCCAATTGGGAAGGTAAAAGATTGTGTTGTTGCATTCACTACATACCCATCTATATACTGAAGTTCATCAGCATTTGTCCAAGATGATCCTGTATTAAAATACGTTAAACCAATATTACCTGCCGTTCTCGATCCTGTAATCACTCCTGGGTTTGCAAACATTCCCCCATAATCGAAGTGATGGTTATTAAAAAAGGACATAGAGCATCCTCCAAGTACACTAACTCCACTAAGTGAGCTAGATTGTCCAAAAGATAAAGTTGCAAAAGTGCTCAATAAAGCAGCAACCATCAATATTGATATTCTATGTCCTTTCATATTACTATTATTTTCATTTATAAATTGAAACATAATCCTTTTGGATTTTAGTCAATTAATGAAAATAGGTTAAAACAAATTTACACTCTTTATCCCAGTCCTCACACTTATCAGTTCTGTTGATAAATACTGTGACGCTCATTGATGTTGGCTCAGTAACAAAAGTCACAGAGTAGCCTTTATTAGGCATCATTAGACTATATGCTTGTGCAAATGCACATGCAACATCATAACCAATGTTATCAAATGTGTAAACAATTCTCATCCCTGCCATCATACCAGTATTACAGTTGGCATGTTGAGGAATTTGAATCTTCCAATTAACAGTTCCAAAGTGATCAGTTTCAAAGGATCCCGTATCACCTACTTTAGCTCCTACTAAAGAAGGAATAATAAAACAATCTTTTGTTGCATTCAATCCACCAGCTGGACCTTCTGGTCCTTGAGGGCCTGCTGGACCCGCTGGACCCGCTGGACCTGTTGCGCCTGCTGGACCTGTAAGTCCCATAGGTCCTGCTGCTCCTGTAGGTCCAATTGGTCCTGCTGGACCTGTTGCGCCTGCTGGACCTGTTGCGCCAGTTGCTCCTGTCAAACCGGTTGCTCCTGTAGGGCCTGCTGGACCAATTGGACCTGCTGGGCCTGTTGCTCCGGTAGCTCCGGTAGCTCCAGTCAAACCAGTTGCTCCTGTAGGGCCTGCTGGACCTGTTGCTCCTGCTGGGCCTGTTGCTCCGGTAGGACCTGCTGGGCCTGTTGGACCAACTGCTCCTTGACAATCTAATGCATTATATAATCCATCACCATTGATATCCTCATTCGGATCCATTTCACCATTACCATTAACATCCCAACAACTCAATGAAGTAATAAACTGCTGCTCAGATCCCTGATTACCTTGCGCTATCCATATCTGATAGGCAGACATTCCTGCCGGGCCTTCTGGGCCTGTCGCTCCCGTTGGGCCTACTGGGCCTGTGGCACCTGTCGGGCCTGTAGCACCTGTTGCACCAACTGGGCCTACAGGGCCTGTTGCTCCAGTAGGGCCTGCTGGTCCTGTTGGGCCTGCTGGTCCTGTTGCTCCTTGGCAATCTTCAGCAGTAAACGCTCCATCCATGTTTGTATCTTCACTTGGATCAGCTATGCCATTTCCGTTAACATCCCAACAAGCTAATCCACCAGTTCCTGTTTGACCTGCTGGTCCTGTTGCTCCTGTTGGGCCTATAGGTCCCGTTGGGCCTGCTGGACCTGTCGCTCCTGTCGCTCCTGTTGCTCCAGTTTGGCCAGTAGCTCCCATCGGACCTGCTGGGCCCGCTGGACCTTCCGCTCCTGTCGCACCAACTGGTCCTTCTGGTCCTGTTGCACCGGTAGCTCCCATTGGACCTGCTGGTCCTGCTGGACCTTCTGCTCCAGTTGCGCCCGTCGCACCAACTGGTCCCTCTGGACCTGTTGCTCC
>JAHDIE010000065.1 GCA_020630955.1 Saprospiraceae bacterium
TAATAAATTTGGACTTGATTTTGACATTTGAGTTTGCGTTTACTTTTTTAGTTTTAAGGAAATAAACATAAAGCAAAAAAGTGGAGGACGCAGGAAAACCCAAGTTCAAACATCAAGACAAATTTAAGTTGTAAACAAGCAATATGAAAAAAATATACATTCAAGACGTTACCCTTCGCGACGGTATGCACCCGATTCAGCACCAATATACCAAACAGCAGGTAAGGGATATTGCAATTGCTCTAGACAAAGCAAAAGTAGATGCTATTGAAATATCACATGGTGATGGCATAACCGGAGGCAGTTTCAATTATGGCTTTGGGGCACACACGGATTGGGAGTGGATTGAAGGTATTGCAGAATTGTTGACGCATGCCAAGTTGACCACATTGTTAATACCTGGAATAGGTACCATTGATGATCTTAGAAAAGCAAAAAACCTTGGTGTTGGTTCCGTTAGGGTTGCCACGCACTGCACAGAGGCAGACATCTCCGCTCAGCATATTGAGGCTGCAAGAAATTTGGACATGGACGTTTCTGGATTCTTAATGATGTCACATATGAATGATGCTGTTAAACTTGCAAAACAAGCAAAACTAATGGAAGATTATGGTGCACATTGTGTGTATGTTACTGATTCAGCTGGGGCATTGCTAATGCAAGGAGTGCGTGATCGAATCAAAGCGTTTAAAGATGTACTAAGGGAGGAGACAGAAATAGGAATTCATTGCCATCATAATCTCTCTTTGGGAGTAGCGAATACCATTGTAGCGATGGAAGAAGGTGCTAATAGACTGGATGCATCTTTGGCAGGAATGGGAGCTGGGGCTGGCAATTGTCCTTTGGAAGTTTTAATTGCGGTACTTAATAGAATGGGAGTAGATCATAATTCTGATCTATATCAATTAATGGATATTGCGGATGATGTCATAAGACCTCTACAGTCGCGTCCCGTCCAAGTTGATCGTGAAACCTTATCCCTTGGTTATGCTGGTGTTTATTCCAGTTTCTTGTTGCATTCTGAAAGGGCTGCAGATAAATATGGTCTTGATACAAGATCAATTTTAAACGAATTGGGTCGCAGAAAAATGGTTGGTGGACAAGAAGATATGATTATTGATGTAGCCTTGGATATTAAAAATAAGACGAAAGCCTAGAAATTAGAAAAGCATATATTTGTTTATCTTCAATAATTAATAATTATTAAATAAATTCAATGTTACCTTATTTATTAGTTGCCGTTGTAGTTTTATTTGCAGTAATGGCCTATAAATCAAATAAACCTATTGATATTCCTGAAGGCTCCTTTCTAGTCGATGTTAGAACTCCTGCAGAATTTAAAAAGGGATCAGCACCAGGAGCAATAAATATACCATTAGGTCAGATATTGTCTCACATTGATAAATTTAAAGGCAAAGATACTATCATTGTTTTTTGCCGAACAGGAAATAGAAGTGGTCAAGCCAAATCCATCCTCGAAGAAAAAGGAATTCAGAATATTCAAAATGGAGGTTCTTGGGGAAATGTGAAAAAATCGCTGGAGAAAAAAGTTAAAGACTAACCAATAGGCAAGGTGAAATTAAAAGCACTTCCTTTGCCTACTTCTGATTCTACCCAAATCTTTCCTCCATGATCATTGATTATATCTAGACAATTGGCAAGACCAATTCCTTGTCCTTTTGAATCACCAATTTTCTTAAATCGATCAAATATTTGGTTTTTATGTTCAGGAGCAATCCCAATTCCATTGTCCTTAATCATAATTTGCGCCATATTGTTTTCATTGATATATCCAGAAATTTTTATAAAAGGACTTTGCTCTTCTTTTCGAAATTTTAATGCATTGGATAATAAATTTGAAAATACTCTTTCGATTTGTGTTTTATTGGCCTTGACTTTTGGCAATGAAAGAAATTCTATTTGAGCATCGTATTTTTCTATTTGATTGGATAATATATGTAATACATTTTGCAAACTAATTTCAAGATCATAAACCTCTTTTATTGTATTCTTTTTATAATCAGCTTGGGCATGGATTAAAAAATTGTCGATAGTTGTTGCCAGTCTTTTGGTTGAGTTTTTAACCATGTCCAAATTATCAAATACTTTTTCAGTTGGACCATTTTGCTTTAATTCCCTTTCTGCTAATTCTGTAAAACTAACAATAGTTCTCATGGGTTGTTTCAAGTCATGTGCTGCGCTATGGGCATAATTGTTTAGCGCCTCATTTGAAATTTGCAATTGTTGACTCAATTTGTCCAATGTTTCTTTTTTGTCTGTTAATTCTTTCTTTTGACTTTCAAGAATTCTTTTCTGCCGTAATAGACTATTGTTTAGATATGCTTGCGAGGAATAGAAAATATAGATTAATACACTAAGAACAATGATGAAAAAAATATTGTCAGTTAAATAATTTATTTTTTGAACATTGATTGCAATAAAAGGATCTTCAGGGGTAGAAATTTTGTACATATAATATATGATTGCCAGAATGGAAGCAATAAACACAGCTACATGTTTAATTTCTAGAAAAATGAAGGAGAACAAAATGGGAATAATATACCATCTTAGATTATACGAATATATGGTTCCGGTCTTCAAAATTGAAGGAATATTTAGCAATAATACTATTGAACAAATGATAGTAACTATCAATCGAATCCTTCCAGTTTTTTTTAATAAAAACAATAATATCAATAGAACTGGACAAAGAATATAAAATGGAAACTCATCATTCGAAATACCTAAAATGGTAAAGCTCCAAAGAAAAATTCCAATAATCAACATCACCAAAAGAAATGCACTTAGTACCTGCGATTGCCATTTTATTAATTGTTGATCTCCGAATGTGTTGGGAGTGAAATAATCAATTATTCTAATTATAAATGGGTTTAGTACCATATGTTGGTTTCTTTTTCTAAAAATATAGAAAGATTATCGATTATTGGAATTATAAATTTGTAATGTAAAAACCTGCACTACTTTTTATTTATTACTTTTACTACAAACCTTTCGCTCAATGAATACTAAATATTTGTCTAACCTTATTTTATTAATACTCTTATTGTCTTCTTGTAAGTCTGATCGCGATACAGTAACACACGAAAAAGTTTATGAAAATGGCTATGAAATTATACAAGAAAAATTATTAGACGCAAAACCAAATTCAACGATAAACATTCCTGAAGGATTGTACAAAATCAATCGTTCACTGAGTTTGGATGAAATTTCCAATGTTACCATCAAGGGGGCCGGAATGAATAAAACCATCTTATCCTTCCTTGAACAAAGTGCAGGTGCAGAAGGAATGAGAATTACTGCGGACTCAATATCTTTACAAGACTTCACGGTTGCAGATGCAAGTGGTGATGCAATCAAATTGCAAGGTTGTCAAGGAGTGGATATCCAGCGAGTAAAAACTACTTGGACACAGGGTGCAAAATCTTCAAATGGAGCTTATGGTTTATATCCTGTTCAATGCGTGGATGTTAAAATCGATGAATGTGAAGCTGCATACGCCTCGGATGCTGGTATTTATGTTGGTCAATCTAAAAACGTAATAGTTAAAAACTGCTATGCTCATCATAATGTAGCCGGTATTGAAATTGAAAATTGTATTAACTCCGAAGTGTTTGATAACCTTACTGAAAATAATACAGGTGGTCTTTTAGTTTTTGATCTTCCAGATTTAAAATTGGTCAATGGGCACGGTTGCAAATTGTATCGAAACAAAATCATTAATAACAATCTAAAGAATTTCGCAACTGAAGGAAATATGGTAGCAATCGTTCCTCCTGGATCCGGAATAATTTTACTTGCAGCAAAAGATGTTGAAGTTTATAACAACGAAATCATAAACCACAAAACTTTTGGAATAGGAATCTGCTCCTATCATATGACTGAAAACGAATGGAAAGATGAACGATATGATCCATACACCTATAATATAAAAATCCATGATAATAAATTACAAAGGAAAACAGCAATTCCGGATGTCACAAAGCGATTTGGACAGATGGTCAATATGTTATTTCCTGGTAAACCTCAAGATATTTTGTATGATGGAATATTAAAGGATAACGCAAAAGGTAATAATCCAATGAACATTTGCATTAAAAATAATGTTTCTGAAGATTTGCGCTTTGCGAATATTGATGCTGCTAATGATTTTGAAAATGTAGTGAAGGATATCTCTAATTATGAATGCATCTAAATTATTTATTTTATTTCTTATTGCAGGAATAATATTGAGCCATCAGTCATGTAAAGCCCCTGTTCAAAGGGCCATCTCGCTCCCCGAAAATGGTCAATTTTTTAATGATCTGGATGAATATGGAATTCACGAAACTAGTAATGGTAAATTTGTACCAACAAACCAATTGACCAAGTATGAGGTAGTTAACGCTTTATTTTCTGATTATTCTGTCAAGGATCGATATTTATATTTACCGGAAGGGAAAAAGGCAATACTAAAATCTGATGGACATTTCGATTGGCCAGTTGGTACAATCCTAGTGAAAAACTTCTCCTATGACAACAAACAAGTAGAAAATGGAAGATTACTGGAAACACGACTCTTGGTAAAAGATGAACTTGGGTGGAAAGCAGTCAGTTACCAATGGGATGCAAAAATGAACTCCTCAAGACTAAATAAACTTGGAGATATCATCCCAATGATGATTAATCATAAAAACCAAGAACTAGAATTTGATTACATAATTCCCAACAAAAATCAATGCAAAAGTTGTCACAATGCGAATGATAAAATTGAACCCATTGGCTTTCGATTTCAAAATATTGACAAAAGCATTTCCATAGATGGAACACATATTTCTCAAATCAATCATTTGATTTCAAAAGGAATAATTGAAATTTCTGACCCCACAATTATTCCTGAAAAAATGGTTTCATATAATGATACAACAGCAAGTGTGCAGAATCGTGCACTTGCCTACTTGGACATCAATTGTGGTCATTGCCACAGACCAAACGGTCCTGGTAATACCTCTGGTTTGTTTTTACAGTACAACGAAACCCGATCCAATCATTTAGGCATCTGTAAACCACCAGTTGCCGCAGGAAAAGGAGCAGGGGGACGGAGTTATGATATACAACCAGGCAATGCTGATGCTTCGATCTTGTATTATAGAATGCTCTCGCAAGAACCTGGAGAAATGATGCCTGAATTAGGTAGAAGTCTAATCCATCAGGAAGGTCTTGAATTGGTTAAAAAATGGATTAATGATTTAGAAGGTAATTGTAATTGAGTTTAAATGAATAACATGTTTTAAGGATTTCTTAGAAATGATCTTTTAGAGCATAAATTTTATTAATTTAATAAAATGAAAATCTTAATTAGTCGATTGGCAATTTTTACATTATTGCTTTTACAAACCAGCTTATGCTTTTCCCAAGAGAATACTCAAAAAGTACAAGGTTTGGTAACGGATAAAGAATCTGGCATTCCTCTAATTGGTGTAACCGTTGTAATGGTTGGGAGTGAAAGTACAGGTGCAATCACAGACACTCAAGGAGTTTTTTACCTGGAGTCAGTACCGGTTGGAAGGCAACAGTTTCGATTTTCATATGTGGGTTACCAAGATGTAGTAACAGAAGGAATTATTATAAGTTCGCAGAGAACAGAGAATCTTCAAATTGCCCTGCAGAAAGGAATTACGATCGGTAATGTAGAAATAATTGCTGATGGAAATACCAATGCTCCCATGAATAATTTGGCAACAGTTAGTGCAAGATCTTTTTCTGTTGAAGAAACAGAAAGAATGCCAGCTGGTGTAAATGATATGGGACGAATGGCACTGTCATATCCAGGCGTCCAGCAGGGGTCAAATGACACAGAAAATGATATCATTGTAAGAGGCAATTCAAGCATCGGAATTCTTTGGAGATTAGAAGGCATAGACATTCCAAACCCGAATCACTTTGCTCGTCCAGGAACCTCCGGTGGAGGAATTACCATTTTTAGTGCGCAACTATTGAGTAGATCGGACTTTTATACTGGAGGAATGCCCGCTGAATTTGGAAATGCATTATCTGGTGCATTCGATGTGCATTTTAGAAAAGGAAATAATTTAGAAAGACAACATAGAGTCAAAATTGGTTTGTTGGGATTAGATTTTGCCACAGAAGGACCTATGCAAAAATCTAAGTCTTCATATCTCGTCAATTATCGATATTCGACCTTGGGATTGTTGAATCGATTTGGTTTTGAATTGATTGGTGAACGTGTAAGTAATAATTTTCAAGACCTTTCTTTCAATTTGGCTTTTTCTGGGAAGGATCCAAAGGTAAAGTGGACAATTTTTGGAATTGGAGGTATTTCAGAAGAACATTATTCACCAAAGCCACCAGAAGAAAGAGAACTAGGAGTTGCAAATCATTGGGAGGATAGATTTAATGATAGTAGCATGGGAGCAATCGGTGTAACTTACACAAAAATTTTAAGTGACAAGAGTTATCTTAAGAACACCACTAGTCTTATGTCAGGGTTGGTTGCTAGATCTTATGATACTTTATCTCTCGATAATGATCCTTATCGATACAATACTGAAGAGTATTTGGACAATAGAATTTCTACCGCTTGGACTTACTGGAAAGAATTTAGTCCTCAATGGAAGATGAAACTTGGGACGATTTGGCATGGAATCCAATATCGATTTTATAAAGAAACAAAAGAAAGAAATAGTAGCTCAAATATTGACACCCCCAATATTGATATTAATTTAGATGGTGGAGGCATTGGTGTAACAGGTCAAGCATATGGGTTGGCACAATATGTTCCTCATCCAAAGATAAATTTAAATTTTGGTGTACATCTCATGGGTTTATCCATTAATAACACGGGTGCTATAGATCCTCGATTTTCAGCCAAATATTTCCTAAATGAAAGAAATACTTTAGGATTGGCTATAGGTAAACATAGTCAGATGCTTCCGCTTGCCGCCTACTTCTATGGCCAAGATATAAACGGAACCTTCGTAACTCCGAATGTCGAATCTCCTTTTATGAGTGCTTATCACTTTATTGGAAGTTATACTTTTGTTAGCAAGCAATTTGTGAAGATAAATGCAGAATTGTATTACCAACGTCTTGATAAAGTTCCTGTTCGAAAAGATGATATTGGAGATGGATATTGGATGCTGAATCAACAATCAGGGTTTCCTCCTTTTGCTATCGCAAGCGAAGGGAAGGGCGAGAATTATGGTGTTGACCTTGCCATTGAAAAGTTCTTTTCAAACAAAATGTATTTTTTATTGACTGGTTCATTCTTTGAATCAAATTCTATTAATGCATCTGGGGAAAAATATCCGACAAAGTACTCAACCAAATGGGTATCGACCATTACTTTAGGCAGAGAAATAGAATTTAAAAAGGGAGGAACTTTGCAATTTGGAGCAAGACTTTTGTACAATGGAGGTTACCGCTATACACCTCATGATCCAAGCTTGTCTGCACAAGAGCAAAAATTTGTGCCTCTAGCAAATTCTTTTTGGGCCTCACAAGTCACTCCTTATTCTCGTATCGATTCTCGAATTTCTTATAGATTTAATAAAAAACGATTGAGTGGAAGCATCAGTCTTGACATTCAGAACTTAACCAACAAAAAGAATCTTAATGGGGTCTCGTATAATGCAGAAACCAATGAACTTAGATTTAATAATTTTGATGGCGGAGAATTTATTCCTGTACTCAATTTTGTATTCGATTTTTAGAACTAAACAAGAACAAATGGCTTAATTCACAGTCTAATTAAATAGAATTGCCAAAATGTCTTTGCGCCGCCTAGAAATATAAAAAATTAGGGTGAATATAGAATCTATTCCATCCATTCAAAACAATATCTTATTTTCACCTCACAAAGAAATTTTGAAATGATCCAATCTATAAATGATGTTTGTAAAACATTAATGTTCACAGGATTCTTCCTGATGTATGGACAAGTGACAGCTCAGCAGAATGATATTGTTATCAATGAATTTATGGCAATCAATACCGCATATACTTCAGATGAAGAAGGCCAGTTTGATGATTATATCGAACTGAGAAACAATAGCGCAACCAATTACCAAAATCTCAAAGATTGGCACCTGACAGATACTTTAGGTATCATTGATAAATGGAAATTTCCAGATGAGGCAACCTTGGCTCCACATGGCTATTTGGTCATTTGGGCTGATGAAGATGGAGGGCAAGGTGATCTTCATTGTAACTTTAAATTAGATGGAGATGGCGAAGAATTGTATTTAGTTAATCCCAATGGTGAGATTGTTGATCAAGTCATTTTTGGTGCACAAACAGAAGACATGAGTTTTTCCAGAATTCCAAACGGTACTGGGGATTTTCAAATAAAAAATGGAACCATCGGGTTTAACAATGAAGATCTTTCTTCCATTAACTCTTTCTATGCTGATGCTTTTCAAATTTATCCCAATCCCGTTAATGAGAAATTGAATATTGACAATATAAAGGGAATTGAGTCATTCTTAGAAATATATGATATGAAAGGAAATAAAGTCTTTTCTCAAATTATCGGAAGTAGTAACACCAGTATTAACTTGTCTGAAATGACAACTGGATTGTATTATATTACTATAAATGGGATTTTGCTGGATAGATTTGTCAAGTTATAGTTAACTTAGAAGTTTATAACAATAAGAAATTAGATGTTTGACATACAAACATTACAAACAAATTCAGAAAACCCGACGTTTTACGCAATCCTCATTTCGGTAGTATTGGCGATTGTCCTCTCGTCCTTGATAGTCATTACCTATGACTTGACAACCAGATCATTGGATAGGAATCACCATTTTCTGCAATCCATGGCCATGATTTCAATCGTAGCCACAATGGTAATGCAAGCTGTTGGGGATAGTCTTGCAAGAGGATTAGGAATGCTAGGGGCCTTAGCAATTATTAGGTTTCGAACCACTCTCAGGGATCCTAGGAATATGACCTTCATGTTTGCATCATTGGCAATAGGTATTTCTTGTGGAGCATTTGGGTATACCATTGCTACTGTAGGAACCATAGCTTTTTGTATAATGGCTTTTGTTTTGCGGTTTTCTCCTTTCGGTAAATCAGAATCGCTAACTGGAGATCTTCGGATTGTGGCCTACGCCAGACCAGGTTTAACCTCTGAAATTGAAAACATAATAAAGCCTTTTGTGTCTTCATTTATAATGAAGGAATATCGTACAAGAGATAAAAAAGTTGCCTTAGAAACAGAATACCAATACGGAAAAAAAATAGTCACAGAAAGTGAACAGCAAAGATTGAAAGAAATTTTCTACGACATAAAAATTCGAAAGGATAAAGACGATCTATCTCTTATGAATCGTTTGACTGAAGAAGAGTTTGTCAAACAAGTAAAATTGAAGTTTACAAAAATTGACAGAGACCTATAATGAGTTTTTTAAAGAAAATATTAAATCCATTATACTTGCTTGCCATAGTATTAGGCATAATGCTCTTCAATTATTCTCAAAGCTCAAATGAAACCAGTGAACTATTTTTTGGTTTTGCAGAAAATAAGGAAACAGAAATAAATCTTGATTACCCAGTCAAAGTGGATAAGATTTTCGTTAAGCCAGGAGATTTTATTGAGGAAGGAACTCAGCTAGCAGGACTAACCCAAATTACTTTAGACAAAGAAATTAATGATGAGCAATTACGTATTGATGAATTGAGTTCAGAATTGGACACGAAGAAAAACAATATAGAAAGTGAAATTGCGATCCTTGATTCTGAAATGCAAAAAGCCATAAAAGACATCAATGTTGATATAGAAAAACTAAAAGCTGAAAGAAAATATAAAGAATCACTCAAGGAAGGATTGAAGACCATCGATATCAAAACAGGAGAAGAATCAGCAATAATATATGAAAGTAAGCTTAAGGCACTGAATGATAGAATTCTAAACATAAGCCAAACATTTCAAACCAAAATAGAAGCAAAAAAACAACGAATTGAAGATGAAAGGAATATTTATCATTCTGCAGTAAAAAGACACAATAGTGATGTTGGTTTTGCACAAGAAAAAATACAAAAACTTGACCTCAAATCTCCTTCAAACGCCTTAGTTGGAAATGTACACATTAAAGAGGGTGAATATATCCAGTCTTTCAAAACAATGGTAACACTCTATGAACCAAACCCAACAATCGTTGCTGGTTTTGTTCATGAAAGCATGATTGTAAATGTCAAAGTAGGTGATAAATTTCAGGTTAGATCTGCACTTAACGAAGAAAACACTTGTGTGGGTATGGTTACAGGACTAGGATCAAGGATAGTAGAAATTCCTGAAAGACTAAGAAAAATCCCTGAATTAAAGACCTATGGTCGCGAAGTATTGATATCCATTCCAGCCGACAATAAGTTTTTGCAAAAGGAAAAAGTAATCATCTCTATGGATGCAGAAACTTTGAAACAATCTTCCACAGCTCAATCTTCAGGTAATTAAAAAGATGAATAAATCTCTGCTCATAGTAGGATTTTGTTTGATGCTTGTACAACTTAGCGCTCAAGTCAAAATGATTTCATTCGAAAATTTTAAATCTGAAGTACTTAGTAATTTTGAGATTAGCGACGAACAGCGAAAAGCACTATATCCCTTATATTTTAATTCTCCATTGATTGATGAAGCAGAATTCAGAACGGAAACCAATGAGTTTGATCTGGCACAAATGGAATATACTTTGAGACTGTCCAGCAATTCTAAAGAAATTAGAAAGTATCAAAATCGAATCTACCAAAACTTAAAAAATCAATATCTATTTGAACTAAAACAATCAATAGAAGATGAAATAGAACAGGTGTATATGGATTATATTCAATACTACTTCAATGTACAAAAACTAAATTTGCGGAAGCGAATACTGCCAATTTATGAAGATATAATCACTATTTTGTCAAAAGAAGATTTAGATGGAGATCTGAGTGTCACCGATCTTATTGAAGCATCCATAGCACGAGATAAGCTAAAGCAACGAATCGATAATGCAGAAACAAAGATGACTTTGCGTAAAGAATTTGCAGGAGAAGATACTCAAGAATTAATTTCAGTTGATCTTATTCAAAAATTTCTAGGACAATCTTTGTTAATAAATGATGAGCTTGCCATCGAAGAACATCGGTTGGAATTGACTAAGATTGAAAACTTATATCAAATGGAAAAGGCCGAGCGAGATAAGATTTTGGACTTTGCTCAGATAAGATATCAATCAAATCCAGAAGACCCTTGGCAAGAAAAAGTCAGTATTGGTTTTGGTTTTAGATTTCCTCATTCAAGCAAAAATTCATTAGACATGATTGAGCTTCAATTGGAAAGGATGATTGAAGAAGAAAAATTTGAAAGGTCAAAAAGAGAGCAAGAAGAAAATGTATCTAAACGAGGTCTCGAACTTCAAGAACAAATTGACGAATATTTTGCTACATATGATATAATCCAACAATTAAACAAGTATAGTAAACTCATCGAAGCTTTAAAGCCAAGCTCTAAAAGAGAAATTGTCAATATTTTAAAACTCAATATCGAGTCAATCGAAGAAGATATAAATCTGCTGGATGTCAAAGAAGAGTTGTATGAAAGCTACATCGAATATTCAAAAACTTTAGGTCTACTAGATAGTCCTCAATATCCAAACCTTCTTTCCATCAAGCTTTTAGATTCAAGTAACTAAATCTTATTGGTTAAAGGATCAATAGCTATTGCAGTTTAAATTATCAAAAGAAATTAAACGAATGATTTAATCGCATTAAAATCAAACGACTAATTACTACCTTCGAAGTATGAGATTCATCCAGACCATATTATTTGTTTTTTTTGCAATAAACATACTCGGGGATTGTAATCCTTACCTTAATAAAGCCAACAGTAGTAGATTAGCCAATTACAAAATTGATGTAATACTTGACAATTCTACCAAATGTCTTGAGGCTGAGCAGATTTTGACTTGGATTAATCACTCACAAACAGATACGGTTTTTGAACTGAGATTTTATATGTACCAAAATGCCTTTAAGAATACTGAAAGCACTTTTATGAAAAGTGCTAAGGGCGATATATTTGGCGATGATCCATATGACCGACCACTGGAAGATTGGGGATGGATTGATGTATTGTCAGCAAAACAAAAAGGAGTTGAGCTTATCAGAAAGGCTAAGTATGTTCATCCTGACGATGACAATGTGTTAGATCAAACAGTATTAGAGATTCCTTTGAATAATCCCATTCTACCAGGAGACACGATTGTTTTAGATATGCAATGGTCTGAAAAAATACCAAGGATATTTGCAAGATCTGGGTATGAGAGAGAGGATTTTTATAATATGGTACATTGGTTTCCTCAAGTAGGAGTTTGGGAACAATCGCCAGAAGGAAATTGGAGATGGAATTGTCATCAGTTTCATAGAAGAACAGAGTTTTTTGGGGAATTTGGAAATTATGATGTCAACATCACACTGCCTTCCCATTTAATAACTGGTGCATCTGGATGTGAAGTTGCCAATGTTGACCATGGCAATGGAACAAAAACCGTAAGTTATCATTGCGAGGATGTAATAGATTTTGCTTGGTGTGCATACCCGTATTTTGAGGTAGTTGAAGATCTGTGGAATCATGTCAATATACGATTGATGATATCCCCAGAACACAAGCACCTTGCACCTAGACTTTTAGCAGCTGCCAAGCATTCACTTCAATACATGGATGAACATGTAGGGCCTTATCCTTACACAAGTTTGACCATATTGGATCCACCCATGCTTGGCTTAAAGTCAGGATTTATGGAATATCCTACCTACATCACGGGAGGATCATTTGCCATTTTTCCGAAAGGAGTAAGAACCCTTGAATCTTTAATTGCTCATGAATTTTGCCACCAATATTTTATGGGTATGGTTGCAACAAATGAAAAAGAAGAGCCTTGGTTGGATGAAGGATTTGTTACCTATCATGAAGACAAAATCATGGAATCATTATACGGTAATAATGGCTCTCTTTTCAACATTCTTGGATACAAAGTAAATAACTCCTCCTTTTCTCGACATGAATATGTCTCTTTGGATAATCCATCTTGTGGACATATATCACGATCAGGCTGGGAGATCATTGATGGGTTTAAAGGTATCACATACAGCAAGACCGCAACCATGCTGCGAACCATGGAAAAAATGATGGGAGAAGATGAGTTTGTGAAATGGATGAAAAGTTATTTCTCTATCTACAGTTTTTCTCATCCAAGAGGAACAGAGATGATTTCGCATTTAAAAAATTATTTGGCAAGTTCTTCTAATCCAAATGCCCTCGGAGATCCAGATCTTTTTTTTGAACAGATTGTGCATGGGGTAGATGTTTTGGATTATGCAGTGAATGAGATTTCTTATTATCAAGAAACATCATACCGAGGAATAAAAGATAAAAATGGACAAAAGGAATTTTCTGAGGGGAACAGAGCTAAGAAAATAAGTTCTAGGGTAATGGTCCATAGAAAAGGTGGGGTTATATTACCGGTAGATATAAAAGTTACTTTTAAAGATGGAAGTCATGAAATAGTAAATTGGAATGGCGTAGAAAATACCAAGTTTTTTACTTTCGTAAATGAGTATCCTGTTGTCACAGTTGAGATTGATCCAGAATTTAAATTGTATTTGGATATAAACCTGAACAACAACAGCTATACGGTTTCTCCCAAAAAGACACCTTCGCTTAAAATTGGATCCAAAATGATTTATTGGGTTCATAACTTAATTCAATCTATTGGAATTTTTATATGAAGCTATTCACAAATTCTATATCAGGTTTTAACGAAGCATTTAAGTTTAAGAGATCAGCTGGTTACATTTTTGTAATACAATTGTTTCTAGGATTGTTGGTTGGAGTGTTAACCATTAATTATGTCAATAGTTCTATTGGTTCGTCGACAAATCTGATGAAAATAATTGAAGGTTATAATCATGATGTTTTCCAGGATCTATTAAGATTTGAAAGCACTGGTTGGTCAATGATTAAAAGCTTTATTTGGCTGGTTCTTCTTATTTATTTATTTCTAGGCCCGTTTATTATGGGTGGGTTGTTATCATCATATCATTCAGGTCTGGACAAGTGGAGCATATTTTGGAGAGGAGGTAGTCAATGGTATTTCCCTTTTCTAAAACTTAATCTGATAGTATTGTTCTTTATATTTTTGGTTGGAGCTATAATGGGGGTAATTGGTTTTTTCTTTACCAATTATTCTCTTGAAAATATGCTATCTGAGATTCCAGCTTTAGCAGCGATTTTTGGATTAATCTTTTTATTGATTCTCTATGTCATTCACATTGTAACCATTTCTACGAAAACAAAATGGAATATGATTAGAGAAAATGATATTTTAATTTGGAATAACTTTAAAATGGCAGGAAGTGAAGTAAGAAAAAAGTTTATGTATTTTATTCTTCTTGGACTATTGTTTTTAGTCCTAAGTCTCGTTTTTGCCTTGCTTGCAAATGCTATAATTAATTTAATTCCCGAATCAGGATTTGTACTGATGTTAATAGCCTTTTTAATGCAGTTACTTGTTTTGTTTTTTAGAGTAATTTTAAGAAATGCTTATTACGCCGCCATGTTGAAATGATCCTTTTAAATATTTAGTTTGCCAACTATCTGATCTTTGAACTTTTATTTCCAGATTTTCAGAGATTTAGACTCTGTCACTGGCTTTTCAATATTTTGGGAAAGTGTTTTGGATAGCAAGTTTAGCTTAAAACCACGCCGAA
>JAHDIE010000066.1 GCA_020630955.1 Saprospiraceae bacterium
TGTGAGTGTGAGTACACAATGATCCCACCACCAAATTGTGATGACGACGATTGTACAACAGAGGATAAATACAACGCAGATACCTGTGAATGTGAAAATGAACCAATCGAGGTGCCATTGTCATGTACTATTGAAAGCATAGATGATTGTGATGGGAATACTACAACGCTTAGTGTTACTGCTGTAGGTGGTACAGCTCCATATTCTTACCAATGGTCTAATGGAGTAAATGATCAGAACATTGCTGCAGCTGCTGGGTCTTATTCTGTAACAGTTACGGATGCAAATGGCTGTACAACAGATTGTGGTCCATTGACCATTCACGAAGAATGTGGTACTTCTTGGGCTTATTTAGATGGACAAAGCCAATGCTTTAATGAGTTGGATGATTTCTGCTCAAATACCAATCAATTACCATGGGGTTTCACGACACAAATTACTCCAGGTACTTACGAATTTGATATTTTAGAAGGAGCACCTGGAATGTGTGGTAATGGAAGTACTGGAGATAATGTAGGAATAGCGACAGTAACTTGGGATGGAGGAACCAGCTCTCCAATCATCGATGTTGTTATGACAGATGGACAACACTATGTTGCCGAAGCACATGTTTGGGTAGGATGCGATCCACTTCCTTTAAAAGGAAATCCAAATAAACACAAGTGTACTTCAGCTCCTGGACAGTTAGGTTGTACGTATAATTATGATCCTACAGAGACTAATTTTACCATTGATGATTGTATTTCTGACGATCTGCCTTGTGATGGAGACGCAATTTGGATAGCCTTACACTTTGTAACCTGTGATTTAATTTGTACTGATGAAACATTGATGGGAGAAGCACAAGACAGAGAAGATGAACCTATTGTAGAGCCTTATCAGGAGTTTTCTAATGAATTAAATGTAATTCAAAATCCAGTATTGAATCAGCTTGAATTCGAATTACGAGATAGCAACCCGAATAAATTCAAAGTTGAAATTTATGATATACATGGTCAGTTGAAGTATGTCAGAGAATTTGAGCAAGTTGATCATATCGGTCGCTACAAGATTAACGTATCAGGTTTTAGTTCTGGAATTTATGTACTAAATGTCAGAGCAACATTCAGATACGCTAAGAAAATAGTGATACAACAATAATCCTAAATTACTTTATTGAAATTTTGAACTGGGATGGTATTCTTTGAGTACTATCCCAGTTCTATTTCTTCACTTAGGTAAATAAGTTTTGTTGGGAATAAAATATTTTGATTTGTTATATCTACTTTGACTTCTTTAACAATAAAAATAATTCCATCGGCTTAATCGCATACTTGCCTATGAACTTTTTGCTGGGTGGTCAGCGTCAAATAATTATTAAGAACTGGACTGTTTATATTTCTATAAATCTTTTGGATTCATGCTGCCCTGTGGTTTGGAAAATTTCAGATACTTTTTAAGAAAAATGTTTCAACATGATTATTTCTTTTTCACTTAAAAATCGACTCCATCCTCTTGGTAGGTCTTTTTTTGTGAGCCCAGCATAATATACACGATCTAATTTTTGAACACTATAATCCAGATGCTCGAAAATTCTTCTAACGATTCTATTTTTACCCATATGGATTTCTACTCCAACATTGCTTTGATCTTCTCCTTTTACGTACGAAATGCCATCTACTATGGCTAATCCATCTTCAAGCGTGAGCCCTTTTTCGATGGCTAATTTATCTTTGGGGTCTAGGGCTCTATCCAATTTCACTTGGTATATTTTTTTAACCTTGTGCCTAGGGTGGGAAAGCCTTAAGGTTAAGTCGCCATCATTGGTTAGAAGCAGCAATCCAGTGGTGTACATGTCAAGACGCCCTACAGGAAAAATTCGGGTAGAGACCTTTTCTTTTACCATGTCCCATATTGTTTTTCTACCTGCTTCATCACTCAGGGTAGTCACCACTCCTTTGGGTTTATTGATCAGCAGATAAATCATTTCTTTAACAGCCACAAGTATTTTTCCATCATACTCTACACGATCCTGATCTGTTACTTCGATGGCTGGATTTTTTTCTACCTGACCATTGACTTTGATCTTTCCCGCTTTTACCAAATCAGCAGCCTTGCGCCGAGAGCAGACTCCTGCATGTGCAATAAATTTATTCAATCGATATTTTTCAACATCCATGAAGCAAAATTAAGATAATTATAGGTTTATTGTTTTTTAATTCATGAGCATGGGGATGCTAACGCAATAAAACTCAAATACTAAACATTTTTGTTAGGCTTAGTCATCAAAGACCTCAAAGTCATCTGTATTCATACGAGAAGAAATAGTGACGGAGTCATCAACTGGGCCAAATGGATCTTGATTCTGTTCTCCTAATGGTCGTAAGGTGGAGAATCCTGCAGATCCGATGGAGACAAACTTTACATAATCTGCAATAAACCTAAGATTTACATCTTCTAATGATCCGTTACGGTGTTTGGCAATGATAATTTGAGCTACATCTTCCGGTAGGTCAGTATCCTCATCCATATTGTAGTAATCAGGTCTGTAGATAAAAGTAACAATATCAGCATCCTGTTCGATGGCTCCAGACTCCCTAAGGTCGGAAAGCATTGGCCGCTTGTCTCCACCTCTGGTTTCTACAGCCCTTGAAAGCTGCGATAATGCAATCACGGGAACTTTTAATTCTTTTGCAAGCCCTTTTAGTGATCTTGAAATGGTTGAAATCTGCTGTTCTCTGTTTTGTCCTTTACCGCTTCCTTTGTCTGCACTCATCAATTGAAGATAATCGATAACGATCATCTGAATATTGTGATTTTGTTTCAGACGTCTACACTTGGCCCTAAGTTCGAAGATATTAATACCTGGAGTATCATCAATGTAGATTGGCATTTCTGAAAGCTTCTCAACGGATTGATTAAGTCTATTCCATTCAGATTGATCCAATTTGGCTGCTCTAATTCTAGAGGTGCTAATTTCAGAATCCATTGAGATTAGACGTTGCACCAATTGTTTGTCTTCCATCTCAAGTGAGAAAATGGCAATTGGATAATCTCTTTCAGCAGCATTTTTAGCCAATGAAAGTGTAAAGGCAGTCTTTCCCATCCCCGGACGTGCTGCAATGATGATAAGATCTGATGATTGCCAACCATTGGTGACTTTGTCCAAATCATCGAAACCACTAGGAACCCCAACAATAGCATCCCCTTTTTTTGATATTTCTTCAAGCTCTTTTCGAACTTCAGCTGCAATGGCACTTACAGGTTTAAAGCCTGTATTCAAATTTTGGTCTGAGATTTCATAAAGCCCTTGCTCAACCTCATCCAACAAAGAAAGTACATCCTTTGTATCTTCAAAAGCATCTTTGATGGTCTTGTTTGAAATTGATATCAAAGCTCGTTGTATATGCTTCTGAAGAACAATCCTTCCGTGGTATTCAATATTGGCTGCAGAGGCAACCTTGTTACTTAATTCCATCAAATAACTAATGCCTCCTACCATTTTTAGCTTGCCTGATTTTTTTAAAGCATCTTGAATGGTTAATAAATCTATCGGAATTTGTTTGGAGAACAAATCCTTCATGTGTGCATAGATTTCCTGGTGGCTCGGAAGATAAAATGAATTGGAATCTAAAAATTCTACAACAATCGGGAAGGCATCCTTATCCAATAATGCTGCTCCCAATACTGCTTCCTCAAGATCCACTGCTTGAGGCATGACTCTTCCCATCAACATATCCATATTTGATTCTCCAGAATTCTTCTTGTCGTAAGGGTATGCCATGTTGATTTTTGAACTTTTAGTGTGGTAAAAGTAATAAATAGTGAGCGGGCCAATGCAGATCTTCTGTTACCCCTATCTTGATAAAGTGTTAATCAATTGTGGAAAACAGACCATCCCAAAAATATCCATATCATCTTATGTATTATACTAAATTGAAATATTAGAAATTGGTTCCATAAAGGACTGATAAGCAATTACTTTCTGTGGAACATTATATAGTATTCATGAAATTTAAAACATTTTATAATTCTCAAAGGATGTTGAAAATTTGAGATATATTTTTTATCACTATATATAAATCGCTATTCCCTTGTGGAAAGTACTTTTCCACATTAAATTATTGCAGCACTTTTGATCCTTGTTCGCCCAATTAAAAGAAAATTAACCTTAAATTAAGACACTTATATATGGTAACTACGTCTAAAATCTAGTATAAAATAAACTACTAATATGAAAAATATCACTTTAGCCCTGTTCTTAGGATTAATCTCAATTCCTCTATTTGGACAAGATATTAGAGAGGTTGAAAAAAACTGCAGCATGGGTAATCAACCTGCTTTTGTTATCAATCACCCCAATGCAAGCGCAAGGATGGCAGAACAAGCCTGGGAGGATCATATGAAGAAAAATGGTAAGTCTAAGAAAAATAGAAAATCAAAAGAATTTGAAACACTAGAAGCAGAAATCAATATGATTTCAAGTTCTCCATTAAACATATACTTCTTAGCAGAGGATGGTGTAGATATGGCTACCTCATACATCTTCTTCGATAATAATTCTGGATTTATAACTTCTGCGTCAAACCCTGAGGCTGCAAATGGCATCTACGAATTTTTAACTCCATATGTTTATGGTGTTGAAAAACTTGTCATTGAAGAAGAATTGAAGAGCGAAGAAAAAAATCTTAAAGATCTTGACAAAGATTTGGAGAAATTGGTTAAAAACAACGAAGACATGCACGAAGACATCGAAAAGTGGAAAGAGAAAATTAGACAGGCTGAATTGGATATTGAAAAAAATCTTCAGGATCAAGAATCAAAAAATACAGAAATTTCAAATCAGAAAAATCTTATTGAAGAAGTCAAAAAGAGATTAAATGCTGTTGGTAAGCGGTAAACTCTAAAAAATAAATTTGAAAATGGGGTCTTTACATTATGTATTGACCCCATTTTATTATACACCTATTTGTCACATTGATGAAGACTTATAATATATACTTTACACAATATCAATATTGAAAATTTGTCCGAGCTTAGCCAACACTCGGTAACAACAAGTCGGTTTAATCTTAAAATTTTTATTGTGAAGTATTTTAAATTTTTTAGCATCTTAATGATGATGCTATATGTGACTTCTTGCTCCAAGGACTCAAATGTATTTGTGGAAAATCAGAAAAATATTCCATTCGAATTAAGGGAAGTACATGATTTGTGTTTTATGACATGGAATGCGGCATTAGGACTTGGGACTGATGGAGCACTAAGTGACGAGGAATCTGCCTTGGAAATATGCAATCAAGTTCTTGCTCAAGATCCATCAGTACTAACCATTCAAGAAGCGTGGGATGGTGATTCTGCTGAAATCCTTAAAGAGTGTTTGGAGGCAAATGGATATTGTGTTAGCTATAACCCAGGTCCACATGCCAATAATATCTTTGGAAGTGGAGCACTATCTGCACTTAATGCCGATGGTTTGATGACAGCTGTTAAAAAAGAACTCGGAGCTTGTGATGAGATGGAGCAAAATTCAACTTTTGTTGAGTTTGAATGCGAAAATGGGATTATTAATGATGACAATGATGCACTTGCTGACAAAGGATTTTTAATTACAGAGATTACCATGGAAAATGGTTGCACCATGAATGTCATCAATACACATCTTGATGCAGGAGGAAGTGATGATGACCAATGTGCAAGAGTATGCCAAATCATTCAACTCAATGAATATATGTTGGAGAACAATTGTGGGGTAAGCCTACTTGGTGGGGATTTTAATATCAATGCCCTTAGTGAAGCAGAAATAGCAGAAAAATGTATCGAAGAGTTTGATTTGCCGGAAGGTCAAACGGAATTTGACATCTTAAAGTTTTTATTTGATGGAGACCCAACAATGATTCATTCTCAATCTCCTCCTTTAAATCCAACATCACTAGGAGGAGGTGGACTTATTGATTTTCATATGATCAGCAACTTTGATAAATCTTTTATTGATATTACCTCTGTTACCAATGTTGATATGGTTTGTACAGAAACTTTCGAAGTGAGATACCGTGGTGGTTTTCTAAACTTGAAATTAAAAACTGCAACATTTGCAACCTTAGCCGAGGCAGAGGATTTTGTTAAAAACGAGGAGAATGATGGAATCATTATTGGTCCTATTACGGTCTGTCATCGTGCAGAAGATATTTCAGACCACACTCCAGTAGAAACTTGTTTAGAATATGATTGCGATGCTGCACCCGACGAAGAGATAACAGAATGCTTTTGTGAAATTGATATATTTTTCATCCAACATAGCTTTCAGATTGACTGTGAAGATGAATGTCCTTTTTGGGCAGAACGTGTAGAGGAAATTAAAGATTGTTTCTAAAAATAAAAGGGGGTGTATTTTTCATTTCACCCCCTTTCATTTTATTTTTCTTCAAAAGTAACCATCTTTTCAATTTCCTCATTTCCACGTTTTACGGTTACTTTTATTGTGGTACCTGGTTCAAAAGCAGAAAGTGCTTTCATATAAGACATCATGTCGAAGATTTCTAACTCACCCATCTTAACCACCACATCTCCTGCCATGATGTCTGCTCGATGAGCAGCCCTTTCCTCGCGCACCGCATCTATGCGCATGCCCTTTCCTGTGTACATGTAATCAGGCATCACACCAAGCGTCACCTTAAATTCTGGTGTTTCAGCAGTCTCATCTTTGGTTTTTTGAAACGGAATATCTGGTTGCTTATCCAATTGCAGTATAACACCTTGGATAAGATTGCTAATTTTCTGAATACCTTGATAATTGATCAATTCTACATCATCACTTGGTTTGTGATAATCACTATGTTGGCCAGTAAAAAAGAAAAGTACCGGAATATTAACCAAATAAAAAGAAGTATGATCCGATGGTCCAATGCCCGAAGGACTAAAACTATAGATGAAACCATCATCAGCTTTCGAAATCAAATCTCCCCAGATGGGGGAGGTGCCATTTCCATGCACTGAAATCCGATGATCTGGTCGTAGTCGACCCACCATGTCCAAATTGATCATAGCATCAATTTGCGGAAGCGGGATCGTACTATTGTTTACAAAATGTTTCGATCCCCAAAGTCCTTTCTCTTCCCCAGAGAATCCTACAAACAAATAATTATAATTCAATGCTAGTTTTGATAATCTTTCAGCCAACAATAACATGGCGCCAACACCACTGGCATTGTCATCTGCGCCATTGTGAATTTTAGGCTCACCTATATATAGCGAACCTTCTTTTCCATAACCAAGATGGTCGTAATGAGCACCAATACATATGGTTTTCTCTGCGCCATTGTCCAACATTCCAATCACATTTCGACCTTTGATGACAGGATCATCTGGAGCTGGTGCATCCGCATGCGGGTTGGACTTGAGGTGGATGCTAAAATGTTGCAAAAAGCCATCTTCTCCCATAGCTTTCAAACCAATTGCTTTCATTCTGCTTGCCACATATGCAGCTGCGAGAGCTTCGCCTTTGGTCCCTATTTCCCTTCCTTCTAGCTCATCTGAAGCCAAATATCCAATATCTGTCTGCAGTTGTGCTATTTCTACCTCAGAGACGTTTTTGATAACATATTGTGATTTACATCCCAATAAAACCACCGTAGAAATCAAGCTTATAATATAAAAATACTTTCTTTGCATTCTCGTTTAAATTTATGCAACAAATATATTAAATCTATCATGAGAAGTTCCTTAACCAATTTGACTTGTTCTATTCTAGCATCACTATTTCTGTGCTTTGTATTATCATGTAAGCAATCTTCTGAGCATCCTCACAGCCATAGTGACCATGCTCACGGACACAGCCATGCTGATAAAGAAGGACATGGACATGGGTCACATGGTACACATGGTTCTGATAAGACCAGTGAGATTAACGATGATAACCTGTCTTATTCAAAAGAGAAGCATTTAAAAAATGTGAGACAATTAACCTTTGGAGGGGATAATGCAGAAGCGTACTGGAGTTTTGATGATAAATACTTGGTTTTCCAATCTACCAACAAAGATTGGGGTGTAGAATGTGATCAAATCTATATCATGGATCCTTTCACGGAAAAAAAGCCAACAGATAAAGCGAAAATTGTGAGTACAGGAAAGGGTAGAACAACCTGTAGTTACTTTATGCCTGGAAATCAAGAAATCATTTATTCCTCTACACACAAAGGTGATGCTGCTTGTCCTCATGTACCAGAAAGAAATGGTGGAAAATATACCTGGCCAATTTATGCAGATTTCGAAATTTATACAGCAGACTTAGACGGTACCTTAACAAAACAATTGACAGATTCACCAGGCTATGATGCTGAACCAACTGTTTCTCCCAAAGGTGATCTCATAGTATTTACTTCTATACGAAGTGGAGATTTGGAATTGTATACCATGAAGACAGATGGATCAGATGTTAAGCAAGTAACCAATGGACTGGGGTATGATGGTGGTGCGTTCTTTTCTCCCGATGGAACAAAATTAATCTTTAGATCTTCTCGACCAAAAACGGACGAAGAGATCAAAGAATACAAAGATTTACTCAAACAAGGATTGGTGCAACCTACCGCAATGGAACTTTATGTTTGCAATGTGGATGGATCTGATCTAAAGAAAATAACTGATTTAGGAAATGCGAATTGGGCTCCGTTCTTTCATCCCTCTGGCGAGAAAGTGATCTTTAGTAGCAATCATAAAAGTAAAAGAGGATTCCCATTTAATCTTTTTATGGTAAATCTTGATGGTACTGGCCTAGAGCAAATCACCTTTGATGATACCTTCGATTCCTTTCCAATGTTTTCCCACGATGGTAAGCATTTGGTTTTTGCTTCTAATAGAAACAACGGAGGTACCAGAGATACCAATTTGTTCCTAGCAGAGTGGGTGGATTAGTATCTATAATAGCTAGGATTAAAATCGATTGCTGATCATTGACAAAGCTTGTTAATGAAAATCTAATTCTAGGTAGAACTTTGATTCTTTGCCTAAGCCTTTATAGCTTTATTGCAAATAGATCAACGGATGCCTTCAATCCTTAATAGTAATTTAAAATATATAGCTGGATTTATATCAGCTATGTGTCTGGCTATTGGTTCTATTGGTTTTTTTTGGACTTTTAAAGAAGGTTGTTGCGATATTTCCAGCAATTATAGACTCATCGGTCGTAATTTAATTATAGTGGCTCTTTTATTTCTCGGAGTCAATTTTTTTCGCAATCCGACAGAGAAATTGGAAAAGCTGGGTCTCATTTTCTGGATTTTATGTCGCTACCTCCTCATATTTCTTTTGGTTCCATCTGCAATCAGCAAACTTTTTAATTTCCATTACAGATTTAGTTATGCAGCAGCCAATGAAAGAATAATGGATTTAGATCCTCAGATGCTCATGTGGCAAGCTTACTCCTCATCTGATACCTACGAAATTTTGATTGGAATAGGTCAGATCATCATCATCTTGTTACTTGCATTCAGACGTACTACGCCTGTTGCCATTATGATGGTCCTTCCAATTTTTATCAATAATTTTGCCTTTGCTTCAATTTTTAATTCTTGCATCTTACTCAGTTATTCTAGATCTATATTTTTATCGGCAGGAATTATACTTTATCTAACTCCAGATCTTATCAACTGGATAAAATCGATTGAGTTTAAAAAATTATTAAGCTTTGAAAAAAATAGACTGCTGCATGCAAGAGGTGTTATTAATATTGCAAAAATAATTCTCATTATTGGTTTGATGATCCAACAGTTTTGGAAGATTGATCGCTCACGAAAGTATTATCAGATGAGTAAGGAACACCCCATCGTAGGAATATGGGAAGTGGAATCCATTAATGCATCCACCGCTGATTTTCCAAATTTTAGTAGATTGATTTTTGAGAAAAGTGTTTTTGGAAATGTTGAGGTACAGGATAGTCTTTCTTCGTTTTACTATGTTGTAGACACTACCTATCGTCAAATGGAATTTTATAATTTTCAAGACTTCAGATCATTAGATATCAAAGGTAAATATGAAATCATCGATTCGAACACTGTCAAATACGTAGGTAGGAATAACAAAGAATATCTGGAATTCATCATGAAAAAGAAGAAGTTCAAAAATCCTAATTTTGATAACTAATGTTTGTCTACATTATAGGATTGGTAAGATAGCTCTGAATAATTAGGACACATTTGGATTTATAAATCATATCTATGCCAGATCAAAAATTTTCAAAGAATATCATTCGACAATTTCCAATTTAGCATATTTCAATGCTATTCGTTTTTCATTGTTCTCAACCAAATCATAAAACTGTATAGTTGCAATCTTACTATCATCAATACTTATGATGTCACCCTTGCCAAAACGTAGATGCAAAACTTTCATTCCCTCTTTTAGTTTGTGAGAAGGAACCGGATTAAAGTTATCCGGATCTATGTAATCTAGTTTTTTCTGAATTTTTGGTGCTCTAATTCCTCCCAATTTCTTCGGAGTCGAAAACCGATCTGTATTTCTCATCGTTATTACGGCATCGTAATGGTCAATGGGTATTTCTTCTACAAATCGACTGGTTTCATTATTTCTGACAGATCCATATTGATACCTCGTGTTGGCTGATGACAAGGTTAGATATTGTTCAGCACGTGTAATTGCAACATAGAACAATCGACGCTCTTCATCCAATTGGTTGGGGTCACTAAGCGAAAGGTAGGAAGGGAACAGGTTTTCTTCTAGACCAACTACAAAAACAGATTTATATTCCAAACCCTTGGCCGCATGCACAGACATTAGTGTAATAGAATCGTTGTCTGTACTCTCGGTATCTTGATCAGTCATCAAAGAGATATTTTGCAAATATTTTGCAAGACTTCTGTCTGTATTATATTCTTCACCTTCCTCGATGACATCATCCTCTACAAACTCTTGAATACCATCCAAAAGTGAATTAATATTTTCCAAACGATTAGCACTTTCTAATGTTCCTTCGTTTTTATACAGTTCTGAGGTACCACATTTTCTGGCAATATAGCAGGCTGCATCATAAGCATTCTCCGCCATGACTTTTGCTTGGAAGGATTTGATCATTTTTACAAAATCATGAAGTTTTTGCTTCGCCCTTCCCTTAAATTCAATGGCCTTAAGCACCTCCATGATACTCATATCATTGTCATCGGCAAGGGTAACCAATTGGTCAATGGTTGTCTTGCCGATTCCTCGTTTAGGAAAATTAACAACACGTTTGAAGGCTTCATTGTCTTTTGAGTTAACGGACAGTCTGAAGTAAGCAATTAGGTCTTTGATTTCTTTTCTTTGATAAAAAGAAGTCCCTCCATAAATTCGATAGGGAAGATTATACCTGCGTAAAAACTCCTCAAAAATTCTTGATTGAGAATTCGTTCTATACAAAATGGCAATATCCTTATTTGCTATTGCAAACCTGTTTTTGTGTTCAACGATGGTATCCGCTACTCGCTTACCTTCATCGGTATCCGTCATGGCTTTGATGAGCTTAATTTTTTCGCCACCATCCTTGTCAGTCCATATCTTTTTCTGAATCTGACGTTTGTTGTAGGATATAACCTGATTTGCAGCTTCTACAATATGAGTCGTTGATCTATAATTTTGTTCCAATTTATATACTTCCACAGATTTGTAATCATTCTGAAACTGAAGAATGTTTTCAATGGTTGCACCCCTAAAGGAATAGATACTTTGTGCATCATCACCAACAATACATATATTCTCCTTACTACCTTCATATTGAGAAAGCAATTTTAGAATTTCATATTGTAGATAGTTGGTATCTTGAAACTCGTCGACCAACAAATATTGAAATTGTCTTTGATATTTTGCTCTTATCTCAGGCTTCTGATACAATACCTTGAACATCATCAACAAGAGATCGTCAAAATCCATGGCTCCCGCCTGTTTGCATTTTTTGACATACTTATCATAGATGAGTTGAGTCATCGGACGATTAGACATTCTATCTTGACTCATGAGGTCTTCATTAACGGCATACATTTTAGGAGTGATCAAATTGCTTTTCGCACTACTAATTCTAGATCTGATCAATCCATTAGGATATGATTTTGTATTTAAGTTGAGCCCTTTGATAATTTCATTGATCAAGGATTTGCTGTCATCCGTATCATAGATGCTAAAATCATTGGGGAATCCAATATGTTGGGCTTCAACTCTTAAAATTCTTGCAAATATTGAATGAAAAGTCCCCGCCCAGATTCGATTGGCATTAGATCCAACAACACTTTCTATTCGATCCTTCATTCCCCGTGCTGCTTTATTGGTAAAGGTAAGGGCCAAAATGCTCCAAGGGGCTACCCCTTCTTTGATCATATGAGCAATTCGATAGGTAAGAACCCTAGTCTTTCCTGAACCTGGACCAGCAATGACCATTACTGGTCCATCTGTCGCCAGAACAGCTTGCCGTTGGATATCATTGAGTTCTTCTAAGTATTTATTTGTTGTTGGTAGAGACATCCTACAAAAGTCTTAAATTATTATTTGCTACATATATATTAACTCGGTTTTTTTAAAACAGTTTTATAGATATCTTACAAGCATGAAGGGTATCAGCTACAAATACTTTCTTACCATCAGTCTCTTCTTTGGTATCTTATACATTTTTATCATTCCTCCTTTTCAAGCCCCTGATGAGGACGCTCATCTTTTTAGAAGCTATGAACTTGGCAATATTGGCAGCACCATAGATGATAATCCCGAAAACCGGCTTGGAGCTTATCTTCCTACTTCACTTTTTGATTACTCTGATCAGTTCCGTTATCTGAGGTTTGATATCAATGCTAAAATTTCTTGGGAGCAGCTCTCATTATATAATGAAAAAAATTTAGAGAAGGTCAACAAAAATTTTATTGATTTTAGTAACACAGCGATGTATTTTCCCACAGCTTACCCCTTGCATTCAGTTTTTGCTTTTGTTGCTTCAAGATTAAACCTTAGACCTGCTACTTTGCTCTATCTCTTAAGGTTTGCATCTTTGCTGAGTTGGTTATTGATTGCATTTTATATTTTTCGACTTCTACCTCATGACAATTTGTTGTTCCCAATTATTTTTTTGCTTCCCTCACTTTTGGTTTTACATTGTTCGGTGACAGCTGATGTTATCACCAATGCTTTATCCTTTTTCTTGGTCACTTTCATATTGTCTTTGCGCAACCAACAAGATCAGGTTTCAAATTTTCAACTTACACTTTTGGGTTTTTTGATATTGATCATTTCCATAAATAAGATTGTATATTTTCCTTTGATTATACTTTGGTTTTTACTGCCTTTCGGCAAATTGGAATCGAAGAAAAAATATTTTCTATCCTTCTTTATCATTGCTTCCATAAGTATTGCATGCACAAGTCTTTGGTCACTCAAGGTAAATGGGAAATATATTACTTACGAAGAATATCATCCAGAATTTAGAGATGATCAACAAATAAAACCTAATGGTCATCCTACCAAACAACTCAATTATATTCTTTCTAATCCGTATGACTTTTTTGAAAATGTTCTAAAATCTTATGCGTCGGTCATCCCTGCAAGCCTAGCTCACCTTACTGGAAAATTTGGATGGGAAAAAAATTATATCCCCACTTGGACGATAGGGATTTTAGCCTTCCTAATTCTCTTCTTGTTGCTAAGTTCAAATTTCAAATTAACATCAAAGGAAAAATTAATTTTTCTTATCAGTGTCACAAGTACTCTTTTTCTTTTAGCGATGGTAATGTATGGTTTGTATTCAAGTGTTGGTAATGATTATATCCATAATTTGGGTGGAAAATATCTTTTTCCAATTTTACCCGGAATATTAATTCTTTTTTCTGGTAAATTTCTCAAGCTTGAAGTGAATGCAAATTGGTTTATTGCGGTAATAATTTTGACGCATATCACCATGCTATTTGCTATTCTTAATCGTTATTATTTTTAATACATTTGCGAGATGGAATTCAGACCCTTAAAAGATTTCTTGCAATATATTAAGTATCCCACTCGAAGAGATTTTATTAATCCAGTATCCAATCCATTGGCCTATGTCAGTTTGCTCTTTGTGGCAGCTTTTTTTACAAACATTCTGGCAGTTGGATTGGTCAATTTGACTATCGTAAATCTTGAGGATATCGGGAATGTTTTTGATCAGATGGATTATGGATTCTTACCGATGTTCGGATTGGCAGTAATTGTAGCTCCTGTCATCGAAGAATTGATTTTTCGCCTTCCTTTAAAATTTAAAACCCCATTAAGCATCCTAATTGGACTGATCGTTGCAGGCTTCATTGGTTTTTTTATTTACACAAAAGCGTTAAGCGATGCTTTTTTCATTTTCCCAACTGTAATATTTGTTGCTATAGTTTATTTTCTCAATGAATCCACGCCACCTTCTGAAGATTCGGAAACTTTGATTGATCGCTATTTTCCTTTCTTCTTTTACCTAGTCGCCATGACCTTTGCCTACATTCATATCTACAATTATGATAGTAGTCAGTTTTCAACTTGGATGATTCCATTTATTGTAATTCCTCAATTTGTGCTGGCCTTATTTCTTGGGTTTGTTAGAATCAGGATAGGATTGTGGGCTAGTATCTATATGCATGCATTGAATAATTTCATTCCTCTGATCTTGTTTTTTAGTTTGAAAGATATGGTGGTACAATAAGCATTGTTTTCAATTTTTTT
>JAHDIE010000067.1 GCA_020630955.1 Saprospiraceae bacterium
AAAGTAAAATGTAATTATTGGATGCAAAATTGTAATGGAATAATTTTGAGTTTATTTTATTAATCTATTATTGAAGTTTCAATTCTACTCGTAAGAAATTGAAAAGTAAAGCTATCTTCCCACCACCTCCATATTTCGCATCGCAACATAGGCAAGTAAAAAAGCAATGAACAAAAAGATGGCAGCCAAGGCAAACGATGAACCTGGAAAATAAATACTGGTTTCGGGACGAATAAAATAATAAAATACAGGAGCAAAAATCAATTGGCCTAATATTGCGGTAAGGCTTACAAGACTTGTAATCGCTCCTTGAAGATTGCCTTGCTCTTTTTCTGATACCTGATTGGAAATAACTCCTTGGACAGTAGGTCCTGCAACGCCACCAAGTGCATAAGGAATTAGAAATACATACAACATCCATGGTTCTGTAGATATTGAAAATAAAAACATGCCCAATGTCCAAAATAGAAATCCAAAAACGATTACCTTCTTTTCGCCAAATCGCTTTGTTGCTTTGCCAATAAGAAATCCCTGAACAAATGCAACCAATAGTCCAACAACCATCAATGACACACCAATGTCTTTTGGACTCCAATCGTATCTTTCAATACCATAATAGGACCATACGGTAGGAAGAACCTGTCCAGCAAGATTAGCTATGAAAAAAGCTAAGATGAGCAACAATACACCTTTGTATTTTTTTAATCCTATCAATGAAACTCCTGCGATCATTTTGCTTGGTTCCATGGGACGCCTCATTTCGGGAGATAAGGATTCAGGAACAAAGAAAAAACCAAATAAGAAATTAAGAAAACTTAATCCTGCAGCCACATAGAAGGGAAGGCGCACATCAATTTCACCAAACAATCCTCCCATTGCTGGCCCAATTATGAAGCCTAATCCAAATGCTGCTCCGATCATTCCGAAATTTTGTGCCTTGTTTTCCTTAGAACTTATGTCGGCAATATAAGCTGTCGCTACGGTAAAGCTTGCACCCATTATTCCTGCCAAAAATCGTCCCACAAACAGCCATAAAATTGTTGGTGCCCATGCATGGATAAGATAATCAATACTCAAGCCCAATAAGGCAATCAATAAGACAGGCCTTCTACCATATCGATCGGAAATCTCACCCAATACTGGCGCAAATATAAACTGCATCCCAGCAAAAGCGGTCATTAACCACATTCCATAAATAACGGCATCTGCGGTCCCTTTGCCTGTAAGCTCCATGATTAGTTCTGGGACAATTGGTAAGATGATTCCTATCCCAACAACATCTACGAGAACAGTAATAAAAATAAACAGCAGGGCTGACTTTGTTGACTTCATAAGAAGGCAAAACTACGATTAATTCCTCAAAAGAATTTTGAGAAATTAAATGTTTCAAAATGCGGACTCAATTGCCACAGCACTTTATTTGGATTGGTTTCGAGTGAAGTCTGTAAACAGCGTCCTAATCCACTTTTCTCCATTGATAAAACCTCCTCCCCAATCTTTATAACCTTCTGTAAGACTTTCTACATCTAAGTCCTCTAATTTAGTTGCATCATCAGTGACATTTTTAACGCGATCGTTTATAGTATTAATCATCGCTAAGTATCTACGCAAGTCTTCTTTGTTTGCCAATGAACCATGACCAGGTATAATGACAGTATCTTCATCAATAATCATCATCGCTGCTTCTATAGCAGCAATGGCTCCATCAACCGTACCTCCCATATCTAAATCAATATAAGGAAATCGATCTCTAAAAAAGCAATCGCCCATATGTAAAACATTGGATAATGGGAAGAATACAAATGAATCTCCATCTGTATGAGCGTTGTGAACATGGAGCAATTGTACACTTTCATCATTGATATGGATTTCTAAATCCTCTCCAAAACTAATGGTAGGCCAGGCCAATGAATCTGCAGCAGGTGTGGTTCCAGCATAGGGCCTGATTTGGTCCATAGTCAATCGCTTTCTAACCCGATGCTGTGCAATAATGGTGGTGCCATCTTTCGCAAAGTTGGCATTTCCACCCGTATGGTCCCCGTGCCAATGCGTATTGACAAGGTATTTGATGGGATGATCTGAGATGGTGTTTATTGCTTCCTTTATTTTCAGACTTAGCTCAGAAAATTGTCCATCAATCATTAACACTCCATCCTTGCCTGTAAATATTCCAATATTTCCTCCTGCTCCCTCTAACATATATATTTGATCCGTGATCTGATGTGTTTTCATAACAACATCATCAAATCTTTGCGCAAGCAAATTGGAGTAAATAAAAAATAATACAAAGATTGCCAATGCTTTTATTTGAGTCATTGTTGTTTTGGTTTCTAATTAATAGATCTAAGCTCGAAAAGAATATACCATGTAAGTTAACATAAACTCCTCACAAAAATGATCATTTGATATTGAAGATGACATTGTTGATAATAAAAAATAAATATTTTAAATAGACAATTATTTATATGTAATTTAGTTTAGTAATTGATTCTAATACGTATACATCATGGAACAACGCAAAAATCTATTTCTTTTAGCAATAGCATTTATACTCATTGCTACAAATATTCAAGCTCAAATAAGTAGAGGTGGAAATCCTAAGAGTTTTAGGTTAGGGATAACCAATGATTTAATTGAAAGAATATCAATGCCAGCCGTCGATACCTATGCTTTATCATTAGAAGATATTGACAGAGCTCAAAGTAATTTGCCGTACAGATTTGCAACTGCATTTTCAACTGACCTAAATTTAAATAATGCTGGGACTTGGATAGAATTGGACAATGGTGATAGAATCTGGCGTTTGATTATTACCTGCAAAAACGCATTGTCGATTAATTTCTTGTACGATGATTTTTATATCCCTGAAGGAGGGCTTGTTTATCTTTATTCAGAAGACTTGACAGAAGTAATCGGTGCATTCGGTGTCCACAATAATCGTCCCAATAGGAAATTTGCCACAGGTTTGGTCAACAGTACCAGTGTTGTCATAGAATATTATGAGCCTTCAAATGTAGCGGGGCAGGGTGCGATTTCCATAAATCAAATTGCTCATGGATATCGAAACTTTGAAGGAGTTGTAGGAATACCTGAAGGTTTAGGGGACGCAGGATCATGTCAGGTAAATATCAATTGCTCTCCTGAAGGTGATGATTGGCAAACTGAGAAAAAAAGTGTAGCAAGAATCATTATCAATGGTATAGAGACCTGCACTGGAAGTTTGATCAACAACATTGCTGAAGATTGCACACCTTATTTTTTAACAGCAAATCACTGTATTGATCCAACCTATGATGCCATTAGTAATCCCGATATTTCTGGAGCAGTTTTTTATTGGAACTATGAGAGACCAGGATGTGATAATACAGGTTCAGTTCCAATCGAAACTACCGCTGGTGCTACAGTAGTAGCAAATTCAGATCCTCCTTCCGGAAATGGCTCAGCTTCAGATTTCGCTCTGTTTGAATTGACAGAAGATCCAAGTGAAGTTTACGACGTTTATGCCGCAGGTTTTGATGCCTCTGGAGAGTCAGGGACCGGTGGTGTTGGTATTCATCACCCAGGTTTGGATGCAAAAAAAATCGCAACGCATTCAATTACTCCAGATATTGTTGTTAATGATAATTATTGGAGGATCTACTGGGATGAGACAGATAATGGCTGGAGCGTTACTGAAGGTGGCTCTTCAGGGTCAGGTCTATGGAATAGTGATGCGCGGTTAATTGGCCAGTTATTTGGTGGGTTTTTGGGTGGTCAGCCCAATTGTAATGACCCTGCCAATGATGAAGGTGATTACGGTAGAATATCTGTTTCTTGGGAAGGAATTGCCGGAACAACCCAAGCAGAAAGAAGGTTGAAAGATTGGTTGGACCCAAATGATACAGGCGAGACAATAGTCGATGGTAAATATTGTACAACACCTGATTATGTCTTAGAAGCTGATCCAAATGTAGGGACCAATTGTGGTGAGAACACAGTAGTCTATACCATTGAAGTAATCAGTCAAAATGGATATACCGACCCCGTTGATTTAACCGTAGTAGATTTACCGACAGGTGTATCAGGAAGCTTTTCTGTCAACCCAGTTATACCTGATAACAATTCTACTTTAACCTTAGTTGGGATTGACAATGTAGCAGAAGGGAGCTATGATTTTCTTGTTGAAGGAAGCAGTACAAGCGGAGATAAATCCATTACGCTAGGATTAGATGTTGTCGATCCAAATCCAGCAACATTGATAGCGCCAAGCAATGGTGAAGTTGATGTAAGTACAGCACCATCCTTAGAATGGGCTGGAGATTTGGGTGTTGCTTCGTATGATGTTGAAGTATCCACCAATCCAAATTTTACCAACATTGTAGCTTCTGCTAATGTCATCAATACAAACTGGACCGTAAGTCCAACCTTAGATCCCTTGACACTGTATCATTGGAGAGTAAGACATGTGAGAACCTGTGGTGTAGACCCTTGGTCTGATGTTTTTACATTTACAAGCTCTGATGGTATTTTAGGAAGTTGCGATAATCCAATTGAGTTGAGCTGTGGCGCAATGTATTCTGGAAATAATTCCACCGGAGTACATAACTTCAATTGGATTGGTCCTGAATTAATCTTTGTTTTTGAAGCAGCTGCTGGAGATGTCGAAGTGAACTTAACTGGTTTATCCGCCGATTTGGACCTTTATCTTTACACCGTATGTGATGATTTAGATAATTCTACTTTGGACGATAGCGAAGGTAGTGGATCAAGCTCAGAGACAGTTACTGCGACAGTAGCTGATGGCACCTATTTTATTATGGTTGATGGTTATAATGGTGCAACCAGTGATTTTGATTTGGAATTGATTTGCGTATCTCCTGTTGTCTGCACTCCCTTAGATGCATTAACCTTACTTAGCCCTACCAATGGCGCGGTTGATCAAAACCTTAATCCAAGCTTGAGTTGGGACAATGAGCCATTGGCTGTTTCCTATGATGTTCAAGTTTCTACCGACGAACTATTTACCAATATTGTCGCTTCCGCAAATGTGAATTCTGCAGATTGGATAGTCAGTCCTGATTTATTAGAAGGGACAACTTATTTTTGGCGAGTTCGAAATGTTCAAGATTGTGGTGAAGACCCTTGGTCTGTAGTCTTTACTTTTACAACTCAAGGCCCAATATATTCATGTCCATTCTCCGAGGATTTTGAAACCGGACAACCCGCAAGTTGGACCTTTACTGTTAATGGGACCAATGCTAATTGGACTTTTGATGATTCCATGCTACCAGGCGCTATTGTAAATCCTGGTGATCAAAATTGGGCAAGCTATAATGATCTTATAACTGGAACAACAGGTGAACAAAACATTGCAACTTCTGTCTCTCCCTCAATCGATATGTCCGGGTATGAAAACATCGAATTGAAGTTTGATTTTGCTTATGCAGATGATCCATTTACTTCAGAATCTTTGTCAATGTCAATTTCAGATGGAATTTTGACCTTTTATTGGGATGGCAATGGCTGGTCAGATCTAGTAAATACTTGGTTAAGTGGATCTACAATAGCAGATGGATTTTTCTCTAATTTAATTCCTTCTGATTTGGATAAATCTAACCTAACGGTAACCTTCGTTTATGATGACAACAATTCTGCATCTAGAGGGGGCTTTGGATTCGATAATTTTGAATGTTGTGGTGATACACTACCTCCATGTTCCTTGGATTTTGCCAACTTAAACAACATTGTATGCAATGACAATGACTCAGGAGACCTAACTGATGACTTCTTTACCTTCGATCTCAATCCATTAGGAACTAATATTGGAGCAAGTTATTCAATTACTGGCGATTACACCCAAACAGGAATTGGCTACGGAACAAACACTACCATTGATAATAATGGCATTGGCTTTCTAATCTCGAATGGTAATTTGAATATAACAATCACTGATGATGATAACTTGACTTGTAGTCTTTCGTTGGTTGTCAATGCACCAGATGCATGTTCAGTTCCAGATCCTTGTACTGAAACATTGGTTCTAACGGGAACCGAGGATGGTGTCGCAGATTATGAAGCAACTTGGATTGAATCAACTCAAGAAATTCTCTCAGGTGCTACGGTTGATTATGACGTTACTGACTACATTATGTTAGAGCCAGGCTTTACCGTTGATCTTGGAGCCATCTTCGAAGCATTTATTGATGGATGTAACAATGGCAATGGTGGCTCTAATTTTCAAGAGACGGAAGAAGAGGAGAAGGAGTAGATTAAAAGAGATTAGAGAGAGAATGAGGAATTCGCAATTTTAAAAGACAATAATTTTCACTAAATCATTCTATATCCTTCTGTCTCAAATAGCCTAATACATGCTTCTATTATATAATAAAACCAAAAACTAAAATAGACAGTTGCCAAACAATGTAGCACCTCCATACCAATATCCTCTAAAGTTTGGATTGTCGACCAACATAATAATCAAACCTTTTCCCATTTCTTGCTTCATTATTGAGGCACTGCCAGGTGCTTTGACCATGTTTTGTATTGAAGCATAGCCACTTAACAATGGTTGATCTGTGTATTGTGCAATAACTTTAATTTCAGAGTTTGAGTCTGGACTGTACCATCGTGTTCCTTTTTTAAAAGTTGCCAATTCTTTATTCTGGTATCCAAAAAATAAAGGATCTAATGAGTCAATATATGAATTGAATATGGCTCCGCCAATAACTTGGCCAGAAGTCCCAATTGGTTTTTCACCCATTATTTCTTCCTTTGTTTTGAGGTCTATTATTTCTTTTTTGACCAAATAATCAATGGCTCTTCTCATTGCAATAAGTCGACCACCATTTTCAATCCATTGGAGAATGTTTTCTTTGGTCTTATCATCAAATGCATAATTGCCATCTGGCATGATTATGCTTGTGTACCTTTCAAGATTTACACTTTTTATTCTACTAATATCTAGTCGTGTAGTTGGGATTTCCCATCTTTTATCCAATTGGAACCAACTATCTCCTGCTTCGTAGGAATTTACTCCGGCTCCAGTGAGTATTGCAAATTGGAATGCTTTATCTTGATGTTCTAAAGTCTTAAGTCCAAGTTTTTTAAAATGATCAATGGATTGATTAACCATTAGATATTGAATGTGTTTTTGATGACAAGACTTAATCAAGTTGTGATAGTCCTCAAGAGACAAGGATTTGGTGTCAACGAATATGCTCCCCGCCACAAATTTATTTTTGTTAATCACAAAATCTTCTGCGCTTCTAAACACCTCAATATTTAATTGACTCAGTTGAAAATAGATGGATGGAGACATATAATTGTCCCAAGGGATAATCATACAATCTGATCTGTCTGTTCCAAAAGGCTTTAGCTTGCTTGGTCCTTGGATAGGTTTCAACTGTAAACTTTCATATTGTGATTTTGTGAGTGCTTTATATTTACTATCGAATGCAAAAGGAAAGGTCCATGTCGAAACATCATAGAATACGCTATCTCTAAATTCTGTTTGTGTATCGAAAATAGATTTGATCATAGTATATTGTTTCTGACTTACGGGAACAACAAAACTTTCATCTGCAACAAAATTTACGCTCTCTTTGGAGTAATCTTTACTGATGCCGAGCGCTGTGATTTTATGTTGTTTGAGAATATCTAGAAATCGATATCTTTTCCATGGGTCTTTTTGGTGTACTATATAAGCTTGAATCTCATCAGCATTTGCTTGCTTGATTCTATCAATAAAAAAATTACGTTTATATTTTATCAAATCTTCTCTAAGATCTATGATTGACCTATACGTTGACAAGGATGTTACCACCTGGTTCCGTATACAAAATGGAAAACTCAGAAGTCCATTGCTGCTTTCTTGAAGGATGCCTTCTGAAGTCGCTTGTTCGAAAAGGATACCAACACATCCTTGGCCATCGGGGTAGGTAGATCCTTTGCCATAATAAAAATCATCAAACCTGTCCTTTGTGAAATATTCAGAACCAATTGAATCAAGCGCAGCCATATGATAATTTGCAATTTCTTCAGTTAAATCTTGGTTTATCTGTGGAGTCAGAGGATTAGTCCGGCTAGGTACTCCTGGTTGAAAGAAAAAAGTTGAATTTGTTCCCATTTCATGATGGTCAGTCAAGACATTAGGATTCCAAGCTTGAAAAGTTTTTATTCTTCCTCTACTTTCAGGATGGGTTAATAATAACCAATCTCGATTTAGGTCAAACCAATAATGATTTGTTCTTCCAGTAGGCCATGGTTCATTGTGTGATAAATCGTTGGGATCAGTGACATGCATTAAATCTTGGTTGGCATTTGCCCACGAGCTATAACGTTGAAGTCCATCTGGATTGTAGCATGGGTCAAAAAGGATAACCGTATTTGCAAGAATATTTTTTACCTCTTCTGATTGTCCTGCTGCAAGATGGTAGGCCACCAACATAGCAGCATTGCTTCCACTAGATTCATCTCCATGGATACTGTAACCTTGAAATAGTACTGCCGGAAGATTTGAGATGTCAATTTGATTAATAAAACTAGGGTCTGCCAGTTGTTGGTGTGTAACCTGAATTTGATCAATATTTTTTTGATTTTCTTCACTGCTTATAATCAAATACACGAGTGGTCTTTTTTCATAAGTTTTGCCATACTCATGGAAGCTTATTCTATCTGACTTTTCTGCTAATAAACTCATGTAAGCAATCAATTTGTCATGATTTACATGCCATTCACCAATCTCATACCCCAAAAAATCTTTTGGACTTGGAATCGAATTATTGTACGCTGTAGCTGGCAAATAATAGTTTAAATCTATTTGACTAAAGTCAAACTGAGCATTAGTTTGAAAATTTATGGAAATGGATAGAACAATGATGCTGAAAATCGTATTTAACTTCATTAATTTCGTGTTTCAAAAATTGATTAAGGCAGATGGCCGGTATTTTAATGTTTTTTGTAGTCGCTATATTCCTTGCGTTACTTTTCGTAAACCTTTATTTCAGAATTAAGGTATTAAAATCCTATAAGATACTTGTTCAAAACCGAGTAGAATTTGAAGCAAAATGGATATTGAATGAAAAACGTATGGAATCTGAAGTAATCCCTAATTATCCTAAAATGGCTAATGAAATCAGGGATTTCTCAAGACATATCAGATTTTCAATGAAAATAGCTTCAATTTTAATTGCTCTTATTACAATATTAGGAGCAATATTAATGTATTATAAGTAATCAAACCAAACTAAGAGAAGACCATACCGTTGAGAATTGGAGTTGTTGGAACTGGACACCTAGGGAATATTCATTTGAAATGCTTGAAGCAAACTGACTTCAATTGCATTGGAGTATTTGATATCGATCGTGACAAAGCAATCGTAGCTGCCTCCCAGCACCAAATTAAATCTTTTTCTTCCTTTCAAAATATGCTTCAAGAAGTGGATGCTACAATAATAGTTAGTGATACCACCTCTCATTTTGAACTTGCACAAGAATCTATACAAGCCAATAAACATACTTTTATAGAAAAGCCTGTTACTGCAAATGTTGATGAGGCCCATGCACTAAATGCTACTGTTCATTCTTACCCAGATGTGAAAGTTCAAGTTGGTCATGTGGAAAGATACAATCCAGCTTTTGTCACTGCAATGGAACAACTGCAAAATCCGAAATTTATTGAATGCCATCGTTTGGCTAATTTTAATCCAAGAGGAAATGATGTTTCTGTAATCTTGGATTTAATGATTCATGATTTGGATATTTTATTGACTGTTGTCAAATCAAAAGTTCACGAAATTAGAGCAAACGGTGTATCGATTGTCAGTAAGACCCCAGATATCTGTAATGCAAGAATTGAATTTGAAAATGGCTGCGTTGCAAATGTTACAGCCAGTAGGATTAGTCTCAATCAAATGAGAAAGTTTAGAATATTCCAATCAGATGCTTATATAGGAATTGATTTTTTAAAGAAACAAAGCCAAATCATCCAATTAAAAGATGAGCAGGCTAAGGATTCGATGAAGATTGAAACCCATTTAGGAACCAAATATTTAAATGTAAAGTCTCAGCCAGCACAAGAACTGAATGCTATTGTCGAAGAGCAAAAGGATTTCTATAATGCAATCGTTAATGATCTAACTCCAACGGTCAATGTAAACCATGCTCTCAATGTGATGAAGCTGGCAGACAATATTGAAAAAAAATTAAATAAGCTCAATGTATAGATTTTATTTACCAGCTTTGTTCCTTATCATCAGCGTCAGCTCCTGCGCGCTATTTGAAGCTTATGATAAAGTGCCTATGTTTATTGAGATCAATTCGGTATCACTTGAAACTGAGTCCGGTCAAGGAAGCAATCATCATAAAATTATTGACATTTGGCCAACCGCTGATGGAGAAGGATTGGGGGTTTTTGAAATGCCAATTACCTTTCCAGTTTTAGATGAAGATGAAAATACTAAAATGTTCTATCAAGCAGGAATCAGAAGATTAGGAGAATTTGAAGATCATACCATTTATCCATTTTATGAAAGACTTGAAGTTGATCATAATTTTGAAGAAAACACAACCATTACTCCCGATCTAAAATTTAAATACAAAGAATCAACAGTATTTAGAATGGTGCAAGGATTTGATAATCAGGTGCTTTTTACCAACGAAGTGGATGACGATTCTTTAACTGTAATGACGATAGTTGAAGACGATTGTGCTGAAGGATTTTGTGGATTGATAAAATTGACTCCAGAGAATCCAGAATTTGCAGCTGCAAGTTCTGAGCTGTATGTTGATATCCCTACAAATGGTACAGCAGTCTATCTCGAAATGGAATACAAAACTGATATAAATCTAAGTATAGGACTACAATCTGAGGTGAATGGCACTGATTTTGAACAATATTTTATTACGGTACTACCTACAGACACCTGGAATAAAGTATATATCGACATGGCTGAAATCTTGCTTGCCTCGCAATTAGATTCTTACCGGATCGTATTAGGAGCATTGAATACTACTGATGGGCCAGTAGAAGTAAGAGTAGACAACATAAAACTACTTCACTTCTAAAAGATGAATCCAGGCCAACGAAGAATAGAATTATTTATTTACCGTTTTTTGGATTGGTTGACAGCATGCGTGGCATGGCTGTTGTTTTTTATTTATCGTAAAAATCTTGAAAATCCCAACACCGACCTTTCTAGCATCTTGTCAGATCCGAAGTTACTACAAGGTCTATTAATCATCCCAATTGGATGGTTGGTTTTGTATTCAATCTTTGACAAGTACTCAGATATTTACAGATTCTCAAGATGGGCAACTTTAAAACGGACCTTGAGTATATCTTTCTTTGGTGTAGTTTTATTGTTTTTTACTGTATTGATTGATGACACTGCTAATATTTATACCACCTACATAAACCCCTTTTTTCGTCTTCTAGGTTTTCATTTCTTCTTGACTTCTTTGGCTCGAATGACTTATTTGACCATTTCTAAGAATAGATTAAAAAAGGGGAAAGTCAAATACAATACGCTGATCATTGGCGGAGACAAAAATGCTGTTGAGATTTATAATGAATTGCAAGATAAGGTCTATGGTAAGGCACATAATTTTATAGGTTTTATAGACTCTAATGGTAAATCTGTTAATCATCTTGCCAAAGAAATTCCTCTCATTGGTAAACTTCCCAACCTTTCATTGATTATTGATGAGATGAATGTGGAAGAAGTCATAATTGCAATAGAAACTTCTGAACATAACAAGTTGAAAAATATTCTTGACGTGCTATATGATTACAATGACAGGATTTTGGTCAAGATTATTCCTGATATGTATGATATTATGTTAGGAAATGTAAAGTTGACACATATTTATGGTACCATTCTTATCGAAGTTGATCAAGAAATAATGTCCCGTTGGGAAATGATCATGAAAAGGCTCATCGATATTGCTGTCGCAATTATCGTTCTGGTCGTTTTGTCTCCATTATATTTGTACATAGCATTGCGTGTTAGACTTTCGTCAAAAGGGCCAATTTTATACAAACAAGAGCGGATTGGCAAAAACAAAAAGCCATTCCAAATTCTGAAATTTCGATCCATGGCTGAGAATGCAGAAAAATCTGGACCTCAATTGTCCTTTGATGATGATCCGCGAATCACTTCTTGGGGTAGGGTCATGAGAAAATGGCGTCTTGATGAGCTTCCTCAATTATACAATGTCTTGATTGGCGAAATGTCATTGGTTGGACCGCGACCAGAAAGACAATTTTATATTGATCAAATCCAAGAACGTGCTCCTCATTACAAACACCTTCTGAAGATAAGACCTGGAATCACATCTTGGGGTCAAGTTAAATATGGCTATGCATCCAATTTGGATCAGATGCTTCAAAGATTGAAGTACGATATCATCTATCTTGAAAATATGTCATTGGGATTGGATATTAAGATTCTGTTTTATACCATCTTGGTGTTGTTTCAAGGAAAAGGAAAATAATGATCAAAAAGTACGGACTCATAGGATTCCCTCTCAGCCATAGCTTTTCTCCATCTTACTTTAAGAATAAGTTTGAGGAAGAAAATATTCATGATTGTAGTTACCAGGCTTATCCTATAGAATCAATCCATGATTTAAAAGGATTGATCCAAGAAGAAGGAATTTATGGATTGAATGTTACCATACCTTACAAAGAACAGGTAATTCCTTTTTTGGATGAGATAGACGATGACGCAAAAAAAATCGGAGCCATCAATACTATATTAATAAGAAATGGTAAACTAAAAGGATACAATACTGATATCTATGGATTTCAACAATCGTGGCTAAATTTTATGGGGAAAGACACGATTTCCAAAACATTAATTTTAGGGACAGGAGGAGCTGCAAAAGCAGTTGCCTTTGTACTTCAAAAATTAAACATTGAGTACATTTATGTATCACGATCAGGAGGGAATCATCTGAGTTACAAGGACTTGAGAAATATGATGACTAACTATAGTGCAATCATCAATACAACACCTTTAGGGATGTATCCCAATGAGGATGGCTGTCCAGAAATACCCTACGATGAATTAAGTAATAATCATTTCTGTTATGACTTAATTTATAATCCCCAAAAAACTTTATTTTTGACAAAAGCAGAAAACCAAGGTGCCAGGATTACCAATGGATATGAGATGTTGGTATTGCAAGCGGAAAAGTCATGGCAAATTTGGAATGATTAGATATAACAAATGAAAGGAGAACCCATAGCTTTAGATTTTTCAGATACTAAAATAGCCTATGCACATAAATCTGATAGCGAACTAACAGAAACTTACTTACTATTTAAATTGATGAACAATCCATCATTGGTCAAATTTGGCTCAAGTGTTGGACTTAGTGCTGTTAAGTTGAGATTGCCATTTGCGAAAGCGCTTGTAAAAAAAACAATCTTTTCGCAATTTGTTGCTGGAGAAAACCTCTTGGATAGCCAGAAAACCATTTCGCACCTATACGAAAACAACACCTTGACAATCTTAGATTATGGTGCCGAATCAAAATCAACAGAGGAGGACCTCGATATTGTTCGCAACGAAACCATTCGAGCAATAAAATTAGCAGCTTCTAATAACTCAGTTCCTGCTGTAAGTACAAAAATTACTGGCTTGGCAAAAAATGAACTCCTTGAAAAATTAAATCGAGGGGAAAAATTAAACAGCGCTGAACAACATGATTACGACCGGCTCTTTAGTAGATTGGATGATATTTGCCAAGAAGCATATAATTTAGGGGTCTCCGTACTTGTGGACGCAGAAGAAAGCTGGATGCAAATTGCCATGGATAAACTTGTCGATCAGATGATGGAATCCTATAATAAGGACAAAGTAATCATCTGGAACACTTTTCAACTTTACCGAAAGGATAAACTAGAATTTTTAAAAGAAAGTCACGAAAGAGCCCAAGCAAATGGGTACATGCTAGGAGCAAAATTAGTGCGCGGAGCTTACATGGATAAGGAAGCAAAACGAGCAGAACAGATGGGCTATGAAAATCCTATTCAAAGTTCGAAAGAAAATACAGACAGAGACTTTGATAAGGCATTGAAATATTGTGTTGAAAACTACAAGTCTATTGCCTCTGTTTGTGCTTCCCACAATCTGAAAAGTAATCTATATCAAGCGCAATTAATTGAAGACTACGGTATAGAAAAGAAAAATCCACACTTGAATTTTTGTCAGCTTTATGGAATGAGTGACAACATTACTTTTAATCTGGCCAGTGCTGGTTATAATGTTGCCAAATATTTGGTCTATGGTCCGGTGAAAGAAGTATTGCCGTATCTTGTTCGTAGAGCAAAGGAAAATTCATCAGTCACTGGAGATATGTCCCGAGAATTGAAGTTAGTACTTAACGAAATGAAAAGACGTGGATTAAAGTCCTAGGGTCTAATCCAAATTTAATAAACTTTAAAGTCTGAAAGGTATCATTTCTAGTTA
>JAHDIE010000015.1 GCA_020630955.1 Saprospiraceae bacterium
AAACACAGCCTACTCTACCAAATACTTTTCAAACTTATTTAAAAATAACGGATCAAAATCTGCTCCTATACCCGGAGTATCATCCAAAGTAACTTCCCAATCCTTTTGATAAACCATGCCACCCAAAATTGGATCCTCGGATTGCATCAGTGGGCTATCAAGATCATAATAAATAATGTTGTCCCAAGCCTTTGCGAAATGAGTTAAGGCAGTTATTCCCAATCTTGTTTCAGAAAAAGACCCTACTTGACAATACACTCCAGCAGCTTGCGCTATCGAAGCAATTTTCATCGCATGACATATACCTCCAGACTTACCAAGTTTAATATTGATTAAATCAATGGCATCTATCGCCAAATTTCTGTACGCGTCTTGATGACTAAATACAGACTCATCTCCCATGATGGGTATCGGAGATTCAGCACGCAATTTTTCCCTACCTATAAAATCACCTGCTGCTAAAGGTGCCTCACAATGTTGAATATTTAATTCTGCCATTCCATCTAAGGCCTGACTCGCTTCATAATAGTTCCATCCCTGATTGGCATCGATTCGAAGATCCAATTCCATTCCTATCTCTTTTCGAATAGCAATGATCCTTTCGATATCTTTACTTGCAGTCTCACCTAATTTAACTTTCAACACAGGAAAACCATCATCGACAAATTGCCTTGCTTTTCTAGCCATTTTAGATTTCTCTAATAAACTTACCGTCATATCCGTATAAATCTTCTTATCATTATCTCCTTGTAAATATCTGTACAATGGAAGTCCCGATGCTTTAGCATTTAGGTCATATAAGGCCATATCAAATGCAGCTTTAATAGATGCATTGCCTGCCAATGTCTTGTCAATTTTCTTTACTAATTTCCTGATTTCGCGAGCATCATCTCCAATTAATAATTGAGCCAAATCTTTCCCAGCTGCAACAGTTCCTTGCTGAGTTTCCCCATGAATGGTTCTGTAAGGACAACACTCCCCTATCCCATAATTACCATCTTTGGTATAAATTTTCACAACAGTATTTCGTGCATGGGTTAAAGGGCCTTTCGAGATTACAAAAGGTTCAGTCAGTTTTATTTGAATTGGAATTATTTCAATTTTGTCAATTTGCATTTTGCAAGTATTTATTCTTACTTAAGGTAAGCAATTCTTCAGTTAAACTATAAAGTTGGCTTGGCAGATCTTATGTTCATACTTCCGTAAATAGCAAAAGCCAAAAGGAGAGCATATTCTAAAAATAAGACTATACTATGTTCTTGCACTGGATTACTGTCATAGGCAGAATAAGATAACATCACTAAAAATGACCAGCATAAAATCAAATATTGCCATCTTGCATTAAACACAGCAAATGCTATAAGTACTCCAAGATACCAAGGGTGGATCGTGGTACTGAAAAGCAGATATACTAAGTACAATGTTGGTATCTGAGAAACTACCAATTCTACCCGAGGTTCTCTTATTAATTTGGAAGATACTTTTATTATAATGACAAAGCTGATGAAAGCCAATAAAGGTCCAACAAGAGCAATCATATTATACCCCTTATTCAAATAACCCAACCATCTACCTAAATAATAGATACTGGCATTGAACTCAAAGGATCGAAAATATAAATCAACAGAATCCAATAGATTATCAAGTTTTGATCCATACAACATCAATCCAAATCCCAATGCAACCAAAATACTTGCTGGCACAAAAAAGTGAAGCCATTTTTTTTTCTTAATTAAATAAAATAGCAACATAGGTCCGAGCAAAAATGGATGCAATTTTGTTAATATTCCAAATGCATATAGAATTCCAGCTTGCCAATATTTTTCCTCAAGAAGATAAAAACACATCCATACCAAGGCAGCTATCATTAAAACTTCCGCATGGATGTTTCCAACCAGCTCCGTAATGATTAATGGATTTAAGAAATAAACCATTGATAATTTTTGATCTTTCCCAAAATGATCAAGAATTTTTACTAAACCTATTACCACCAATACATCAGCCAATAAATAGATACACTTCATTAATATGGCAGTTGACACCACAGATTTCCCCAATGCAACTGTTACCCAAAAAACAAACTGTAGCACTGGAGGATATATAGTATAATAATCTTTAGAATTTAACAGTTGAAAGACTTCTTGCATTTCAGCTGAAAGTACTACCATATCCATAAGCACCCTTGGCGTATAGTCGAATGGATGTATACCTTCCAACCAAAGTTTTCCATCCCAAAAAAATCGATAAATATCATCGGATAGATTAGGGAATAAAAAGATTGTAATAACTCTAAGCAGCAATCCAAGTAATAAAAGACTACGAAATGAAAATTTTCCACATTTTAATATCAAATATGAATAGCTTAAAAAGCAAATCGAAATGTGAACAATTATACAAGAAAAATCATCTTGTTGACAAAACATCATTTGAATTGCAAAAGCAACACAATAGATGATTACCAACAAAACCAACTTCCAATTCATGGCAAGTTTTATGAATTTTGAAGATGCCTTATAGAATAATAAAAAATGGTTCCAAAACCTATTGACAAGGCCAAGTGATATATGATTAAAGAGGTAGTTCCCGTATATACAGCTGCAATGACCGCAAGTAGAAAATATATTGAAAGTACTCCCTCCATGATTGTGGCAAATGAAATTTTAGTTTTACGGTATTTTCCTTTATTAAATTTATCTTGGAGCGAAACAATATTAAACTTTGGGGTTCTGATAAAAGCAGATTTTTTACCTCTATATCCTTGCAATACAGCAATAGAATTGTGAAGTGACAATCCCATTGACAAAGATAAAAATACAGGAAACAGAAAAATAAACTTAATGATCTTTCTGATCAACGATTGACCTTGCCATGCCGTTTGAACATTGGCTACAAAGTAAATAATACTAATAGACATTAAACTTATCATAAAGACAGCCAATATGTCCATGTTAAAATTAATCTTCCCAATAAAATAAATTAAAGGCACTGAAAAAACACCTATGATAAATATGAATAGGAAAACCGAACTACTTAATAAATGTGAACTTGCATGAAATTTTTCGATCATAGAAAGATCTGATTTCCAAATCGTTGGAAGAATTTTTCGTGCCGTTTCAGCACCACCTTTCATCCATCTAAATTGTTGAGATTTAAGCCCATGCATTTCTGCAGGTAATTCTGCTGGTGCCAAAACATCTTCTAAGAATATAATTTCCCATCCCTTAAGTTGAGCCCTATAACTTAAATCTAAATCTTCAGTCAAAGTATCTGCTTCCCAACCTCCAGCTTCTTCTATGCACTTTGCTCTCCATATTCCGGCTGTTCCATTAAATTGTAATAGATAATTCCCTTTGTACCTTCCTTTCTGCTCAACAGTAAAATGAACGTTCAATTGAAATGCCTGCAACTCTGTAAGAAGTGAATAGTTTTGGTTGATATGTCCCCATCGGGTTTGCACAACTCCAATTTCATCATTCTTGAAAAAAGGCATAGTTTTCTTCAGAAAGTCTGGTTCAGGAAGAAAGTCAGCATCAAAAATTGCAACAAATTCAGAATCACAAAACTTCATTGCTTCTTTTAGAGCACCAGCTTTGTAACCAACTCTATCCTTTCTAGTGATTTGCTCAATATCAAAACCTAAGGCTTTATACTCATTTACTTTGGCCAAGGTTATTTCAACTGTTTCATCCGTTGAATCATCCAATACATGAATTTGTAATTTATCTTTAGGATAATCCAATTTGCAAATATTATCAATCAACCTTTCCACAACATATTGTTCATTGAAGATTGGTAATTGAATGGTAACCTTGGGCAAATAGCCATCATCTTCAGGCTTATTTATCTCTCGAACATTTTTTAATTTATATTTCACCAATAGATGAAATTGCATTAAGCAAAATATTGTTATAAAAGTCAATCCAACTAAATAAATCCCAAATATTATATACCCTAAAATCTCTATTATTGTCATTTTGAATTATAGCAATTTAAAAATAGTCCACAGGATTTTATGCCCTGCTAAAATAGTCCCCTTTAAGGTTCCCGAAACCTTCGATACTCCAATTCGCTTGCGATAAGTTACAGCTACTTCCTCATATTCTAATTTATGCTTTGCAGCCTTAACTTGCATTTCGACAGTCCATCCAAAATCTTTATCAACCATTTCTATATCCATCAATTTTGTATATCTGATTGCACGAAATGGACCTAAGTCAGTAAACTTATAAGAATAGAATAGTCGTATCAAGTTTGTTGCTAACCAATTGCCAAAAATTTGTTGCGGCATCATAGCGCCCTTCTCCAAATTTCCTAATACTCGTGATCCAATCACTAAATCCTTAGATCTATGTAAAATTGGTTCCACAATCTTTGTCATTTCCTCAGGGTGGTCAGAATAATCACCATCCAAAAAAACAACAATGTCTGGTTTTATATCTTTCTCCCCAATGAACTCGATTCCTTTCAAACAAGCATTACCATAACCTGCTATGGGTTGATCAACCACAGTAGCCCCAGCAGAAAGAGCACGCTCTTTCGTTTGATCCTTACTTGCATTATTACAAACTATGATATCTCGTACCAAGCCAATAGGTATATCTCCAATTACCTTCGCAATAGAATCTTCTTCATTATAGGCTGGTATGATAACATCAATTATTGCATCCATCTTAAAGTGCAAAGTTAAAGGAAATAAGTTCCAACAAGTGTAGGAACTGAGACAATTCTTCCATTCCTATTCCAAACCAAAATGAACCAAAAGATAGAATCAAAGGAAAACTATATCTTTAAAGAAAAACGGCATGCAAATTCTTATCCAAAGCCCTGCAGCTAAACCTTCTCAAAGTCTTTCATTCTATGAAAGTTTAAATTTCAAAGTGATTTCTAATGAAAATCCGGTTATAGTTTCAGATGGTCAAGTCCATATTGAAATTAACCCTAAAAAATTCGTCAGAGCAGGCATCAAAGTTTTTAAAGAAAATTGGAAGAAAGATGTTGAACTACTCAAGACATTTACGAAAGTACACAAAACCGATTCAGGCTTCCTTTGTAGTGATCCTTCAAATTGTTGGATCTACCTAGAGGAAGGGACTCCGTCCGTAGAATTAACCAAAATGGAATGCTTCTCAAGCCTTGGAAATTTTGCAGGAATGTCACTAGAGTCTATGGATATTCAAAAATCAATCGATATCTGGGCTTGCCTAGGATTTGAACACAGTATGGGAGCCATCGAAAATGGATGGTATGCCATGACCGAAAAAAATGGATTTGGTGTCAGCTTTATGACACCAAACTCATGCCCTCACCAATTCTATAATCCATCTCTTACTTATTTTAATGGAGGTAAAAATCTACCTGTAATTGACAAAATTAAACTAGCAGGAATCCCTATAGCAGAAGAGATATCAACATTCAATAAAGAAGGTATTGTAGATAATGTAATCGTTAAAGATCCTGGTGGATATGGCTTTTTTATTTTTAATGATTGAGGGATTAAAGGACAATTGTAAGTCCAGTTTGCAATAATATTGGGCAATTCCAACTAAATTGCAACCCAAATCGTTTGATTAATATGAATGAAAAATGGTTCGCTTGGATATTCGCTATCGGCTTGTTTGCAATCCTACTTAGCGCATGTAGAGAAGATAATTTTTACGATGGTGGTAATGCTATGGTAACTACTTCATTGGATACTTTAACATTTGATACTGTTTTTACAGAAATTGGTACAACAACCAAGTTTTTTAAGATTTATAACCAAGAAGATGCTACCATCATCATTGATCAAATTGCTCTTGCTGATCCATCAGGTATTTTTAGATTAAATGTAGATGGAACTCCATCACAAGAAGTAAACAATATTCAAATTGCTGCAAAAGACAGTATCTACGTTTTTGTAGAAGCAACAATAGACCCAAATCTCCCACTTGAAGTAAGTCCATACATTATTGAAGATTTGGTAAACATTAGCATTGATGAAAAAACCAATTCAGTGTTATTACAGGCATGGGGTCAGGATGCTAATTATATTACTGGCCCTGGAAGTGTAAGTCAAATCAATCTACTCACCTGCAATCTTCAAGAAAGAGTTTGGGATGATCCAAAACCCTATATCATATACGGTACACTATTTATAGATAGTTGCACATTGATTCTCCCACCAGGTACAAAGGTTTATGTTCATGGAGGTGTTGCAATAAATGATCAATTTGGAGTATACACTTCAGGCCTTCTTTATTTTCTTCCCAATGCAAGAATACTATCGCAAGGTACTCCCGAAGAACCAGTTACCATACTTTCAGACCGTTTAGAAGAAGAGTACGAAGATATAAAAGGTCAGTGGTTTGGAATATATTTAGATAGGAGTAGAGAAAATAGATTTGAACATACAACCATAAGTCAATCTTTAACCGGAGTCCGAGTTGATTCCGCGGCCAGTGCCTCATTTTACGCCTGTGAAATAAGTCATACAGCAGCTCCAGGAATAGTGGGAAGCCATGCAGATATTTATGCAGAAAACACCTTAATCCATAATTCAGGAACTGCCAATGTAGGTATAGACCATGGTGGTAATTATGAATTCAATAATTGCACTTTCGTAAATTACAATAATCAAGACGAAGCCATACAGTTAGCAAATTTTACTTGCTATGATCAAGGCTGTGGGCTATTTGATGATAATCCTTTAAAAGCCACTTTTAGAAATTGCCTAATTCTTGGAAATGAAAACGATGAGATTGCCCTCGCAGATTGGAATCCAGAAGACCCAACTGACTTTAACTATAAATTCGAAAATTGCTTTGTACAAGTAGACGAATTATTGGATAACGAATTTTATGCAGATTTTTTCAACCATTGTACAGATTGCCTCAATAATCCACCAAAAGATACTATGTTTCTAAATATGGATGAATATGACTTTAGGCTGGATACTTTTTCTAAAGCCATTGATGCAGGCCGAAATCTCCCTTTTGTTATTGGCGACCTTCTTGGTAATCCACGTGATGATGGCAGTTATGATATCGGATGTTATGAATTTAAATTATAAATCATGAAAAGAACACTCTTTTTATTTCTTCTTATTTCAATCTTTGCTTGTAATAAAGAAGACTGCATTGAGCTTGAATTAGAAAATCCAACCACCGTTAAAAACCAAGACTATTTATGCATCAATGGTCAAGAATATCAATTGTTGGTTGATGATGCTAGATGCCCCTGCGAAACAGATTGCTTTTGGGAGGGTGAATTTGTATTAAGTCTACAAGATGCAAATGATGAAATAGTCTTCATCTATAATCAGATTGATTCAAGCTCAAATGAAAGTCCTTTTTTTGCAGAAACTTTTGAAATTTCGAATGTTAGTAATGAGGGCCCATGTGGAGATCCATCAAAGGTTGATATGGTATTATTTGAGATTCTAATTCAATAATCAATTTGCATCTTTATTATCAAAGCTTACACCCATTAAGCTAACAAAGCCTATCAAAAATAGAACAGCCAATGCTAGAACACTAGAACGAAGATCGTCGGTTAAATGAAGAACCATACCATACACAAAAGTACCCGCAACTATTGAAACTTTAAACAGCACGTCATAGAAACTGTAGTAAGAAGTAAGATCATCTACCTCTTCTTGAAGTAATTTTGTATAGCTACTTCTAGCCAATGATTGTATACCACCCAGCACCATACCTACCAATGCCACCAAGACATAGAAGGTCGACTTTGTTGTTGTATAATATGCGGCAATACATATTAATATCCAAATCATAATCTGCGCTGCTAATGCAAACTTATTCCCTTTTATTTTTGATACATAAGCAAAAAGATATGCACCAGCAATAGCCACTAATTGCAAGATTAATATGAGAATGATCAACTCAGTTTGGTTAAAACCGATTTCTACACTTGCAAATACAGAAGCAACATAAATGATGGTATTTACTCCTGCAGAAAAGAAAAAGAATGAAAAAAGAAAACGTCGTACATTTCTATCCTTCATCACCAAAAAGAATGTTTCCTTCAGCTCGACCAAACCCTTTTTTACAATTCCTGGCTTTCGTGGTTCCTGATTATCCTGTGGCATTCTTCTAAAAGTAATTTGCGCAAAGCCTAACCACCAAATTCCTACCAATAAAAATCCAATTCTTGAACCTGAATTCCCATCACTGAAACCAAACCAATCAGGCTTCATAACCATAACTAAAATAAACAATAAGAGCAAAACACTTCCGAAATATCCATAAGCGTACCCCTTTGCACTCACTTTATCATACTGATCTTCAGTTGCAATTTGTGGCAGGTAGGAATTATAAAAAACCAAACTTCCAGCATATCCTATCGTACCTAAGGCAAAAGCAATGATTCCTATCCATAGAAAAGTTTCATTTTCAAAAAAATACAATGCAGAACAACCTACAGCTCCAAGGATGGTAAAAAATTTCAAAAATTTCATTCGTCTTCCTCCAGCATCCGCTATCCCAGATAATATGGGTGACAGAAAAGCGATCAACAAATATGATGCAGATACGATAAAACTTTGGACTGAGGTATTGCTATATTCTACACCAAAAATGCGGATCAAATCTGGCGAATTAAGAAGGAAATAAATCGGAAATATAGCAGTAGAAATTACTAGTGAGTATACAGAATTGGCCCAATCAAAAAAGGCCCAACCATTTATGGTCTTCTTATTGTTTAACTCAAAATTTTGGTCGGTAACAAGCTGGTTCATAACCTTAATATAAGAATAGCTTTCGACAATCCCACAAAAGAATAAAATACTTTAATTTATATCGATTTTGGCACAATAAATGACCTTTTAAGAATAATTTGACGTCCCAAAAAGAGACTTGAAAATCTATTTTTTCACTTAACTTTATAGCTATCAATGAATATTGCCGTTCTATCTAGAAATCCAGCACTTTATAGCACCCAAAGTCTTGTTCAGGCAGCAAGGAGAAGACACCATTATGTTCGAGTCATTGATTATGTCAACTGTGATATGGTTTTAGATGCAACAAATCCAAAAATCATGTACAATGGACAACAATTGGGAAATATAGATGCTATTATTCCTAGAATTGGTTCTGGTCATACTGCCTATGGAGCACAAATTATTAGACAGTTTAAGGGTGCAGGTGTGTATTCAACTTTGGATGAAAATGCACTTTTGGAAGCAAGAAATAAAATTGCATCAATGCAAATTTTATCAAATAATGGAATCCTCATTCCTAAGTCTTTAATCTCTAACAATTCTTTATTTTTTGATGATATTCTCAACCAATTAGATGATGAAAAAGTAGTTATCAAATTGGTAAATGGAACACATGGTTTAGGAGTTATTCTGGCGGATACTCATAAGCAAGCCACCTCAATAATGGAAGCTTTCTCTAGATCGAAAAGTAAAGTTTTTATGCAAGAATTTATTGAAGAAGCAGGTGGTGCAGACATTAGGGTCTTTATTGTCAATGGTCAAATTGAAGGAACCATGAAACGTCAAGCCAAAGAAGGAGAATTCCGATCCAACCTTCACAGAGGGGCCACAGCAAATATAGAACCCATATCAGACGAAGAAGCAAGAGTTGCACTGAAAGCAGCAGAAATTTTAGGCTTAAAAATCGCAGGCGTAGATATGCTTCGATCCAAGAAAGGACCTATGATTCTTGAAGTAAATGCATCTCCAGGGTTAGAAGGAATAGAAACAACTACACGAAATGATATAGCAGGAAAAATTATTGCTATGATAGAGGAAGACACTAAAAAATAAGAATGAGTCAAGCAAGGACAATAACCATTGAAAAAGAGGAAATTAGACCAGGTGAGTACAAACAAATCTCTATCAATGTTGGGCGACTACCTTCCGACACCAGAATTAATATCAGAGCACATGTATTCCATGGCAAGGAAGCTGGTCCCACGGTTCTAATATTAGGAGGGATTCATGGAGATGAAATCGTAGGCGTAGAAATTGTAAGAAGAAGTATAGCAGAAGGACATTTTGAGGGTATCCAGGCAGGAACAATAATCGCAATTCCGTTATTGAATGTCTATGGTTTTATAAATTTTAGTCGAGAGGTGCCAGATGGTAAAGATGTCAATAGAAGTTTCCCAGGGAGTACTTCAGGCTCTCTTGCTAGCCGTGTTGCTCGTACACTTTCCAAGAAAATTTTACCCTATGTAGATTATGCTATGGATTTTCATACAGGCGGTGCCTCGCGGTATAATTATCCTCAGGTTCGATACACCAAAAATTATCCTGAATCAAAATCCCTTGCTGATGTTTTCAAGGCACCCTTTCAAATTGAAAACACAGTCATTAAAAACTCATTCAGAAAAACTTGTAGAGATATGAATATCCCTTCAATTGTGTTTGAAGGAGGCGAATCCGTACGACTCGATGGATATTCTATTATTGTTGGCCTTAAAGGCATACAAAGAGTACTCAATCATTTGGGTATCTTTGATAAAAATACCCCAGCCCCCGATTACAAAGTGATTAATATCAAAAGAACCAGTTGGCTGCGTGCTCCATATTCGGGCATGTTTGTTTGGTCCCAATCTTCGGGAACGTTTGTAAAAGTAGGCGAACCATTGGGAATGATATATGATCCATTTGGAACAAAATCGGTAACTGTTAATTCTAAATATGAAGGATACATTATTGGACACAACAATGCCTCAGTGGTCAATCAAGGAGATGCTCTATTCCATATTGGATACGAGATTTAGCCTTATTCTTTTTATCTGCCTTTCGGCAAATGGTTTCTCCCAAGAAAGCAATACACTACAAAGTAAATTAGATCGTTTTCTACTTTCTTCAGAATTTAAGTATGCATCTGTTAGCATTACTGTTGTCGATTATGAAACCAGCGAACATCTTGCACAAGTCAATCCGGACATGTCTATCATACCAGCATCCTCGCTTAAATTATTGACCACCTTAAGTGCAGTTGAATTGCTAAGTGATACTTTCCAATTTGTTACAAGAATAACCCACGATGGATACATCGAAGCAGATGGTACACTCAAAGGAAATATTTACATTGAAGGAACTGGTGACCCTACCTTTGGTTCAGGGAAGTTTAGAGAAGAAATGGATTTTGAAAAACTATTTCCAAGAATTGCCAAGGCCATAACTGACAAAGGCATCAGCTGTGTAGATGGATATATTGTTGCTGATGAATCCGAATTCAACGCATTCCCAATCTCACCATCTTGGCAATGGAATGACTTAGGAAATTATTATGCTTCAGGAGCATGGGGTATCAACATCAATGAAAATGAATACAAAATTATTTTCACAAACAGATCAACCATCGGACGGCGGCCTTCGATTAGTCATCATTATCCATACATTCCTAATTTGGTATTTTCTAATGAAGTAAGCGTAGACAGCTCACATACTGGTGACCAGGCATATATTTTTGGCGGGCCTTATAATTATCAAAAAAGAATAGTAGGAACCATCCCTCAGGGTAACAAATCATTTACAATCAAAGGATCAATACCAGATCCACCTCTCTTTGCTGCATACTTTCTTTCAGAAAAACTGAAGGAAAGAAAAATCAAAACAGGAGGATATAAAACAGAATATTATCCCAAAGCAAAATCACAAAGGAAGTTAATTACAAGAATCAAATCTCCTTATCTTATAGATATTGCTCAAGCTGCAAATTACGACAGCAATAACCTCTATTGCGAAGCTATACTTAAGGCAATGGGAAAGAAAAAAAATGGAGAAGCAACTGGACAAAATGGAATTGCAGCCATCAGAGGAATCCTGCGAAAATTTGGCGTTGACCACAAGGCGCTTAACATGGAAGATGGATCTGGACTTTCTGCTCGAAACAATATTAGTAGTCACCTTTTGGCTGATTTTCTACAACAATTTACTAAGAAAAAAGGGATCGAATACACCAAAGAATTACTACCCAAAGCTGGGTCCCAAGGAACAGTCAGAGGAGTTCTTAGAAATTCTCCAGCACAAGGTCATGTCTGGATGAAATCGGGATCAATGAATCGTGTCCTGACATATACAGGCATCCTGCAAGACAGCAGAGGAAATTGGAAAACCTTTAGCATAATGATCAATGGCTTTGATGTCAAGTATAGAGTAATGAGAAGTAAAGTAGAAAAAATGGTGGGTTGGATTTACCGATATTAAGTCAATGTTAGACAATCCTTGAGCCGATCATAAGGTTATTTTATCTGTAATTACTTCTTTTGAGCTTGCACAATATATTGAAAATCAAGTGAAGTATCATCTGTAACAATATCAGTAAATCCTGCAGCTGCTAAATCCTCTTCCACCAAGTGAATGTATACACGATTTGAATAATCAGGAGCTTCAATTGGTAAATTCCTAACCTTATAATCAACAATATGTATTCTGCCATTATCATTAAGTGCAGTATGACATTTACGGAAGTATTCTCTACGGTTTTCAAAATATCCCATGACATTAACGATTAGAATATCGTCTACTTCCCTACTGTTCAATAAGGGATCATCAGGCTCCGCCAATCTTGTTTCAAATTTATTCTTATTATCATCAGAAAGAGACAAAGCCAAATTCTTCATCAATTCAATAAGGTCGGGCTCAATCTCAATAGCAATCACCTTGTTTGCTCTGGGGATCATTCTAAAAGAAAAGTAACCAGTTCCCGCTCCAATATCGGCAACTGTTCTGTTTTCCAAATTTCCCATTTTATCCAATATAAGACTGGGCTTCTGCCATGCCTCTCTTGAATCAGTTTCAACTTTCGGAATTTCTTCAACTAATAAAGATTCTACCTCAACTTCAGGAATTTCAACAGTTTGGTTCCCCTGACATGAAGAAATCATGACCATTAATAAAACCAAAACATAAAAGCGAAATAAATCCAATTGTGAAATTTTTCTCAATATACGGAAGAAGGATCGACCAATTCTAATTTTTTTCATGAATCAACAAAGGTACATTACGCCGAAATGCTGTTTCAAACGAAATGGTAGTATTGGTACCTTCCACTCCTTCGATAGGTTGAATTTTTTCGTAAATAACATCTCTGAGATCTCTATTGTTGACAGCATAAATTTTCACCAATAAAGCATATCTGCCAGATATATTGACACACTCTACAATCTCTGGAATTTTAGATAACTCCTCCTCCACCCTTCTGTGATGTTTTGAATTGGTCAACATAATCTGTGTATATGCTGATGATTGATAACCTAAGGACCATGGACTTAAGCGATAGGTAGCATTTTCAAGAATCCCATAGGCTTTTAACTTTCTAATGCGTTGATGCACAAAAGTATTTGAAACATTCAGCTTTTTGGCCAATTTTATCATTGGAATTCGAGCATCTTGTGTCAATTCATTAATAATTCTCTCATCAAATGCGTCAAGTTTAAATTCACTCATAGAAATACTTAAAGTAAAATATATAATGACTCTAATTTAATACTTTTAGTTTATTATTGACTTAGTATTCACTTTTTCAAGTCATTAATGTCACTTTTAGTCTAATTTTGCGTTTAAATAGAAATTACAAAAAACACAATTATGGCAGCAATCTTATCAGTAACAGTTATTCTTTTTTCAGTCATTGACATGTTAGGGAATGTTCCAATAATTATTGGTATGAAAAAAGAGGGTTTAAAGTTTAATGAAACAGTCGTAACTTTAATCTCAGCGAGTATTATGGTTACTTTTTTGTTTTTTGGAACATCAATTCTAGGTGTCTTTGGAATTGATACCTCATCATTTGCCATAGCTGGATCATTGGTCATGTTTTTTATCGGATTAGAAATGATATTGAATATCAAAATATTCAAAGAAGATCCAGAATCAGACGAAGCATCATCGGGAAGTATAGTTCCTATAGCATTCCCTTTGTTGGCAGGTGCTGGAACCATGACCACTATCATTTCATTAAAAGCAGAATATGATACTTATAGTATTTTGATAGGGATTCTAATCAACGCAGTTATCATTTTTGGTGTTTTAAAATCTGTTGATTGGATGTCAACTAAATTATCAGCCCAAGCTATTAGCACATTAAGAAAGGTGTTTGGAATTATCTTATTGGCAATTGCAATTCAAATTGTCAAATCAAATATTTAAGAATAAACACCAGGATGGAACTCTAATTACCAAAGCCCATAAATGATGATTTCATTAAATTAAACCATCTTTTATGGGCTTTTTATTCTTAAAGATAATTATATATCAAAATATATTTTAAATTATATTTAATTGATTTTCAGTTGTTTAACATGCATTTCTGGCTTAAACTAAGAGCATAAAGTGAATCAAGAACAATATCTGTAAAATTCATCACGTTTTTTGGGTGCTATTTTAATCATTGCATCAAAACATGAAAATGAATCAGGTCCTAATTGCTGGAGGAGCGGGCTTCCTTGGCAGCACAATCGTCAACACCCTCCTCCAAAGTAATTACAAAATTAATGTTTTAGACTCTTTAAAATTTGGAGCGAAATCCCTAAGCAAATTTAAAGATCATGAAAACTTCACATTTTATTTTGGTGATATTACCAACAAAGATGATGTTGAAAGAGCAATTCAAAATTGTCAATATGTCATTGCCTTGGCTGCAATCGTAGGCGATCCGGCATGCCGAGTCAATCCAGATCTAACCCACAAAATCAATTTTCAAGGAAGCGAAAATTTAATTAATGCTTCAATCAAACATAAAGTCAAGAGGTTTCTATTTGCCTCATCTTGTAGTGTATATGGCCAAAATCCTGATTTAGACCTGAAAGAAGAAGCCAAACTCAACCCAATTTCTCTTTATGCAGAAAGCCAGGTTGCAACAGAAAATGCTTTAATAAAAGTAAAAGATGAACTTAACTTTACAATCTTAAGGCTTTCAACGCTATATGGATTATCGCCAAGGAGAAGGTTCGATCTTGTTATAAATAACTTCGCTGGCAAATTAGCAAATGGTGAACAAATTGAAATTATTGGTGGCCAACAATGGAGACCATTTTTACATATTAAAGATGCGGCCAAAGCTTTTCAAAATGTTATTGAAGCAGATGAAGAAATGGTAAATGGGCAAATATTTAATATTGGAGCCAATGAAAACAACTTCCAAATGTCCGAAATAGGAGAAATCATCCGAGCAAATATTCCAAACGCTAAGTTGAAAACTCTTGCTGAAAGATCTGATGCTAGAAGTTATCATGTCAATTTTGACAAAGCCAAAACGACTCTTGGATTCAAACCGAAAAACAATATCCATACTGCCATAAAAGAAATGGTAGAAGATATACAAAAAAACCAAATCGATACCCAGAACTACCTACACCACAATGGAAAAGCTTGGAGTTACTTCCAAGAAGAAAAATATATTCCATTTGCAGTACCAGAAATTTCACAAATTGAAAAGCAAGAAATATTGAAGACCATTGATTCAGGATGGTTGTCTGCAGGACCGAAGGTTGCAAAATTTGAAAATGCGCTTTTTGATTATTTTGGAAAGGATGACCTTCATTGCATTTCCGTTAGTTCGTGTACAGCAGCCTTACACTTGCAATTGCTAGCAAATAATATAGGCCCCGGAGATGAGGTGATCACCTCAGTAAACACCTTCGCTGCAACTGTTATTACTATCCTTCAATGCGGTGCAAAACCAGTTCTTGTCGATATCAATCCTGAAGATCTGAATCTAGACATAGACCAAGTTAAAGAAAAGATAACTCCGAAAACCAAAGCCATTGTACCAGTCTATTATGCAGGAAACCCTTGCGATCATTATAAGTTAAAAAAAATATGTCAAAAAAATGGAATATTAATTCTGGCAGATGCTGCTCATGCTTTTGGTGGCTGTTTTGATGGACAAAAAATTGGAACCTATGAAGATTCTGCAGCTTTCAGTTTCTATGCAACTAAAAATCTCACAACAGGAGAAGGAGGACTTATCACCACTTCAAATCAGAAACTTGCGGAAAGGCTTAAAAAAATGAGATCATTTGGTAGACAAACATTCAATGATAAACCAAATTACCTATATGAAATTACGGAAGAAGGATACAAATATAACTTTACCGATATCCAAGCATCCTTTGGAATCCATCAGTTAAAAAAAATAGATGCTTTCAATCAATATCGATCGGAGATTGTAGCCTTCTATAATGAAAACTTTAAGGATTGTCCTTACTTAACATTACCAAGAACAAATAAGCTTGCAAAAAGCACAAACCACCTCTACCCGCTTCAAGTTCATTTCAACAAATTATCATTAAGTAAACTTGAATTTATTAAAGCCATAGCTCAAAAGAAAATTGGACTTTCAGTGCACTATGTACCCATTCATCACCATTCCTACTTTCAAAGGAAGCTCGGAATAAAAGCAAATGATTTTAAGCAATGCAATTTCTTTTACGATCAAGAAATTTCGTTACCAGTCTATACTAAATTAAAGATCGAAGATTTGAAAAGAATTACAAATGCCGTTATAGAAACCATTGCTATTCATACATAGTCAGAAGATCTAATAAGCCAATTGAATTCTAAACTGACATTACATTTCGAACAATTAAATTTCTACGTTGAGGACCTTTAGAAATAAAATCTACTGGCACTTTGAGTAAACGTTCTAGTTCCAAAAGAAAATCTCTTGCTGCACTTGGAAGGTCTTCGAAATTTTCAAGACCTTCAAGGTCGGTTTTCCAACCATGCATGGATTCAAAATCAACATAAATTTTTGAACTGTTCATGTCAAATGGAAGTTTATCTGTTTTTTGTCCATCGATCGTGTATTCCTTTGCCAATCGGATTTCATCAAAGTCATTAAGGATATCCAGTTTGGTAACACACAAGCTGGTAACTCCATTGATCATGATTGTATATTTCAATTGCGGAATATCGATCCATCCACATCGTCTAGGCCTTCCTGTAGTAGCGCCAAATTCACTACCTAATGTCCTCAATTTTTCTCCTACATCATCATTTAATTCGGTTGGAAATGGTCCAGATCCTACCCTAGTACAATATGCCTTCGTTATTCCCAATACATTACCTATTTTTTGCGGCGCAACCCCCAATCCATTGCATACACCAGAAGTTACAGTATTAGAAGATGTAACGAAGGGATAGGTGCCAAAATCAATATCTAACATAGATCCTTGTGCTCCTTCAGCCAATATGTTTAAGCCATTGTCTAAAGCTTCATTTACATAATATTGGCTATCGACTACTGGAATCCATTTTATTTCATCAATCGCTTCAAACCATTTTTCTTCTTCCTCTTTATGGTTGAATTCTACAGCAGGATAAATAGAAAGCAATTGCTTGTGTTTAGCTGCCAATGCAGTATATTTTTCTTTGAAGTCACCAGCTGTGATGTCGCCGATTCTCAATCCGTTTCTTCCGGTCTTATCCATATACGTTGGACCAATTCCTTTGAGCGTACTCCCAATTTTTTGCTTTCCTTTGGAAGCTTCAGAAGCGGCATCTAGCCAACGGTGAGTTGGCAAAATTAGATGTGCCTTTGAAGATATCTTCAGGTTCGCCATTTTAAGGCCTGCATCTTTTAATCCTCTGATTTCCTTTGCTAAAATAATTGGGTCGACAACCACACCATTACCGATGAGGTTATCAACATTCTCTCTAAAAATTCCAGATGGGATTGTATGAAGAACAAATTTATCTTCTCCAATAACAATAGTATGCCCAGCATTCGGACCACCTTGAAAACGAGCTATCATGTTGTAATTGGGGGCGAGATAGTCTACAATTTTACCTTTCCCTTCATCTCCCCATTGTAGACCTAATAATACATCTAAAGCCATTGAGCTTTGTATTTGAAATGGTTATTTAAAGGTCAAAAATAGAAAAAAGCAAATATGTAAGAGAATAAAGGCAAAGGAGTTATGAACAATTTTCAAATCTTTTTGCACAATTCTCCAATTCTTTATCTTTTTAGACCGGAAGTAACTATTCTTCCTCTTTTCCCATTAAATTTTGGTCATGTAATTGGCCGAAGACACTTCGAAGCCTATACATTTCGTCCAAGGTCTCATCTAAATATATATTAATGTTTGGTATCCTTCTAACATGTCTTTTGATGCGGGCAGCTAGTTGCTGGCGCAACAAACTATTGTTCGACTCTAATTGGTCAATCACATCCAATTTTTTGTCAGTCCCATATACCGAAATATAAATTTTAGCCAATCCTAAATCTGAACTCATCTTAACATCAGTAACGGTCAATAGCAAGCCGGGCAGTATATTTGGCCCTTCATTCATTATAACAGTACTGAAATGTCTCTTAATCAACGATCCTACCTGCTGTTGTCTTTTAGATTCTGCCATAGTGCTAAATTAAACGATTGATCTAGTATTTAAGTTCATTTTCATAAATAATGTCATGAATGTTATATTTGTTTAACCCTTTCGGCAATATTATAGATGAGTAAATTATTAACAAAACCGATTGAATTTGTAAAAGGAGTTGGTCCAACGAAAGGTAAATTCCTAATACAAGACCTTAATATTCGCACCGTTGAGGACCTTCTCTATACCTTCCCATTTCGCTATGTTGATAAAACCAATTATACAACAATCAATCAAATTGGCAGAGATGGCGAAAAAGTATTGCTAAAAGCTAAAATCACTTCAGTTAAAGAACTTAAAGGAAAGCGACAACATAGACTTTCAGCAATTGCCAAAGACGATACGGGTTACATAGAACTGCTTTGGTTTAAAGGTGTCTCCTGGGTAAAGAAAATGATTATACCTGATCAAGAATACATCATCTATGGAAGATTAAGTCTTTTCAAAGGTAAAAAAACACTAGCACATCCTGAGCTTGAAATGATTAAAAATGAATCAAGCAAACTTAAAACAAGTTTAGATGCAGTCTATTCTTCTACAGAACAATTAACCAAATTAGGTCTTGACAACAAAACCAGAAGAAGACTAATCAGTACAATCTTTGATGAACTTAAAGAGTCTGATATTCAAGAAACCCTACCGCCTTATCTCACCGAAAGATTAAAATTAAAGTCAAGATATGAAGCGCTCATTAAAATTCATCAACCAAAAAATAGGCAAGAAGCTGATGAGAGTATCGCAAGATTAAAGTTTGAAGAAATTTTCTTTTTCCAATTGGCCATGTTGTTCAGCAAACAAAGAAGAAAACTTAAATATAAGGGTCCCAGTTTCCAAACCATCGGAGAAACTTTCAATAATTTTTACAAAAACAATCTACCTTTTGAGTTAACAAATGCACAAAAACGTGTGGTAAAGGAAATTAGGACCGATGTTGGTTCTGGATATCAAATGAATAGGTTATTACAGGGAGATGTGGGCTCCGGCAAGACCATGGTTGCCTTACTTACTATGCTTATTGCAATCGATAATGGATTTCAAGCAGTCATGTTGGCACCCACTCAAATCCTTGCACAACAGCATTTTGATTCTATAAAAGAATATCTAGATGGTACTGGTGTTAGAGTCGGTTATCTATCCGGAGCCGTCAAGGGAAAAGAACGAAAAATAGTTTTAGACTATCTTAGAAAAGGTGAATTAAACATCATTGTAGGCACGCACGCACTTTTGGAAGATTATGTTGTCTTTAATAAATTAGGCATTGCAGTGATTGATGAACAACATCGATTTGGAGTCATGCAGCGAGCAAAACTTTGGAATAAAAATCCCGATTTTATTCCTCATATTTTGGTCATGACCGCAACCCCAATTCCTAGGACCTTGGCGATGACTGCCTACGGAGATTTGGATGTATCTGTGATCGACGAACTTCCTCCTGGCAGAAAAGAAGTTAAAACACTTCATATGCGGGAATCAAAAAGATATCAGCTAATCCAATTTATGAGAGAAGAAATTGCCAAAGGCAGACAGATCTATATTGTATTTCCTCTCATCGAAGAATCTGAAACTCTTGACTTACAAAATCTCCAACGAGGCTATGAAGAAATCAGAGACATATTCAAACCACCAGAATTCCAAATTAGTGTTGTACATGGTAGGCTAAAACCAGCAGACAAAGATTTGGAAATGAAGCGTTTTGTAGAAAAGAAAACTCAAATCATGGTGGCAACCACTGTCATAGAAGTGGGTGTAAATGTACCCAATGCATCAGTGATGATTATTGAAAATACGGAACGATTTGGCCTAAGTCAACTTCATCAATTAAGAGGACGTGTTGGAAGAGGCGCAGAACAATCCTATTGCATATTGATGAGTGGAAACAAACTTTCGGCCGAAGGGAAGGAAAGAATCCACACCATGGTTTCTACTACTGATGGTTTTAAAATTGCGGAAGCAGATCTAAGACTCAGAGGACCTGGAGATCTTATGGGCACACAACAAAGTGGAGTCATGCGATTTCAATTATTAAGCTTGGTAGAGGATAGAAATATATTGACAACAGCAAGAAATGTTGCAAAAAGAATACTTGACAACGATCCAAATTTAGATCATCCAGACAATAAATTGCTGAGAAAATCTTTGAAAAAATATTTTGAAAAGCACAAAGACTGGGGTAGAATTTCATAAGTAAAAAATCATTTATGCTTCATGATGTTATTATTATTGGTGCTGGTCCTGCTGGACTAATTTGTGGAATAGAAGCACAAAAGAAGAACTTAAACTATTTAATTCTAGAAAAAGGCTTGTTGGTAAATTCAATCTATAATTTTCCAAACAATATGACTTTCTTCTCCACCAGCAAAAAACTTGAAGTAGCTGATATTCCATTTATTTCACATACTGAGAAGCCAACCAGAAAGGAAGCACTTGAATATTATCGAAGACTTGCAGAATATTACAAACTAAAGATTCACTTCCGTAAATGTGTTACAGCCATTCAAAAATCTGATGATTATTTCACCATAACAACTCAAGATGGTTTGTACAAAGCCAAAAATGTTGTACTAGCACTGGGTTTTTATGATACACCACGAAATCTAAATGTAAATGGAAGCCATTTAACGAAAGTAAAACATTATTATGATGATGCTCACCAATATATTGGTATGAATATAGTCGTTGTTGGTGGAGGCAATAGTGCTTGTGACGTTGCTCTTGAAACTTGGGCGCATGGCGCCAATGTAACAATGGTAGTGAGAGATACTAATCTATATCAAGGTGTTAAATATTGGATATTGCCAAACATTGAAAATAGAATTAAGGAAGGCTCGATCCCTGCTTATTTTAATTCAACCATCATAGAAATAAGAGAAAATGAGGTGACCATAAATACTCCAAAAGGTGTGGTAACCATTGAAAATGATTACGTACTTGCGATGATTGGCTATCAACCTAATTATAGCTTATTAGATCAACTGGCGGTAAGATATAAAGACAATGAAAATTTAGTCCCAAGTTTTGATCCCAATACATTAGAAACAAATATTAAGAACGTATTTGTTGCTGGTGTCATGAATGCAGGACTTAAAACCAACAATCTTTTTATTGAAAATACCCGTGATCATGGATATAAAATCATGAAACGCATCAAGGATGAGATTAGCTAACACCATTTATTCTTAGAATGCAAAAAGGACACTACACGTTTGCAGCATCCTTTTCTCCTATTACGATTCTTTAAATAATCAATTATCTGAGCAGTGTGACGTCTCCTTCTAAAAGCGTCTCTCCTGCTGGAGTTAAATATCGAGCATACCAATAAAAAACTTCACTTGGTTGTCGCTTTCCATCAAAAGCTCCGTTCCAACGTAAAGATACATTATCACTTTCAAAAACCATTTTTCCCCAGCGATTAAATATCTTAAATTCATAATCTTCAATAATTTCTGGACATTCTACAAAAGGACCAAAAGTTTTATCTTCATCTATCTCATTATTCCCAGGCATAAAAGTATTAGGGAATTCTAACCCTGTAGGGAAATCATTAGCATTGACATCTATAGACGCTTCTACTTGTTGAAAGCAATTCAATGCAGTAACAGAATAAGTTCCTGCTTCATTGGTCATGATCTGAGCTGTATTAACTGCCCCAGTACTCCACTCTACATTAAAAAAGTCATTTCCAGCATTGGTAATATTGATATCTATTAATCCTGAATTGCAAAATGAATCAGACACCACTTCCAATATTGGTTGTTGAGGAGATGGCAAGTCAGATTCTAATATATCAATACTAGCTCCGACATCTTGAAAACAACTTAAAGCAGCTACAGTATATGTACCAACTGCTCCAACCGTAATTCCGACTACATCTTCTTGGCCATTACTCCAAACTATATCTGTAAAATCACCATCGGGATTTGTTAAGCTAATTTCTATATCGCCAGTGGTACAATAAGTGTCAAAATTAGTTGCGAGCATAGGAACATCTGGTGCTGGCACTAGCGCCTCTGTCAATTCAAATACCTCTACTATTTCATCCATGCAATTATCAGAAATCGTAACACTGTAAGTTCCTAAATCTGTTACGATAATTTCTGGACCAGAATCACCCGTTGACCAAGAATAAGTATATGGTGCTAATCCACCAGTTGGTGTAACAGACAGTGGGAAAGTTTGATCTATGCAATATTGGGCATTGTTGGTTTCTGAATTAACCCCAAGTGGTTGGAGCTCTGCAAAGTCTCCCTCATCAACACTAGCCATTACTTCTTGAAAGCAATTAACAGCAGTGACTGAGTATGGTCCAGGTCCCGGAACTGTAATAATATCTGTTGTTTCTCCGGTACTCCAAACTATATCAGTAAACTCACCTGCATTTAGAATTCTAATTTGATATACTCCAGTCTCACAGAAAAGTTGCTGATTAAAATCTATCGCGGGTATTTCTGGTTCTGGAAGATTGGATGCTGATAAATTTATTTGTGAAGATTCACTATTTCCACATCCATCTGTGATGGTAACAGCATAATTTCCATATTCAGTAACAGAAATACTGCTAGAAGTTTCTCCGGTGCCCCACATATAAGTATAAGGTGGAAGACCAGCACTTGCTCCTGCACTTGCAATGAATTCTCCTGTTTCACAATAATTACTGTTATCTAAGCTCATAGCTAAACTTGGAAATTCCAATTTACTAATGATTGAAGTATCACAAAGCGTAAAACATGCCAAGGTGTCAAAAGTGACTGTCACCATGTACTCACCATCTTCAGTCACCTCAATGGTTGGTGTTGTCTCGCCAGTACTCCATTCATAACTTTCAGCATATTGAGCAGTAGCATCAAGCGTCACCATAATTGGATCTTGGGGGCAAAAGAAGGTATCCAAGAGAGTCACCATCGGCAAATCATAATTTAAATATTCTTCACCTTCCACCATAGCGTCACCCAACTCCAAAAATCTATCATATTCCCAAAATAAAGTATCAACTTGAAAATTAACCAACGTATCATTTAATAACGCCATTGCATTTTCTTCACAATTGGCATTTCCATCTTCATCAATTCTGACAACAAAAGGGTAAAGAGAACCAACATCAAAATTGACTGCACCCCCTGACAACATATATTCTGTTCCATTCTGTTCTAAATCTCCACCTAATAAAATACCTAGGTTTTGATCAAAGAAATAGGTGTTAATTCGTGGAAAGGTTTTACTCCAAACCAAATCTCCTAAGGAATTCAACCTAATAATATAATCTGATTGTTCTCCAGAACCAATATCCAACATTTTTCCAGAAACAACAACATTGTCATTGTTATCAATAATTACTTGATTCGTAAATGGTAAGGGAAACACACCTGGCACTCCAACTAGGTTCGTCCATAATACATCTCCATTAATATCAACCTTACAAACATAACTAAATACTAAACCAGTAATTGGCTCAATCAATAGCCCTGTAAATGCTGTGGTAGTATCGAGACCACAAGCTACATCTGTAACTTGATTGATAAAACCCACACTATCAATAGGTTGAATTTGATAACTTTTTGACCACAACATTTCTCCTTCTCGATCAATTTTTGAAAGGAATGAAAGATTGGAAGTATCAGTAGACATGATACCAGCCATCATAAAACTAGAATCGACTTGGCAATCATCAACTGAGGCTAAAAATGAATTTCTTGAAAGTCCTTCTTCATCTAAATTTTTATACAGATTTGACCAATTGGCAAGACCATTTTGATCAAAAGAAGCCAAATAAGCATTCGTTTCTAAATCTGTAGTATCACTATTCAAGTTGGCATACAAATGTCCTCCAGTAAAATTATCAACTAATTTTACTTCACCTGGAGCAACCAAAGCATCTTCAACTTCCGATCCTACTGTTTTGGACCAAACAAATTCCCCATCTTCGTCTACTTTTACCATAACTCCAAAGGCAGTACCACCAGTATTTGGGTCGATTTCTGTGAAAGCAAAAACAACGCCTTTGTCATCAGTTGTAATTATATCTGTATTGAAATCAATAAATTCTGAATGATTTTCAACCTCATAATCATAGGACCAAAGCACGTCCCCTTTATAATGGTGCCTTGTAACGTGAAATTTAAGTATTTGTTCTTGCTGATCAGGATATAAGTTGATCATATAAAAACCACCATCGTTAGCAACAGCTAAACCTCCATGGATCATGACTCTATCACTTATTTCATAGGTTCTTTGGAAAGTATGTTGACCAAACAACGACTGAACAACAAAGAGAAAGAAAAATATATATAAGCTCTTCATAATGAATATGTAATTCTTAAAAACTAAGTGTACAAATTTGCTAATACTAAGTCAATTTTACTAATCTGAGCCCTTATTTCTCCGATATATTGCTTAGGAATACATTGCATCTATTTGGTTTGCACATTTATCCCGAATTACTCGTCTTTTCAGCTTCATTGTAGGAGTTAATTCTGCTACTGATGAATCTGTTTTTACAGATTCCCAAGAATCACCAAGTAATGTGAATTTCTTAATCTGTTCAACATGACTAAAAAGTGGATTAATATCATTAATAGCTCGTTGATATAGGTCTTTCACTTTTGGATTTTCAATCATTTCATTGAGCGAATTGGTTTCCACATCATTGTTTTCGCACCAATCTTTGAGTACTTCTTCAGATGGAACGATTAAAGCTGAGACAAATTTTCTTTTATCTCCAACAACCATTACATTTTCAATAAGAAAGTTCTCTTTCAACTTACTTTCAATTGGAGCAGGAGCAACATATTTTCCACCACTCGTTTTAAGCAATTCCTTTTTCCTATCAGTAATTTTCAAATAATCTTTGCCACCTGGTCCTTTTACCCACTTTCCAATATCTCCAGTTCTAAACCATTTTTCTCCTTCTATTTCTTTAAATACCTCGGCAGTTTTTTCAGGCTTTTTATAGTATCCCATCATTACTCCTCTTCCTTTCGCTAAGATTTCTCCTTCTCCTTCTGCATACTCACCTTCTGAATCATCAATTTTAATCGTTACGCAAGGAATAGGTGTCCCAACCGTACCTATTTTTGCTTCATTTCCATGGTATTTATTAACAGTTAATGTGGGTGAAGTTTCGGTGAGACCATATCCTTCTAAGATTGGAATCCCAGCTGCAGAAAAGACCCGTGCTATTTTAGCTGGACAAGGTGCTGCACCAGTAACAATGGCGACTAGATTCCCACCTAAGGCATCTCTCCATTTTGAAAATATTAATTTGTCAGCAATTTTTCGTTTAAACCCTGCTAAACCACTATAAGTTTTTCCAATTTCATAATCATCCGTAAGATCTAAAGCCCAAAAGAATAATTTCTTTTTGAGGCCAGTGAGCAACAAACCTTTGTTGTAAATTTTCTCGTAGACTTTTTCAAGTAGTCTAGGGACCGTAGAAAAGAAATTTGGTTTCACAGATTGAAGATCTCCTTCTTCTCCACCTAAGTTATCAGTACCGGTACAGTAGGTAGTCACTCCAATGTACATATATCCATAATAGACAGCTCTTTCAAAAATGTGGCAAAAAGGAAGGAAGCTAAGGGATACCTGACCGGTTTCTAATGGAAGGACCTCGATGGTATCATTGACAACATTAATGATATTATCATGGGTAAGCATGACACCCTTTGGATTCCCTGTTGTTCCTGAAGTATATATGATTGTTGCAAGGTCTTCTGATTTTACCTTCTTTTTGGATTCATTTACTTGATCCAAGTTGTTTTTATTCATTAACTCTTCCCAATGATTCCCTTGTGTATCTTTATCAAAAGCATAAATATGTTGTAGACTGGGAACATTGGCTTGAGCCTTTTTTACCTTATCATATAAGTCCTCCCCTCCTAAAAATACAGCTTTAACTTCTGCCTCTTCTAAAATATATTCATACTCAACTGGACTAATTGTTGGATATAAAGGCACTGAAATTACACCAAGGTATTGACAAGCAAGCTCGGTGATAATCCATTCAGGTCTATTTACATATGCCACAACACCAACTTTATCACCTTCTTTAATTCCTAAGTCTATCAAACCAGAAGCCAAATTATGTGAAAGATTGAGCATATCATCGGTGCTAAAAAACTTCCATTCGCCAGAAAGTTTTGAACCAAATGCCTTTTCTAATGGATAGTTTTTCTTTTGATATTCTAGGTATTCGAAGAGTCGAGTAGGATTCATATATCCAGATTAATAGGTTAAGGAATAACATAAATATAAAAAAAATGGCTATCCACTTTTGCATGGATAGCCACCTTTATTAATAATATTTATATTTTTTATCCGATTAAGGACTGTAATTTCATCGCTAAACCCATATCTCCTTTAATTTTCACCTTTCCGCTCATGACGGCCATCATGGGATTGAGGTCACCATCTTTCATTTTTTGTAATGTTTCAGCACTTGTGATAATTACACAATCTGCATCTTTATCTTCGTCTGAAACAATGTTATTGTCTCCTGTTCCATCAATAAATATCGGGTGATCATCCAGTACAAACTTAAATGTGGCTCCTAGAGGACTGATGTTTTCTGCTTGTTTTTCTACTATTGCTTTAATAGATTCTAATGACATAGTAATTTGTTTTGAAAGAAATTTGGAAATTGCACTAGTCGTAATAGGGATAACAATCTAATAACTTATTAGGTTCAAATAAGCCTCATATTTTCTGTTTTCGAGATAATTTCTGCAAACAGTACAATTTTAAGTTCTAACAACCTTCCTGGAGTGTTAAATGCGCATCATCTAATAAGGCTCTCACCCGTTCATTATCTTCAGCCTGAGCATATACTCTCAATACGGGCTCCGTACCACTAGGCCTTACCATTACCCAACGGTGTTCTGAAAGAAAAAACTTGTAGCCATCGATACTTTCGGTTTTAATTACTTGCTGATCTCCAATTTTTGATATGTCGCCAGATCGACATTTTTCAATTATATTTTGTTTCTTTTTATCCGTTATATGGAGATCATCTCTATCAAATTTGAAACTTCCAACTTTGTTATAAATCTCTTGAATTAATTCATTGATTGACTTACCTGTTAATGCCATAAATTCCATAATGGTAAGACCAATCCAAATTCCATCTCTTTCTGGTATGTGGCCTTTTATAGCCAAACCTCCAGACTCTTCTCCTCCTACTAAAACATCCTCCTCTATCATAATTTCAGCAATATATTTGAATCCTATTTTCGTAACAGTCAAATCCAAATTATAGAGTTCTGCGAGCTGCTTCATTTTGTTAGTAACTGAAAATGTGACAATCACTTTTCCATCCATTTTTTTGTATTCCTTTAGGTAATACAAAAGCAATAACAATATATGATGAGAATCCACAAAATTTCCCTTTTCATCATACATCCCAATTCTATCAGCATCCCCATCATTTGCAATACCTACATTAATCTCATCATGGTCTTTTATATATTGAGATAATTCTTGAAGATTTCTGTGAATAGGTTCTGGCGCTTGACCCATAAATGAAGGATTGTAATCACAATGAAGCAAGGCAGCATTTGGAAATAATCTTTTCATCACATTTTGCCCAGCTCCATACATGGCATCAAATGCTATCTTCAAACCTGATTTCCTTATTAAGGCAAGGTCAAAATTTTCTTCAACATGATCGATGTACATTTGCTCCAAATCAACAAATTCAATTTTACCTTCTTCAACAAATTCCTCAAATGATGCTAATTTTCCAATCGGGGTATCTGGAATTATATATTCGATTTCTTCAATTTCTTTAGGAATAGTTGGTCCTCCAAATGAAGATTTCAATTTAAAACCATTATAACTTGGTGGATTATGACTTGCCGTGATTACAACACCCAAATCTGCCTTTGTTTTTACAACACCAAGAGAAACCATCGGTGTAGACACAAAGTCTTTGGCTACGATTGTTTTGATATTAAAGTGTGCAAATACTTGTGCTGCCGTCTGTAAAAACATTTCACCACCAAATCTGCAATCATGACCGATCACCACCTTTGACATTTTTTTCTTATTCATCCATCTTGCAGCTGCCTCAGATACCCGCTGAACACCTGCGGTGGTGTACTCTTTTGCAATGATTGCCCTCCAACCATCTGTTCCGAACTTAATCTTCATACTTTTATTATCTTACTATAATTCTCCCACAATTTAATGGATATAGAACACAATCAAAGAATTTTAGTTAAACATATTAAAGAAAATTATAATATTTAATTAGATTTGTCTCCATATGTACGATAGTTATAGACATAAAGGTCTAAGAGCAAATTTGGTAAAAACCTTGAGGGACAAGGGGATACAAAATGAAAATGTTTTACTAGCCATCGGGGCTATTCCCAGACATTTATTTTTAGATCGTGCATTTGAGGAATGGGCATACAAAGATGTTGCTTTTCCGATTGGCAATGAACAGACCATTTCCCAGCCCTATACAGTTGCCTATCAAAGCCAACTATTGGAAGTTAAGCCAAAGGATAAAATATTAGAAATTGGAACTGGATCGGGATATCAAGCCTGTGTTCTTTCTTTGCTCAAGGCAAAAGTTTATTCCATTGAGAGACAAGAAGACCTTTTTTTAAAAACATCTAGATTTCTACCAGAAATTGGTTTTGGCGCTATCAGAACATTATATGGAGATGGGTATGAAGGCTATCCTAAGTTTGCTCCATTTGATAAGATCTTGATTACTGCATCTTGTCAATTCTTCCCAAAAAAATTATTACAACAATTAAAAATTGGAGGCATCATGGTGGTCCCAAAAGGAAATGTAAAAGAACAGACCATGTATAGAATCACAAAACGTTCGGAAACTGAATTCTCACAAGAAGCATTTGATAAATTTGCATTTGTTCCATTTTTAAAAGGGGTTGTTTCAGCAGAAAAAATGCCCATCTGACAGACTCAAATGGGCAATTAGCATAACTTAATTTATTTGACTACTACTCGCTTACTCTTCTACCGTTTACTTGTTTACGCTTCACAGAATAACTTTGCATCTTATTGACATTTACCATAAGTGCTGCCAAAGCATTTCTTGTGCTAGTCTCATACACTTCTCCCCCATAGGTTACTTTTCCATATCCATCCTCCCATTCTTTTCCTAAAAGTGTATAGCGATCATTCAGTTTTTTATTGGGACCAAAAATTAAAAATTTATCGTCGTCATTTTCGAAGCTTACAGCAAATCGGTCTTGTTTTGGAAAGAAAATCACCACTCCAGGAGTGCCACTTTTGATTACAATTTCCTTTGCTTTGCGCTTTTCCTTTAATTTTATCTTTCCATTCTCTACACTGGCTTCATCGTTTTCCATTGATTTATATAACACAATATCCTGGGAGAGATAAAACTGTACAGATTTAATTTCCTCGTCTGCCAAGTTTAAATCTTCATAAATTTCTTGTGTAAACGGGGTCAAAGAAGTACACGAGCTTAGCAGTAAGATAACCGAGGTAAATAAAAGTATTGATCTCATAACTTTCAATTTTGATAGGAATGAAGTTAAGCATCAACCATTATTACTACAATCAGCTTAAGACTTGTTTAACGCAATGCATAAGAGATTTAAGACTAATTAACAAAAGTCTATCTTCTTTCAAGAAAAAAATTTTTCAGTAGAGATGAACAATCTTCATGCATAATTCCAAATTCAAGCCGCGTTTGGGGATGTAGCATTTCTTTCCCAAACTTCATAAAGCCTCCTTTGTCGTCACTACATCCATAAACTACCCTACTTAGTTGTGCCCATTTGATGGCTCCAGCACACATTGGACATGGCTCCAATGTTACATATAGTGTACAATCGTTTAAATATTTGGATCCTAAATAATCATTTGCAGAGGTTATCACTATGATTTCTGCATGTGCTGTAACATCGGTAAGAGCTTCCGTTTGGTTATGTCCTCGCGCAATAATTGTATTATTACAGACAATCACTGCACCTACGGGGACCTCTCCATTTTCATAGGCTTTTAAGGCTTCATTATAAGCCTGCTTCATAAAATGACTATCTGAATAGACGCTTAATTGTGACATGATATAGATTATTAGATAAAGAAAAGATTGAATCTGATAATTCTCAAATGTTTTTAAAAAAATATTTTACTTTTGCTTATGGAAAATAACTTTGACCTCAGCGACTCTCAATTCGAAGAAGCTTTTACATTTGATGACGTACTTCTAGTTCCTGACTATTCTAATATTCTTCCTAGAGAAGTAGACATCAGCACTAGGGTAACCCGCAACCTTAAAATAAATGTTCCCATTGTATCCGCCGCTATGGATACAGTAACAGAATATAGACTTGCTATAGGCTTAGCACGTCTTGGTGGACTGGGAATTGTACATAAAAACATGTCAATAGAAGATCAAGCTGAACAGGTACGAAAGGTGAAAAGATCGGAATCTGGAATGATCATAGATCCGGTAACTTTAGATGCTGGATCTAGGGTAGCTGATGCACTCAATATGATGAGAACCCACAAAATTGGAGGAATTCCTGTAGTCAATGATGCTAAAGAATTAATAGGTATTCTGACCAACAGAGACCTACGCTTTGAAACCGATATTTCAAAGTATGTTAAGGATGTTATGACTTCTAAAAATCTCGTTACGGCACCAGAAGGGACAACCCTCCAAGAAGCACAAGCTATTTTACAAAAGTATAAAATTGAAAAATTACCTGTCATCAATGATCAGAAGAAACTGGTTGGATTGATTACCTACAAGGATATTCTAAAGGTCGAATCGTATCCCAATTCTGCAAAAGATGGTCATGGTCGTTTGATGGTTGGCGCAGCAGTTGGGATATCTAAGGATACAATGGATAGAATTGATGCTTTGGTCAATGTAGAGGTAGATGTGGTAACTGTCGATACTGCACACGGACATTCTCAAGGCGTGCTTGACTCGATCAAAGAAATTAAAAAAAGACATCCAAATCTACAGATCATCGGAGGTAACATTGCTACAGGCGCTGCGGCAAAAGCATTGGTTGATGCTGGTGTAGACGGAGTAAAAGTAGGTGTTGGTCCTGGTTCCATTTGTACTACTAGAATCATTGCAGGGGTAGGTGTACCTCAACTAAGTGCAATCCAATCCGTATATCAGACAATTGGAAATTCTGGAGTACCTATAATTGCCGACGGAGGGATCAGATTTACAGGTGATATTACCAAAGCATTAGCGGGAGGAGCAGATTGTATTATGGCTGGATCTCTTTTTGCTGGAACTGAAGAAGCACCAGGAGAAACCATCATCTTCCAAGGTAGAAAATTTAAAATCTATCGGGGGATGGGTTCAGTTACTTCTATGAAGCAAGGATCTAAGGATAGATATTTTCAAGACGCAGAAGATGATGTTAAAAAATTAGTACCTGAAGGTATAGAAGGCAGGGTGCCATTTAAGGGAACTGTATCAGAAGTTATGGTTCAATATATTGGAGGACTTAGATCAGGAATGGGTTATGTTGGAGCAAAAAACATTGAAAGCTTAAAAGGCAAAAAGATGGTACGGATTTCTAGCGCAGGGATGCATGAGAGTCATCCGCACAATGTTACCATCACCAAGGAAGCACCTAATTATACGACACGCAGCTAGTGAGTCGAGTCATACCAAAGAATTATTATCAAAACCCAGACACACTTTATTTAGCAAAGGATCTTTTGGGCAAAACTCTATTTACCCACTTTAAGCAACAGCTATGCTCTGCTAAAATCATTGAAACAGAAGCATATATTGCTCCCGATGATCGAGGCAGTCATGCTTACAATAATCTACGAACGAAGAGAACAGAAACCATGTTTGGTGAGGGAGGAAGAGCTTACATTTATCTATGTTATGGTATTCACTCAATGGTAAATGTGGTGACTGGTCCAAAAGAAAGTGCGCATGCAGTGTTGATAAGAGCTGTAGAACCATTGTCTAATTTTTCAGCAATGAAAAGCAGAGTAAAAACCAAAAAGAAAGATATCCTTTTAGGTTCTGGACCAGGCAATGTCTGCAAATCAATGGGAATTACTACACAACACAACAATTTAGAATTCTTTACAAAAGAAAATATCTGGATCGAAGACAATAATATCACCATAGATAATAGTCAAATTATTGAAAGTCCAAGGGTTGGAATTGCTTACGCAAAAGAATGGGCAAACAGAAATTGGCGATTTTATATCAAAGATCACCCTTCGGTTTCAAAACCAAAAATTGTTAAGTATGACTTCAAATAATCAAAAAGATATTGCCCTTGTTTTATCGGGGGGCGGTGTGAAAGGATATGCACATATAGGTTTATTAAAAGCATTAGAAGAAAATGGGGTTTTTCCAAATATCATATCAGGAACGAGTTTTGGAGCGATTGTGGGTGCTTATTATTGTGCTTCTTTTCCTGCAGATGAAATTTTTAAAATTTTAAAAAAAATAAAATTCATTGACCCATTTTCTCTTACTTTTAAGAAAGCCGGAATCATAAACATTGAAAAATTAACAGACTTTTATAAAAAGGATTTTCCAGTTAATACTTTCGAAAGTTTGGACCGAAAATTATTTGTTACTAGTTCAGAGATGAACACCAACAAAGCAGTAGTCCATGATTCTGGTGCTCTGGTTAAAAAGGTTCTTGCTTCAGCTTGTTTCCCTGGTGTCTACGCCCCAGTGAGTATAGATGGACAATATCACATGGACGGTGGTATCACATGTAACTTCCCTGCTGAGCCTATCCAAAAATTGGAAGCAATAAAAATCGGAAGTTATGTCTGTTATGTTGGTGATAGAGAATCAAAAAAATTAAATTCAACCCTCAGGATGTTGGTAAGAAGTTCGCAGATGATGCTCTGGCACATGTCAGAACCAAAATTCAGTCAAATGGATTACATGTTTTGTCCTGAAGCTTTAAGTAACATTGGATTCTTTGATGGAAGAAAAATCCAGGAAGCATTTGAACTTGGATATGAACATGCGCGCAATAACATGTCCCAGATTTTGAAATTAATTTAGATATAAGTAAACAAGCTGCGGCTATATTTTCACCATTTTCATTAATCCAAATAATTTCGAAGGTGTACGAGAAATGTTCTTGTAATAAATTTTTTCGGCGCCAAAATTTCTTCTCACACGTTCAAGATTTGGGATCATTGAACCTTCGAAATCAAAAACAGAAGCTCCGATGACTTCTTTTGAATACTTAATACATTCCCAGATTAGGCGAATGGAAGCACCATTTTTTCGCAATTTAGGGTTCATGCCCGCGAGATGATAGTATGCTCGATGAGAATCCCAAATCAAAAACATTGAGGCATATAAATTGTCTTCATCGTCACGCATTGAAAGAATCATTCCACGTTTTTTCTTGAGAATATTTTTGACATGTTTTCTAACATATTTCTCATCAAATGGAATATCAAATTTGGCATAGGTATAACTAGCCATTTGCATCTCAATAATATCATCGATGGGTGCATCAATGACTAATTTTAAATCCTTTGCTTTTGGTATTTTGTTATTTCGATAATCGGAATTGATTTTAGAAAATATTAGCTCTATATCCCTGGTCAGATCCAATTGATAGCTGTAAGCTTGTTTTTGTTCATATTCTTCAAACTCAATTGCTGTATTATTATAAAAGAGATTTTGGGTAAAGTGATGATGCTCTGGCATTTTTGCTATTAAAGCCTTAATCAATTTCAATTTTCTTTCTGGTTGACTTTCAACATTCGTTAAAGGGCCCATCCATTTACATAAATGTGGCATTGTTATATAATTGAAAATCGATTTTTTCTTGATAAAGTAAGGCCATATTCCAAAGGCTCCATCTTCTTCTTTGACCCAAACAAATGACCACTTACCAGGAGGAATGCAAGCATCCAGATACCAATCTTCAAAATAGATTGGTACATAGTCAAAGCTATTTAAGTACTCTTTGTATTTGGTTTTACTAGGCATTAGATCTGCAATTACAATTTATATATGCAGTTGATCCCGTCTGCAATCGGAAGTAAAATATTGAAAACTCTGCTATCTGACTTAATTTTTTGGTTAAAATCGTGCAGAGATCTTGTTTTCGGCTTCATTTGTGGGCCTAAAACTTGGCCATAGAAGAGGACATTGTCTGCCAAGATCAAACCGCCAGGCCTTATTTGATCTATAACCAAATCAAAATATTGACTGTATTCGTTCTTAGAACCGTCGATAAATACGAGGTCAAATTCGTCCTGAATGGAAGGGATGATTTCGATCGCATTACCTTTATATTGCTTGATTTTATGGCCATGGGTTGATTTCTTAAAAAACTCCTCAGATATGTACAACACTTCAAGATCACTTTCAATCGTATGGATAACTCCATCTGGATGCATTGCTTTAGCAAAAGTCAATGTAGAATATCCCGTAAAAGTTCCAATTTCCAAAATAGACTTGGCGTTGAGTAATCTGGTAAGAATAAAAAGAATTTTTGAAAGTTGAGGACCGCCAATCATTCCAGGAGATAGTGTCCTAAGATGGGTTACTCTATCCAACTCAAGCAATAAAGGATCTTCATCGGAGCTCCACTTTTCAGCATAAGCTTGGATCATAGGGTTGGTTATTTCTATCATTTACTTAAATACTTTTTCGCGAATGGATAGCTAAATACTACTGCTAAGATAATGACCACTCCTAGATAAAATTTCATATTTAATTCATGATGCTCCTTAAGAATCAAGATTGCTAACAAAATCCCATATACCGGTTCTAGATTGATGATCAAGTTGGTTTCGAATGCTGACAATTTCTTTAGTGCCAAAAGTCCCAAATAGTAAGCCAAAGTAGTACAAAATAGCGCCAAAAATATTAGGTAAGGCCAGTCATTTCCGGAAGGGACAAAAGGAGAATAATATTCTGCAAAAACTGGATACAAAAGGCTTAAAAATATCAAAACGCCCAACATTTCAAGAAATGTCATTGAGAATGCTTCTATCTTATCGACCAAGGTTTTATTCAATACACTAAATAGAGAAGCCATAAATGCAGATACAATTCCAATGTACAATCCAGTCATCAAATAGGACTCAATATTTCTAACAATAAGATAGATTCCTGGAATAACCAAAAATCCAAAAATGATTTGAATAATATCAGGTCTGCGCTTAAAGACCAACGGTTCGATAAAAGAGGTAAATAGTGTTGTTGTAGATAAAGCAATTAGGGCAATCGAGGCATTTGCATATTTTATGGAGCCATAGAAAGTCACCCAATGGATACCTATCACAATTCCAATAAGCAGTAACTGAATGGTGTGTTTTCTGGATACAGATAATAAGCTTCTGCCAAATTGGATAAAGAATAGTAAACTTAAACTTGTTATAAAAACACGCCACCAAACCAGAGAAGTTGCAGGTATAGTAATCAAGTCTCCAAGTATAGCAGTCAGGCCATAAAGAAAGACTGCAATGTGAAGTTGAATGTATGGAACTAGACTTTTTTTCATCTTTTAATCCGTAGAGAGGCCTTTGTTTGCAACATATTTTGCAAAGCTGATCGAATATTTACAAAATACCACTCTATCAAACAAATATTATGGAAAATGTTCTAAATTTGGAATTCAACACCGAACAAAATGATACTAACAAACGGCAGTAAAGCACCGGGTTTTAAATTAAGGGATACAGAGAAAAAAGAAGTAAGCTTGGAGGACTACAAAGGCCAAAATGTTCTATTATTATTTTTTCCACTAGCATTTACTGGAACTTGTACGGAAGAACTCTGTTTAATCAGAGATGAGAAAAGTTTTTATGACGATATAAACGCTCAAATTCTGGCAATTTCTGTTGATTCACTTTTTACATTAGAAAAATACAAGGCTGAACAAGGATATAATTTCCCCATGCTTTCAGATTTTAACAAAGATGTAAGTCGTTCTTATGGAGCTCTCTATGACGATTTTGTTCTTGGAATGAAAGGTGTGTCAAAGAGATCAGCTTTTGTAATTGATGCAAAAGGCACTATTCAGTATGCAGAAGTGTTGGATAATGCTGGAGAACTTCCTAATTTTGAAACTATTAATTCTATACTAGAAAAACTGAGATAATCCTATGAGTAATCTACACACCCAGACCATCAAGGAAATCGACGAACTTGTTGACGTACTAGAAAAGGACATAAATACCAACACATCACAACTTATCGTCTTTAATGATGATTTTAATACTTTCGATTGGGTTATTCAGTCTTTAATGGAAATTTGTAATCACACTTTCCAGCAATCAGAACAATTATCTATCTTAATACATTATACTGGAAAGGCAATTATTAAAACTGGAAGTTTGACCGCTCTTGAACCAATGAAAGATGGTCTCGTAGACAGAGGAATCTCTGCTGTTATTGAAACACTAGCAAATAGCTAAGATTTACATCCTCTGTATTTATTTTACAGGAAAAGGGTGAATGTATTTCAAAACACACGATAAAGCGATATTTCCACATCCACTTTTCTCAGACGAGGAAGGAGCAGTTGCATTTGCCGAATCAATCAACAAAGAAGATGTATTGACGGGCTATGCATTTGGACTTTTTCCATGGTATAATAATTACCCCATATTTTGGTGGAACACCAACCCCAGATGTGTCTTGTTTCCTGATCAACTCAAGATCAGCAAAAGCATGAGACCATACTTTAATCAAAATAAATTTAGCGTTAGCTACAACACTGCCTTTCTTAAAGTAATCAATGCTTGTAAAAATATTAAAAGACCAGGTCAAGCTGGAAGTTGGCTAAATGAGGACCTTATTCAAATATTTACTAAGCTTCACAAACAAAATATTGTTCAATCAGTTGAAGTGTGGCAAGATGAAAAACTGGTTGGAGGATTATATGGAATTAAGCTTGGGAAAATATTTTTTGGAGAATCCATGTTTTCACTAAAGCCCAATGCATCTAAATTTGGATTCATTTCTTTAGTTAAAAAGTTACAGAAAGAAGGTATAGTTCTTATTGATTGTCAACAAGAAACCGAACATCTTAAAAGTTTAGGTGCTAGGACGATTGATAAAGTAACATTTTGGGGATATATCAAACGCAATCTTTTAGAAATTCTCAAGGAAGAACCAGAATTGCAAAATTGAAAGATTAATTTTACACCATAATCTTTTAAAGTGATCGAATTCGAAAAATATACTTTGGACAACGGACTTCGGGTCCTACTCCATAAAGATATAAGCAGCCCATTGATTGCAGTCAATGTCCTTTATGATGTTGGTTCACGAGATGAGGATCCAGAAAAAACAGGCTTTGCTCATTTGTTTGAACACCTGATGTTTGGTGGCTCACTTAATGTTCCAGATTTTGATATTCCTATTCAGATTGCGGGTGGAGACAATAATGCCTTTACCAATTCAGATGTCACAAATTTTTATAATGTATTACCCAAGGAAAATGTAGAAACAGCACTTTGGCTTGAATCTGATAGAATGCTTCAACTTAACTTTAATCAAGAAATGTTGGATATTCAAAAAAAGGTAGTTGTTGAAGAATTTAAAGAAACCTGCCTAAATGTTCCTTATGGAGATATGTGGCATGAGTTAAGTAAATTATGTTACAAAACTCATCCATATCAATGGCCTACTATAGGAAAAGACTTTTCACATATTGAAAAAGCCCAGTTGGAGGATGTAGAGTCCTTTTTCAATAAGCATTATCATCCCAATAATGCAATTTTATGTATAAGTGGAAACTTTGAGCTTGCCCATATTAAAGAAAGGATACAAAATTGGTTTGGCCCAATTCCTCCTGGCCAGATAGTGCCAAGAAAATTAGCACAAGAATCAAAGCAAATAGAAAAAAGAGAATTTATAAAATACAGTAATGTTCCAGGACAAAATTTTTTGATCGCCTATCATATGGTTGAAAGATCTCATCCCGATTATTACACTTTTGATTTAATTTCTGATCTATTAAGCACTGGAAAGTCTTCAAGATTCTATCAAAAATTGGCCAAAAGAGGTGATTTATTCAATAGCCTCTCAGCATACATTTCAGGAAATATGGATCCAGGCCTATTTATCATCGATGGTAAAGTTGCAGAAGATCAAGATTTCAATCTTGCTATTGAAAAAGCCAAAATAGAATTAAATCAACTACAATCTGAGTTGGTTACAAATTATGAACTTGCAAAAATCAAAAATAAAATTATCAGCTTACTTGAATACTCTGAGCTAAGTATACTAAATAAGGCCATTAATTTGAGTCATTTTGAATTAATGGGAGATGCAAATCTGATCAATAGACAGGCTCAAATGTATGAAAATATCAGCGCGAATGACATTCAAAGAATTGCTCAAGAATATTTTACTGAAGAAAATTGTAATAGCCTAGTATATTTGCCAAATGCCAATTAACATAGAATTAGATAAAACTGAAAAACTTCTCTTAGTTGTTATCCTAATTCTTTGCATTCCTGCATTTTTCATCAATTTGGGATTATTGGTATTTAATGAAGATGAAGCAATCAGATCCTTGGTTGCTTATGAAATGCTCTACAACAAAGACTTTATTGTCCCGACACTTAATGGGCTTCCTTATTATTACAAACCACCAGTTTACAATTGGTTTATTGCATTGATATATGCAACTACAGGCGTAGTCAATGAATTTACTTCAAGATTACCTACTTTATTTTTCCTGAGTTTATTCTCATTTATCATTTACAAAACCAACCGGATATATCTTTCGCAGAAAATGAGTCTACTCATAACATTATGCTACATAACCTGTGGTCGAGTTTTGTTTTGGGACTCCTTTATGGCTTTAATCGATATTGGCTATTCAGTAGTTAGTTATTTAACCATTTTTTTAAGTTATCATTATTACAATAGAGAAAAGTATTTTCAATTTTTTGTTATAACTGCATTACTTACGGCGTTAGGTTATTTGATGAAAGGATTTTCTTCTTTTATTTTCTATGGGGCTAGTATTGGGGGTGTATTACTTTTCAAAAGAGACCTAAAAAGGTTTTATAAGGGGCCTGGGTTTTTAGTTGGGATGATATTAATGCTAGGCATCATTGGACTGTACTATTTTGTTTACAACCAGACACATGACTTTAGCAATACCATTGGCCCTTTGGTTGATCAGTCAACAAGAAGGACCATTGTACGTTTTGATATTTCAGATGTGATTAAACATTTGTTTACTTATCCTTTTGAAAACCTTTATCACTTTTTCCCATGGGTTCTTCCAGGCCTTCTCATGCTTAATAAAGAGATCAGACAAAAGGTTTTTGCCAATGATTATATAAAATATTGTTTCATACTTTTTGTTTGTAACATTCTGGTATATTGGGTTTCTCCTGAAGTATATCCAAGATATATTTTGATGTTGATTCCAATCAGTTTAACAGTTATATTTTTTATGATCAATGAAGCTGTAAATCATTCTCCAAAATGGTGGATTTTCTTCAGATGGTATTTTCTACTTATTCCTTTTATCCCTTTTCTGGGCATCATTTTAGGCTTCAATCATCCTGGCATCCATTTAGTTTCCTATCCTTACTTAAAATTATCATTACTTGGGATATCATTTGTAATTCTAATCATCTTAATGTTTCAAACAAGGATGTATTTATTTTGGTATGTAATCGTTGCCTTATTGCTGACCAGAATTGGCTTTAATCTTTTTGTAATGCCAGAACGATATGATGGTAACATTGCTACTGAATCCAAGTTGGCTATTTTAGATATCCAAAAAAAATTTGACGAAAAACCAATTAGGTTGTACAAGAAATCAATAATGGATAAAACTTGTTCTTTTTATCTCGCTACTGCAAATGGCTATCCAAACATCATTGAAGACAGTATTACTGACCAATACTATTATATTGTTGATACCCTACGAGTAGATTATCCTATTGGAGTAACTAAATTGGATAGTTTTATTCTTCGTGAATTTGAAAGAGAGATTTTTTTAGTTCAAAAGGAATAAAAAAAATCGTATCTTAAAGATTTATGGATGGTTTAAAGGTTGCCTTATACTTCTGTGTCTCCGATTTTAATAAAACAAAAACGGTAAGCATTTTTTAATACTACTATCTCTTCAATTCCACAAGTAAAGTATACAGACCAAGTTATTTGAAAATAAGACTCATATCAAGATAAAGGTTGATAAGCCTTTGTAATAGGAACTGGGGAAAATTGTAAACACAATTTTCCCCTTTTTAGTTATGTCGCCTTAAAGAAAAGTTTATAATTGACCATCACTTACCATTGCGCTTAGTTCATCGATAATTGCTTCATTATTATATTTTTTAGGATGAAAGTATGGAGCATAGGAAGGCAAATTGAGTTCATCTAAAATATAATCTGTACAAAGTTTGCCAGCAGCGCAAGCACTCATGGTTCCATATCCAGCCAATGCCCCTACAACAAAGACATCTTTCACTTCTGTAGGTCCGATAAGTGGAAGATTCTCCTTAGTCCTTGTATAATGTCCACCATATTCAATAATAGGAGTCGGAATTTTTTCTGCATAATGACCCAAGGCAGGAATAAATCTACTTGCCCCTTTTAAAACTGCATGAGGAAATAAATCTATATTTTGAACCTCCCATTGGGCTTCCACTTTTTGTGTTTGAAATGCCCAACCTAATTTAATTCCATTCCCATCAGGTCTTATATGCAAACCTCCAGGCAATTTATTAGTCAACCACCTGTATTTCTTTTCTTCCTTTAAAAAAATAAATTCATTCTTTGACCAATTTAAAAATTGTGCATCGGCGTAAATTGTGAATGGCATATCTTTAGGAATGACATTCAAGGGGTCTGGAATGATAAATTTTCTTTGAACTATATTATTAATGGCAAACTCAAATCCTAACATTGCTGCAATATGATTTAGAAATGGACCAGTTGCAATCACAAGCTGATCAACATTCAAATTTTGCGATCCATTAAGTTCAACTTTAAATGAGTCATCTGCCTTACTAATATTTACAATTTCTCCTTGAATTAATTTTAGCCCTTTTGCATGAGCCTCTTTAAGCATATATGAACCCATAGCATAGACATCAATTCTTCCTGCCTTTTTTATACGAAGTACTTTTTCTATTTGTTTATCTAAATATGGATACCTGATTTTTATTTTGTTGGTATCTACAATTTCATCAAGATCATCCTCCCCATAATTTTCATTAAAATCAATATTAAAAATTGAATTATTGGAATCATGGCTTACAAAATTGTATCCATTTTCTATCATTTCAAAAGGCTCATCCATAGTGAGCCGCATATCTTTCATTAGCTCAATGCTATGGCTTACAAATTGACGCATACATTTTTGAGGCCAATAATTTCTATAGTTTTCCCCGGACTTGCTCGTAGTAAAAGACATAGGTTGATTTTTATCAACAATGGTTATCGACAAATCTTTGTTTGCCATAAGCAAATAATATGCAGTTGCTATTCCAGCAATTCCTGCTCCACAAATGCAAATATTAACTTTAGGTGACACTCTATTTTATTTTTCTAGAAGCAAATCATTGATATAAATGTGCAACATCATAAATAAGTCTAATATAAAAATCATAACTTGAATAAGTTATCATTATTTAAAAACTAATATCAGAATTTGATAAAATATAGAAATAAGCCGGTCAAAATATTAATGATTAATATTTCTATCATGCTTGTTTTTTCGATATCAGCTTGCAAGCAAGACTATTCCCAGAAAAACAATTTTCGAGTAAGCACTTACTCTCTATTAGATGAAATCATTGAAAGAGGTGAACTTTGGGTAGGAACAACCGGAGACTTTACTCCTTTTTCATATCAAGATGATAAAAATTCCTCTGAGTATAAAGGAGTTGATATTGAAATGGCAAAAGATTTAGCCTCTGTATTGGGAGTTCAGCTACGTTTAGTTAAGACATCTTGGCCAAGTTTAATAAAAGATCTTGAAGATAAGAAATATGATCTTTGCATGAGCGGCGTAACAATTAAATTGGATAGACAAACAAAAGGTCTTTTTAGTATTCCGATTCTTCAAAGTGGAAAGGCAGTGATCACAAGAGATGAAAATGCTAGCAAATTCAATTCTATTGAGTCGATAAATAATACAACTGTTAAAGTAATTGTCAATCCAGGAGGTACCAATGAACAATTTGCATTACAAAATTTCCCAAATGCTGAAATTATTAAAAACGAGGACAACCTAAGCATCTTTCAAAGAATTGTAGACGGTGATGCTGATCTCATGGTAACAGATGCAGTTGAAACCATGGTTCAAGAAAAAATTCATCCAGAACTAGAAGCTGTTAATGCTGATAATCCTTTTAATTTCTTTGAAATGGGATATCTGCTTCAAAGAGATTTTGTTTTCAAAGCCTATATTGATCAGTGGATCAATTTAAGAATAAAAGAAGGGAGCTATCAAAAGTTGTTTGACGCGGAGTTGGAAAAATTCGTTGAAAAGCAATAAAAAAAAAGCAGACACCTTTCGATATCTGCTTTCATTATTGTGTTTTCTAAGTTTATTATAACTTATAAATTAATTTAAAGTAAACCATACCTCCATGGTATCCGATTGGAGTACGACGTGGGAAAGGCATACCTTGCGATAATCTTGTTGCAATTTCATCAGGATAATTATTTAGAATATTATTTCCACCTAAAATTAACTTCATATTATCCATCACTTTGTATGCAAATTCTAAATCAAGTAAAGTTTCAGCACTGACTTCCTCGCGATCTCCTCTTTCATCGATTGTTCCTCCGTAATAATTCGCTCTTAATGAAGCATCAATTTTTCCAAAATCATGGGTAATTGATAAGTTACCTCTACTTTTCGGGAGGTTATTTTCGAGATTGAAAATTGTTCCTTCTGAAACTGGATCTTTGCCGCCTACCTGAGTTTGACTCAAGACCTCTGTACTGTTGTAATTATAAGCTAAACTTACACTCGTGTTGGAACCTTTCCATGATAGCACGGCATCTAATCCATTTGTTTGAGTATTTAATGAATTAGTATAAAATGCTAATTCAGAAAACAAAGGATTATCAATTGGCAAAGATCTTGACTTAATGATTCTATCATTTACTTCTATTTGATAATAATCCACTGTCAAACTTAAGTTATCAGTTAATCTTGATGCGATTCCAACACTTAGATTTTGCGATGTTTCTGGAGTAAGTGCCTTACCTCCAAGTTGTTGTGCTAAAGGATTAGTCGGGCTTACAGTACCCTCTTGAACTTGCTCACCTGAAACACCATCAAATGATGTTGTTATTGTTACAACATTAGCTTGTCCAGGAGTAGGCGCTCTAAAACCAGTAGAGTAGCCTCCTCTCACTGTTAACCAATCTGCAACTGTATACCTTGCTGCTATTTTGTAATTATCTGCGCTTCCAAATTCTTCATATTCTTCATGTCGATAAGCAAGTTGCAAAAGCAAGGCATCGGTAATATCATATTCTAGATCAGCATACACACCCCATGAATCACTTTCAAATACACCGGCATCATCTTTTGTTGTTCCTGCTAAACCATTCGCACCAATAGCAGGGGTGGCATAATTTTCTCCGGTCTCTGGGTTAATTAATTGACCTACACTTGCCCAAGGTCCTGCTGCATAAGATTGATAATCTCCTTCATACATGGTATACACCTCTTTTCTTTTTTGGAAACCAACTGCTAAATTCACTTTATCAGAAAGTTCCTTAGAAAGATCAAGGTTTATATTTCGCTCATTCTGCTGAAGATCACCTGGTTCAAAGTTTCTTTGAGACAATGGGCCCCACGAAGGGTTTAACGTGCCATTTAGCAAATAATTGATTCTGTTATAACCAAAGGAAGCACTTACATCATATTTAATTCCTGCCCCTAATTCTCCTCTAATACCTGATACTGTACTAAAGTCCTTTTGGAATCCTTCCAATCGTGGTGTAAATCCTAGTGGAAATGCATCTCCCCAACTAAAGTTTCCTTTGGATGGATCTTGTGGATCATTTGGCACTGGCGTTAATACACCACCTCGGTTAGGTGCACGATAGAAGAAACTATAATTACCATAGGTATCTGCAAAGTTTCCAAATGAATACATTTGTACATTATCGGTAATATCGATTCCTGCGTTCCAGATACTTCTGAATCCGCTACTTTCAGGTCTTCCCCAATTCATTACTGGATCAGGAACTCCAGCCAAGCCTTCTGCTGCGGCATGCTGATTTCCTCTTCTTAATTCTTCATTAAAAGTGTACTCGCCACTAATATTGAAAAATCCTTTCTTAGTAAGTGGCATACCAACATTCAAGGCAACCTTATAATCTGTTTCAGCACCATAGTTCCTTCCATACCATTGTCCAACTTGTGCTTGAAATTCTGCCCCATGATTTGCATCTTTTAATAAGAAATTAAAAACACCAGCTATCGCATCTGATCCATATTGAGCTGCAGCACCATCTCTTAAAACTTCCAAATTTTTTACGGCAATACTTGGTATATGTCCAATATCAACAGCATGAGCTCCAACATTCATCGCGGCACCAAAATGTGCTATCAAAGCGGATCTATGACGTCTTTTTGAATTAACCAAAACCAAGGTTTCATCAGGTGGTAATCCCCTCAAAGATGTTGGTCTTACAAATGCTGCTCCATCCCCTGTTAGTGGGGTAGCAGAATAGGAAGGAACAATATTTTTAAGATTCTCTGTTAGATCACCATTTCCTTGCTTGTCTATGACTTCCGCTACAAAGTTATCAATAGGAACAGGAGAAGAAAGGGCTGTACGGGGCTTTGATCTTGTACCAGTCACCACAACATCACCTAAAAGCACACCTGTGGCTAAGGCAAAATCAGCTGTATTAGCTCCTAGAGATACTGTGATGGCCTGTTGCAAAGCAGTATATCCAGTATAAGTAGCTTCTAGGATATAATCACCTGGTTCCAAATCCAAGGTATATTTCCCATCAAAATCAGTTACGGTGCCAGCAGCTGTCCCTACGATTTTGACAGTAGCTCCGATTAGAGGTTCTCCTTCTCCAGTAACAACTCCGGAGACCGTACTCTGACCAAACATGATAGATGATGCAGTCAAAAACATCACAATCAAGCAGGCTTGCGTTTTTTTAAGTAGGTTTTTCATATTAAAAATTTGATTAATAATTTATAATAGAGTAAGATTCTTTCCTTTAACAATCAGTTTATAAACTAATTGAATTCACTGGTCCATTGAGCCATTAAATGAAAAGCCTCCATAACCTTAGGAGCCAATTCAGAAGCTTTTGCCTCTGGATTACTTTCGATTAATTCGATTGCTTTAGCTCCATCAAAATCTACATAGGACAATCTTGCACCTAGAAAATCTTCAGGCATTCCAAAGGCACTTAGCGGAAGCAATGCAACTCCTGTTTCTTTTAACAAGGAATCACATAATTGAACACTTGTGATTATATTTCTTTTTTGAAAATTGTCCTTATAATTATTAAAAGTAGGCATCAGATAAAAACCGCCTACTGGAAGATTGTGTTTAATATTGTTATCTGTTAAAATAGTCGATCCTGCTGCAGCAATAATTTTAAGAATACTTCTTGAGCTCTTTAAATATTGGTCAATCTCTTCTCCACCATTAAATGCTGCAATTGCTGCGTATTGTATTGGCGCTGAAGTTGCACTGAATGTTTCACTTGCAACCACTCCCATTTTATCCAAAAGCCAACGCATTCTTTTTGGAAAAGTAAAGGTGCCAAGTCTCCAACCACCAGCACCTGCCCATTTGCTCAAGCCGCTACTTACTATTGTTCCTTCAGGATAATATTTTGCGATTGAATGATGATTGCCATCATGATGCATTTCACCGTATATTTCATCTGACAATACTAAAAGATTGTGTTTCTTTGCAACCACAGCTATTTCCTCAAGACTTTTAACGGATAACGAAGAGCCTGTTGGGTTTGATGGATAATTAAGAATGAGAATTTTGGAGCCTTGTTCGCTTTGCATACAATGCTCATCTAATTTTACTGCATTCAACAAATGGCCATCCTCAAAATCTGTAGGAATCCATGAAAATTTTTTATTGGCTAGTTGGGCTTGAGGTTCATATGAAACCCAACTCGGCTGAGGAATCAACAACTCGCCGCAATATATCAATTGACAAAGAAATAAAAGTTCTTTCGAACCAGGACCAATAAATACATCTTCTGCGTCACAGGTTAATCCATGTTTTCTTGCATGGTAATTAGCAACAGATTCACGAAGATCAAATAATCCTTTTACCGGTAAATAATCTTTTTGGTGAGCATTGTTTTTCAATGCCTCAACAACAACTTTAGGCACAGGAAAAGGCGATTGGCCAAAACCTAATTTATAAACTACCTCACCCTTTGCAATTAAGTTTTTGGACTGTTCATTAATAAGTAAAGTAGCTGAAGGTTTTAAGCCAATGATATGATCATTCACTAAAAATTCAGTGTTTACATTCTCGGTCATCTTCCTAATATAGGAAAAATTTACTTTTTATTATACTTTAAGTATAAATAACATAATGCTCAAGCGATCTTTTAGCCGAATTGAAATTTAGTTTCTAAGACTTAAGCCATAGACGAATTGGCCACAAATAACTTGATCCATCTGAATAATATTTGGAAAATGTCCCCATTTTTTAAATTTTAATTTTTCAAGTAAGGCTATACTTCCAGTATTGATATCTAATAGAATAGCTAATAATTTGCTTATACCAACTCGTTGACAATCTGCGATCACAAAATTTAATAATTTGGAAGCAATGCCTTGACCATGATAATTAAAATCGACATAATAACTAATTTCAGCAACATGTTTCATTGCTCTTCTTCCTGGTCTGTAGGGAGATATAGAGCAATAGCCGATAAGCTTTCCATCTGTTTCGCAAATGTAAAGAGGAAAAGATTGATTTGAAAATTTCTCGAACCAAGCAATTCGATCTTCTACCTTAAATTCATCCAAATCACCAGTTGATCTTTTCGACCTAATAGCTTGATTATAGATATCAACCATACTTGGAAGGTCTTCGCGTCTTGCAAATCGAATAGTAAGATCATTTTGCATAACCAAACATTTAATCTAAGAATTGTAAAATTTCTCTAATATCATTCAAGACATAATCCGCCCCAGCCTCAATCAATTCTGATCGACTTGAACTTCCAGTTAAAACGCCGATGGTACATACATTTGCGTTTTTTCCTTCTTTCATATCTACAATGGTATCTCCTACCTTTATGACTTGTGATCTGTTTGTTATTTCTAAGCTCTGTATGGCGTTATTGATCATGATGGGATTCGGTCTTCCCTCCCCAAGATTTTCTGAGCTATTTAAGTAATCAAATTCGTTTTTATTCCATCCAGATTTAACAATTAAATGATTAATAAAGTCTAGTGGCAACCCACTTCCAAGACCTATTTTCACTCTCTTGGTTCTCAATGTATCAAATACTTCCATTGCTGAATCAATGGGTTTAATACTTTCGATGGAATCATTCAGCATTTGCATGAAATCATTAAAAATGGTGAGTTCTAAAATTCTGTTTTCATCATCACTCCCTAGCAAATTTTTAATGGCCTCGGTTTTTAATTTTCCCCTTTCTCTTTTGATATTATCCACATCCAAATGGATCCCATTTTTACTAAAAGCATTGATAAAGCTGTTGATAATTAAAGAACCATCCTCTGTTGAATCAATAAAGGTTGTACCAATAAGATCGAAAAGAATAAAACAAGGATTCAGCATGTCTTCATATTTTTAAAAGAGACAGCATTTCTACCATTTTTATAGTAAGAATCAATATATATATCGTCTTACACCCATCAGATGTTTCGCCAATCTTACTACTTGGCATGTATAACCATATTCATTATCATACCATAGATATACCGTTGCATTTAATCCATCCTCTGACACAATTGTACTAGGAGCATCTACCACACAGGTAGTATTCATTCCAATAGCATTAGAAGAAACGTATTCTGTATCTGTTGAATAAAGTATTTGTTCCATATATTGACCTTTCAATGAACCTTCCTTCAATTTCGCGTTTAATTCAACACTATTTGTTTGTTTGTCCAACGATAAATTTAAGATGGCCAATGAACAGTTAGGAGTTGGAACCCTTATTGCATTCCCTGTAAGTTTGCCTTTCATTTCTGGAAATACTTTAGCAACTGCAGCAGCTGCCCCCGTGCTGGTTATGACCATATTGGTTGCTGCTCCTTTCCCTCTTCTTTGCTTACTATGAAAATTATCAATTAGATTTTGATCATTTGTATAGGCGTGAATGGTCTCTATATGTCCTTTTGTAATTCCATACTCTTTATGAATAATATCAACGGCTGGAACAATTGCATTGGTTGTACATGATGCGGCACTGAATATTTTATGATCATCCGTTGAAAAGTTTTCTTCATTCGCTTTATATACAATATTAGGAACATCACCTTTACCTGGAGCAGTAAGTAGAACTTTTGCAATTCCTGGTCTTAAATGGCCTTCAAGACCTTCTCTATCTCTCCAGACTCCTGTATTATCTATTAAAAGAGCATTATTTATACCATATTCAGTGTAATCAATTTGATCAGGAGACTTGGCAAATATTAGTTTGATTTTGTTACCATTGATAATAATTTCATTTCCATTATCTGAGACTAATACGGATCCCGGAAATGCACCATGTACAGAATCATGAGATAATAAGGCTGCACGTTTTTGAGCCTCTTCTAATCTGTCTTTAAGTTTTGGACGAATGACAATCGCTTTCAATCTTAACTGTTCTCCTTTTCCAGTATTGTTTACCAGAATTCTTGCTGCAAGTCTTCCTATTCTTCCAAATCCATAAAGAACAACATCACTTGCTGCTCCATTTTTGGGATCTACATTTATAAAGTTCTTTAATTTGAAGTGTACAAATTCTTCTTCATTATTAAAATCACCTTTCTCTTCTACCCATTCCAAGCCTAGCTTTCCGATATCAACTTTGCATGGCATAAGGTTATCAGCTTTAGCAATTGCAGAAGCTAGACCAAGTGTCGCAGTTACACTAAGTGGTTTTTGCGAATAGTTTAAAGAGAACAAATGTTGATTCAACAAAGAACTTGTTCTTGTATCATGAATAGGAGCACCAAATAGCACTAGCTCAATTGAACTTCTAAATCGAAGTTGTCCAGTTATTCGTTGCAATTCGAGGGCCATTTTTTCGTCTTCTCTCCAGTCTTTTAAGGAGTTGTTAACCTCTTCTCTTATCAACAGTTTTTCTTGTTCCATATTCGTTAGATCAATTCGTCTACAAATATATTTTAATTTACAATCCTATGCTACTAAAACAAGCTGTATATCTTCATGGTTATTATATCTTTGACGACAAATAATTCAAGAATGATCATATTGCTTTCTCCTTCAAAAACTTTGGATTTTCAACATGAAAAGATGGGAGACACTATACCTCATTTTGTTGAGGAAAGTCTAATTATCAATAAATATCTTAAAAAGTACAGCAGGAAAAAACTCAGTGAATTAATGCATATTAGTGACAAACTTGCTTTTGTCAATCACCAACGAAATCAAGAATTTGATTCTAATTATGATGATGAAAACAGCAGGGCAGCTATTTATGCATTTAAAGGTGGTGTCTATTTGGGACTAAAAGTTGAAGATTTTAATAAAAATGACTTAAAATTTGCCAACAAACACTTACGCATACTAAGTGGTTTATATGGATTACTTCGTCCATTGGACAGAATGCAAGCTTATCGATTAGAGATGGGGACAAACCTAAAAATTGGTCGTAAAAAAAATCTTTATGAATTTTGGGGAGCCCAAATATCAAAGCAAATTAATGAATCACTCCTAGGACATAAAAATCGAACTATCATCAATCTTGCATCAAAAGAATATTTTAAAGCTGTCCAATTAGATCATTTGAATGATCCTGTCATCAATATTGATTTTAAAGAATACAAAGATGACAAACTAAAATTTATCTCTTTCAATGCAAAGAAAGCGAGAGGATTGATGTCACATTATATTATCAAAAACAAACTTCAAAAACCAGAAGATATTAAAGGCTTCAATTACGAAGAATACTCATTTGATGATGATTTAAGCAATGATCTAAATTTTGTATTTACAAGGTAATTTCCAATGAAGAAAATAATTAAAATTTTTATCACCTTAGCTCTGCTATCATTTCTTAGTTATTTTCTGCACAATGGATTCAGGGTAAATGAAAAATTAAAAATTCCTGGACTAACCAGGTTGTTGAACCCAACAACTGGATTATGGAAAAACATTGATCTTTCTTATCAAGAAAAAGAGCAAACAATAAAGATAAAGGGAATTGATAAAGAAATTACCGTCTACTATGATGACCGGATGGTCCCTCATATTTTTGCCCAAAATGAAAGAGATGCAATCTTTGCTCAAGGTTATATTATTGCCAGCCAAAGATTATGGCAGATGGATTTTATGGCAAGATTAGCATCAGGCAGGTTAAGCGAAGTTCTTGGAAAGGCCACCATCAATCGAGATTTAATGATGCGAAAATATGGATTGGAATATGGTGCAAAGAAGGCGGTTGAAAAGTGGAAAGAATTTCCAGAAGCTTATGCAAGCATAGAAGCATTTAAAGAAGGCATCAATGCCTACATCAATTCATTGGAATCAAGTCAACTACCATTAGAGTTCAAATTGGCCAATTACAAACCAGAACCATGGACTGATCTAAGTTCTGCACTCATTTCAAAATATATGGCATTTACTTTGAGTAGATATGGTCCAGACATTTTCAATACCAATGCTAGAATATTATTAGGGGAAGAAACTTACGATCGGCTTTATAGCCAATCAGATTCAAATCAAATTCCTGTTATTAGGGAAGATTCCTCAATTCCTTCAGATCTCAGAAGAAGTAAGCCAGAAGGAATTGATTTCAATGAAAATCTTGTTCAAGGTTACAGCTACAAAGAGCCAACGAAAGGAGCTGGCTCAAACAATTGGGCAATAGCTCCTTTGAAATCAAAAAATGGATATGCAATTCTTGCCAATGATCCTCATCTACAATTAAGCTTACCTTCAATTTGGTTCGAGTCACATATAAACACTCCTGAAATAAACGCATATGGTGTTACCGTTCCTGGCATACCTGGGATCATCATTGGCTTTAATGAACATATAGCATATGGATCAACCAATGTAGGACATGATATGCTAGATTATTACACCATTGATTGGGTTGATAAACTGGCTGGTACTTATCGAGTGGATGGTAAGATATTGACTGCCAAACGAATACCTCAGACGATTAAGGTAAAAAATGGACCCGATATTAATTGGGATATGTTGGTCACAGAATTTGGACCCATAATATGGGAATCAAAAGATGAAAAATCAAAAGACCTTGCCATGCAGTGGATGGCATTAGAAGAGCCGAACAAACCAGATCTACAAACCTTTGTAAAAGCAATGAAATGCAAAGATTATAATTGTTACAAATCTGCTACTTCAAACTTTGTATCTCCTGCACAAAATTTTGTATTTGCTGACAAGCAAGGCAATATAGGTCTTCGGATAAATGGTAATCTACCAGTCAAATATCCAAATGAAGGTGTATTTCTAAAAAACGGAAATAGTTTGAATAATAAATGGACTGAAATCATTCCTCGAACATCTAATCCTCAAAGTTATAATCCAACTTTAGGTTTTGTCGCTTCCGCAAATCAGGTTTCCATAGGAGAAGATTATCCACATCCATTCCATGGAGGGTTTGAAGATTACAGAGGTCGTCGAATCAATGAATTACTTGAACAAGGAGACAACTTTACGATTGAGGATATGCAAAATTTTCAATTGGATGATTTAAGTATAAAGGCACGCGAATTTCTTCCTTTGATATTGAGCAATATTGATAAAGAAAAGTTAAACTCCAAGGAAACAGAAATTTACCAAATTCTATCTGCATGGGATTATCGTTACAAAGCTGAGCAAGAAGCACCTTACATCTTTGAACAATATTGTATGATTTTCGAAAACAATGTGTGGGATGAGATAGAATATGAAGATTACAAAATTTCAAAACCAGATTTTTGGCGTCTTTACCAACTGATTCTTGAAAATCAAAAAGACCCATTCTTTGATATAAAGACAACAACTAAAAAAGAAGAATTTGGTGATATTGTCAGAAAGACATTTACGGAAGTGGCAGAAAAAATAGACTTAAATGAAGATAATGCATGGAATGTCAAAAAACCGGCCCGAGTCATGCATTTGCTCAACATCCCTGGATATTCAAAAATGAATTTGCAAACAGGTGGTTGCGGTGATGCATTAAAAGCAACCAGAAACGGATTCGGACCATCATGGAGAATGGTCGTAGAACTTGGAGACAAAATAGATGCTTGGGGTGTCTACCCTGGAGGTCAATCTGGAAATCCTTTGTCTCCCTACTATGACAACATGATAGAAGCCTGGGCAGAAGGTAGTTATTATAAACTATTATTCACTTCGGATCAAAATGAAATAATCAAGCAGTCACAATTTGTTCACCAAATTACTCCGATCAATGAATAAAATAGTTGCAACTGTAAGTATAATAATTTTACACCTAACTTTAAACCAATTTTTACCTTGGTGGAATATCATACCTGTAGTTGTGTTGATCATATTCCTTACAAAACTGAAAAGTAAAGCAAGTTGGTTGATACCATCATTGAGTGTAATGGCAATATGGTTAATACAAATTTTATGGCTTGATCAAAAAACAGGCTTTAGAAGCAGCCAGAGAATAGCAGACATTTTTGGAGCCCCTGGAATTATTTCTTACTTAGTTCCTATTCTTTCCATTGGTCTGATTGCAGGCTTAAGTGGTTATCTTGGAAAATTATTTTCAGATAGACCACAAGAGATAGAATTACATTTTGAAGAAGATATGGATATTGATGATTACAAGAACAATACTCCTAGCATGAAAGGAAAGGACATCGTGTAATTTTCCAATGGAAAATCAATGGTAAGATATAATTCAAAATGGGAATACTTTTGCAAAACTATAAAGAATGAATTGGAAATACATCTTCTTCTTGGTGATAGGAATAATATTGAGTGAGATAGCAATAGGTCAAGAAGTTCACGAGAAGAGATTTTATCCTACCAGATTGTACCAGAAAGGTGGACATGAAGTTAAGTTGTTCAACAACTATTACATGGAAGGATTTGATTCTGGATTTAGACAAGATTTCTATGCGAGTTTTTTACAAGTACTAATTGGAACAAATAAGAACTTGAATTGGGGTATTGACTTGAAATTCAGATCAGCTGCATCTTCGTCGGACAAAACAAATCGTTTTATTGCCTTTCCATTTAATAATCAAACAAGAATGTCAGGGGATGAAAGAGTTGATTATCGAAGAATTGGTTTCAGTGCAATTGGACCAAGAATTAAATATGCGGTAAAAAGTACTGCGGGAGCAATTTCTATCTTACACGCTGTATACTTTCCTACTTTAGATCAAGCTGAAGGCAATGATAATTTTGGTTTCGTGGATTGGGAACACCTTCAATTTTTTAACAATTTATTTTTTGAGAAAAAAATAAATGGCAATTCAAGTTATTTTATTGATGCCGGATTGCATTTAGAAAATACTGGATCATTTTTGTTTAACGATGAGTCAGGTTATGCACAATTGTTGGTGCCCATTACTTTGATATACAATTACTTTCCCAGTTGGAAACAAACCATCTATGGATTGGTCAACATAAGCCCCAGAATTGGACTTAACGATTCAGGTTCAAATGTAAATGCTCTTGGAGGCGCTTTTGCACAAGCAGGTTTGGGTGCAAAATATTTTATTAGATCATGGTTGGAAGCGGAACTATTGTACACGCAGTTTTTCAACTTTGGATCCAATAGCTCCGCCTCAACCATAAACCTAGGGTTTCGGTATTCCCGAAACTAAATCATTAGGCAATTCAATATAGTACAATCTTTATTGTACTACCTGTTGGACGTAAACAAGCCCAACACTAACTGAAAAAACTCTGAGTGAGCGTATTTTTTGTTTTTGTTATACTCTTAAAAGAAGACTCCTACACTGAGTGAAGCAGTATGTGGTAAAGATTTCAGATTTAGGTTTTTACCTCTTACTTGATAATCCTCTCCTGTTTGATTGAAGTTAAGTTCTCTCTTAACATCGATATGGATACGGTCTTTAATAATATATCCAACCAAAAACTGAAACCCAGTGTCAATTTTCCTTTTGCTAATTGAAAATTCGGGCATTTCTAACAAGCCATAATCAGATTGTGCTTTGAAAGTAAAAACTGGCCCCAGTCCCAACTTTAAATTGTTTTTTCTCCAACCTGCTGCAATTGGAATGGAAAGCTCTTTAAATTTATCTTCGTAGGCTTTTGCACCTCTCTCCGTTTTGCCCATTTCATCCAGCGAGTACTGCACTGATTTTTTTCGATAGAGAAGATCGCCTCCAATCCAAGCATGACCAATATCTTGATAAAATCCTAAGCCATAAGCATAAGATGTTCTGGTTGATAAATACTTAAGATCGTAAGCACCTGATCGGTCAATATTGTAAAATTGCTTACTTACTTCCTTTGCTGAAAAAGAAGGAGAAGTACCTCTTAGTCCAATTTTTATTTGTGCGGATAAAATTCCAGTTGTGAGCATAAAGCTCAAGATTAACATTACATTTTTCATGGAAGTGGATTTATTAGTTCTAATTATTGATACTAAGATCTTTGTTTTTGAATTTTCGTTGTTCGTCATCATCTTCAATTTCGAATTTTAATAATTTTTGTTTTGTTAATGTTTGTACTTATTAGGTCTCTTGATTATATAAAAAGGTTGCTTATTAAATTTTTTTTAACTTTTCGTTTTGGTTGTCGATCATATATATAGAATGCCCAAAAACTCATTTTACTCTATTTAATCTGGACTTTATTTATTATTCTCACACCTTAAGTCGTCATAAAATCTTTAGTCCAAATAAATTTATTTAATCGGCAACGTATTCACTGTTTTTGACGTTAGTCTCCTCTTTGGTTTTCATTGTCATTTTGGCAATCATCAAGTGTATAATGCTTCAGTCTCAATATTTGTGACAAAAAGTAAGTGTTGTCCATTAATTAACCGTATTAATACCATGCCTTGTATCTATGTGATTAAAAAATGAAAAAAGTAAACAGGTAAAACTTAATCTATAAGAAAAATTTTAAGTCTAGAATGAATTCCTAAACTGTGAAGTAATGGTTGTTGCAATATGTTTTGAATTATGCATGTTTTTTGGTTAAGCCAATCTCAAAATTGTGTAAACTTAGAACCGTTCAAGTGCCATAAATATTGCACTCATTTTAATAAAAAAGAGCTTTCAAAAATTTAAGGATTTTTTGTTTTTCTAGATTTGGGTTTAGTGAAACTTTTAATGCATTTAACAGTATTTCACGATATCTTTATAAACGATTATCTTTTATTTAATGCCAATTCAATCACCTCTTCCATCTCTTCAACAAACTGAAAATCAACACCTTTGAGATAATCTTCATTGATTTTTTCAACGTCTTTTCGATTATCTTCACACAGAATAATATTTTTTATACCTGATCTTTTTGCAGCGAGAACCTTTTCTTTAATACCACCGACGGGAAGAACCTTTCCTCTTAAAGTTATTTCTCCACTCATGGCTAATCCAGATTTTACCTTTTTTCCACTTAGCACAGAAGTAAGTGCCGTTAACATAGTGATACCTGCTGAAGGACCATCTTTGGGTATCGCGCCTGCAGGAACATGTATATGTATTTCTGTATCATTAAAAACCGCAGAATCGATTCCGAGTATTTCTGCATTGGCTTTAATGTAAGAGAGGGCTGTTGCAGCTGATTCCTTCATGACATCTCCCAAATTTCCTGTAAGTTTCAATCCTGACTTACCTTTGTTGGTTGAGGCTTCAATATATAGTATATCGCCACCGACTCTTGTCCAAGCCAAGCCAATTGCTATCCCCGACTGTTTGATTTTATTGAAGCGGTCATCTCTAAATTTTGCAGGGCCCAAGATGTCTTTAAGCTGTTCCACTTTTATTTTAGGATCATATTTTTCATTCATTGCTACTTTTTTAGCAATGTTTCGCATAGCACCTGCAAGAGTTCTATCCAATCCTCTTACTCCTGACTCTCGTGTATATCCTCTAATAATACTTGTCAAAACCTTATCAGACAAGCTGATATGCTTTGCTTTCAAACCATGCTCGGTTCTTTGCTTTGGTACAAGATGCTTTTTAGCAATTTGAACTTTTTCTTCCGTCGAATATCCACTAATCTGGATGACTTCCATTCTATCCAAGAGTGCAGGTTGGATGGTATTCAATGAATTTGATGTGGCAATAAACATCACCTTTGAAAGATCATATTCAAGCTCGAGATAGTTATCATAAAAACTATGATTTTGTTCTGGATCCAAGACTTCAAGTAAAGCAGAAGATGGGTCACCTCTAAAATCCTTTCCGATTTTATCAATCTCGTCTAAAATAAACACTGGGTTTGAAGACTTTGCTTTTTTTACTGACTGAATAATTCTTCCAGCCATAGCACCAATGTAAGTTTTTCTATGTCCTCTAATTTCACTTTCATCATGCAAGCCACCAAGTGACATTCTAATAAACTTTCTACCCAGAGCGGAAGCAATTGACTTACCAAGACTTGTTTTACCAACACCAGGAGGACCTACTAAAAGTAAAATTGGAGCCTTCATATCTCCCTTTAATTTTAGAACTGCCAAGTGTTCCAAAATTCTTTCTTTAACATCGTCAAGACCATGGTGATCTTTGTCTAGTATCTCCTTTACCTTTGTTAGATCAAAATTATCTTCAGTATATTCATTCCAAGGCAAGCTGATCAAAGTATCCATGTAGTTTAAAAGAATAGAATACTCTGCTACCTGAGGATTCATTCTTTGCAAACGTTTCATTTCTTTGTCAAAATGTTGCTGGACAGGTTCTGGCCAATCCTTTTTTTCTGCTTTAGCTTGAATTTCTTTCAAGTCTTCTGCTTGTGGATTTTGGCCCAATTCATCTTGGATGGTTTTCAACTGCTGAGATAAAAAATAATCCCGTTGTTGTTTTTGGATATTGCCTTTAACCTTTGAATCAATTTGATCCCGGATTTCTAACATTTCCAATTCTTGCTGCATCCTTGAAAGAATAGCCGTTGCTTTTTTAATTGGGTTGTTGATGTCTAGAATCTCTTGTTTAGATTCTACCTCAACATTTAGATTGCTGGCAATAAAATTCATTAAGAAACCATCGCTTTTGATGTTTTGCAACATCACGATTGATTCGCTCGGAATATTTGGCGAAAGCTCAATTATCTTCTTAGCGCTATCCTTGATTGAGGAAATCAATGCACGATATTCTGTCTTCTCCTTAACTTCTTCCATTAATATTTCAGAAACCTGACCCATCAGATGAGGCTCATCTGAAACAATTCTTTCAAGCACAATTTTTTTTCTCCCTTGAAGGATTGCTGTTGTATTCCCATCTGGCATTTTGATCAATTTAATGATCTTGGCCATGGTACCTACATTATATAGATCTTCTAGTTCAGGATTTTCTGTAGCTATATCCACTTGCGAAAAAACACCAACCAATTTATTACTTGCATATGCGTGTTTTATCGCCTTTTTTGATTTACTTCTTCCTACGGTAATTGGGATTACTAAACCAGGATATAGTACCGTATTCTTAAGCGCAAGTAAGGCAATATTAGAGGGAACTTCTATCTCCTCCCCTTCATCACCATTACTAGAAATAGAAAACATTGGAGAAAAATCCATTCCATCATCTCCTGCTAGTATTAATTTCTTCAAATCTTCAAACATAAGTTTTGTATTCTTGGAGAATCTATGTACAACATATGTACCATGCCATGATTTCACCAATTTTGACAGTATTGAAGCAATTAGGTGTGACACATTGACAAAAAATCGAAAAGAAAACCAAATATTGTCGTTTATTCCACAAGTTCTTCATCCAAGTCCATAATAGCAGCAGCAGACATTTCTTCCACACTGTCTATTTCTACTTTTAAGTTGTCAATGATAAACAACTGTCGCTCCATAGAGTTTTTACCCATATAATATTGAAGAATATCGGCAATACTTACCCCTTCATTGAAGATTACGGGCTCTAGTCTCATATCTTCTCCAATAAATCCACCAAACTCATTTGGTGAGATCTCTCCCAATCCCTTAAACCTTGTGATTTCTGCTTTTCCCCTCAGACTTTCTATGGCTTCTCTTTTTTCCTTGTCACTGTAACAATAGAATGTTTTCTTTTTATCCCTAACTCTAAACAACGGAGTTTCAAGAATAAATAAATGGCCATCTCTCACAAGGTCAGGAAAAAACTGTAAGAAGAATGTAAGCAATAACAGCCTAATGTGCATTCCATCTACATCGGCATCTGTTGCAATGACCACCTGATTGTAACGCAAACCATCCATACCGTCTTCGATATTCAAAGCATGTTGAAGAAGGTTTAATTCTTCATTTTCGTATACAACTTTTTTGGTCTGACCATAACTATTTAAGGGTTTACCCCTTAAACTAAAAACCGCTTGTTTTTGTACATCTCTAGCCTTGGTGATCGATCCACTTGCAGAATCTCCCTCTGTGATAAATATAGTCGTAGAGTTCAAATCTTCTTCAGTAACTCCTCTTTTCTTTTCATTGAGATGTATCCTACAATCTCTTAATTTTTTATTGTGAATATTGGCAACCTTTGCTCTTTTGTTTGCCAATTTTTTTATGCCTGCAATTTCTTTCCGTTCTCTTTCTGATTGTTGAATTCTTTTTAGAAGTGCTTCTGAAACGTCTTTGTTTTTGTGCAAATAATTATCAAGATGTTTCTTTACAAATTCTACAACAAATGACCTCATGGTTTGCCCTTCAGGTGCCACATTCAACGAACCCAGTTTTGTTTTAGTTTGAGACTCAAATACTGGTTCTTCAACTCTTACACTTATCGCACCGATAACTGCAGATTGTATATCCTTTGTGTCAAAAGACTTTCCATAAAATTCTCTAACTGTTTTGACTATGGCTTCGCGATAAGCGGCAAGGTGTGTTCCACCTTGGGTTGTATTTTGTCCGTTCACAAAAGAGTAGTATTCTTCACCATACTGGTTACCATGCGTTAGTGCCATTTCAATATCATCTCCTTGAAGATGTATGATTGGATAACGAATACTTTCTACATCACTTTTTCGCTCAAGCAAATCTTTTAATCCATTTCTAGAGACAAAGGTTTTTCCGTTAAATTTTAATTTAAAACCTGCATTTAAGTACGCATAATTCCATAATTGGTTGGCGATGTATTCGTCTCTATGTTTGTACTTTTTAAAAACTGAATCATCGGGTATGTATTCGATCAAGGTACCATTTGACTCTTTGGTTTTGGTCATTTTTGATTCTTTGATCAATTCACCTTTTTCAAAAGTTGCAGATTTTTGTTTACCATCCCTAAATGCAGTAACGGTAAATTGATTTGAAAGTGCATTCACTGCTTTCAATCCTACCCCGTTCAAACCAACAGACTTTTTAAATGCTTTGGAGTCATACTTTCCTCCAGTGTTTATTTTTGAAACCACATCCACAACTTTTCCTAGTGGGATCCCTCTCCCGTAGTCTCGGACACTCACCATACCTTCTTCAACATTGATCTCAAGTTGCTTTCCATGCCCCATGACAAATTCATCAATAGAATTGTCTATAACCTCTTTCAATAATACATAAATTCCATCATCAACATGTGAACCATTCCCTAATTTTCCAATATACATTCCAGGTCTGAGCCGAATGTGCTCTTTCCAATCAAGGGATCTAATATTGTCTTCATTATACTGTACAGCTGCCATATCTTGTTAATGTTTGAATCCTCAAAGATAAACATCTTATTATAATTTTTAATATGTTGGTTTGTCCGAGGCTAAGGTAGGACTAGTATTTTTCGATAATTAGGGCGTACCCTTGACCGACACCAATGCACATGGTTGCCAAGCCATACCTTTTGTTTTGTTCATGAAGCTCTAGGGCAAGGCTGTGTGTAATTCTAGTCCCTGAAACACCCAATGGATGACCGATGGCAATAGCTCCTCCATTTGGATTAATTCTGGGATCAGCATCATCTAGACCAAGCTCTCTTGTACAAGCTAGACTTTGTGCGGAAAATGCTTCATTTAACTCAATAAGATCGATATCATTCAAGGTCAAACCTGCCTTTTGTAAGGCTTTTTGACTTGCCTTTACAGGGCCAATACCCATAATTCTTGGTTCAACACCAACGACTGCAGAACTTACAATTCTAGCTAAAGGTTTAAGTTTATATTTTTCGACCGCTTCTCCTGATGCAACAATCACAGCTCCTGCCCCATCGTTGAGACCACTTGCATTTCCTGCCGTTACTGTCCCACCCTCTTTAAAAACAGTTCGCAATCCAGCCAAGGCTTCCAAAGTTGTATCTGGTCTTATAAATTCGTCTTGGTCAAAAACCAAAGGATCTTGTTTTCTTCTAGGGATTTCAAGGGGAATTATTTCTTTTGCCAATCGACCACTTTCTCGAGCTTTGGTTGCTTTTTGCTGAGACCAAAAAGCAAATTTATCTTGATCCTCACGGGAAATATCAAACTTCTCCGCAAGATTTTCTGCTGTGTTTCCCATTGCCTCTGTTCCATACAATCTTGCCATTTTAGGATTGATGAATCTCCATCCAAAACTGGTATCATAAACCTTGTTGTCACCTCCATATGGTCTTGAAGATTTGGACATGGCCAAAGGAGCTCTTGTCATATGTTCAATTCCTCCACTGATAAACACATCCCCATCTCCTGCTTTGATGGCACGGTTTGCTTGAACAATAGAGGACATTCCTGAAGAACATAATCTGTTGATGGTTTCTCCTGGAACGGACCATGGCAATCCTGCCAAAAGCAAGGACATTCTTGCTACATTTCTATTGTCTTCACCCGCTTGATTGGCACAACCAATGATCACATCATCATAAGCATCTTTTGGTATTGAGGAATTTTGCTCTACCAATCCTTTAATCACATGTGCCAATAGATCATCTGTACGTATGCTCGAAAGAGTCCCTCTGAATTTTCCAAAAGCTGTTCTAAGCCCATCTACAATATATGCTTCCTTCAATGTATTTTTTTTAAATATTAACAATCAATTTGCCTATTGCCTTTCGATCCATCATCAACTGGATGGCATCTGGGGCCTCACCAAGAGAAAACCTTCGATAAATGTAAGGATTCAATTTACCTTGACTAAATAATTCAGTCAAATGATGCATCATCTTACTTGCCTCATTGGGATCCTTTCTCATGAAAGCACCTAGGAATACCCCAACCACTTGACATGATTTCAAAAGGTTGAGATTTAATGGAAATTTAGGGATTTCTCCGGAAGAAAATCCTACTACCAAGTATCGTCCCTCCCAGGCAATAGCTCTCAAACTAGGTTCTGCATAACGACCACCTACTGGATCCAAAATCACATCTACTCCTCTATTTTCGGTCAGACTTTTTAATGTTGACTTAAGATCAACTTCATTATAATTTATACAGATATCTGCTCCTTGCTCAGCACAAACCTTCAACTTATCGCTTGTGGAGGCACCAGCAATCACTTTCGCACCCATCATTTTTGCAATTTCAATTGCTGCCAGTCCAACTCCTCCAGAGGCACCAAGAACAAATACTGTTTCAGCTTTCTGCAGTTTAGCACGATGATGAAGGGCGTAGTATGAAGTTGCATAAGTGTACAAAAATGCCGCTGCCTTTTCCATAGATATTTGCTGAGGCTTAGGAATACAATTAGAGGAAGAAATCGCTATTTTTTCTGCCAAGCCACCAAATGTAGCAACGCCAATAACTTCATCTCCAGCTTTATAATCCATTACTTCACTTCCAACTTCTAAAACTATACCAGCAAAATTAGATCCTGGGGAAAATGGTAGTTCTCCTTTAAACTGATATTTTCCTTGGATAATTAAAGTGTCTGGAAAGTTGATAGAACAAGCTTTCACCTGCACCAATATTTGATCTTCGGCAATGACCGGATCGGGTATCTCTCTATATTGGAGCGTTTCAGGAGTCCCGTATCTTTCGCATACAATAGCTCTCATCGATTCGATATCCTTATTAACCCTTCTTGCATAACGGTAGAAACCAATCTTCCTTTTTGGTCAAAAATTCTTCCATAGCCCATGCCTCTCGAATTAGATGCACTTGGACTATCAATATAATAAAGTAGCCAATCTGTGAAATCAAATTCTCTATGGAACCACATAGCATGATCTAAACTAGCTATAAATAATTTATTCAAATCTATCTTGGTACCATGAGGATAGACAGCGGTCAGAAGCAAATCGTAGTCAGATGCATATGCCAATAATTGATGTTGAACTGGAATAGGAATATCCGTTTCTTCAGTGACCTTCATCCAAATTTTTCTATTTGGTTTGGCATTCATAAAATCTTCAAAGGGTACTTTTTCAACAGGTCGAAATTCTATGGCGTCTTGTTTTCGAGCTTGTATTCTCCGATAGATTTTTGGAAAGGTTTCCTTGATCAATTCTCCTTGTTGCATGTCTGTCATAAAGCTTTCTGGACCGAGTACTTCAGGCATTTCATTCTGATGATCAACACCTTCTTGTTCCAATTGAAACGATATTGCAGAAACAAAGATGGCTCTTCCTTTTTGAATTGCTGTTACTCGCCTTGTCGAAAAACTACCCCCGTCCCTAATGACTTGTACTTCATAGATAATTGGTTGATGAATATCGCCCGGCAAGATGAAATAACTGTGTAGCGAGTGAGCAATCCGAGCAGGATCAACTGTCTGGTAGGCTGCGTTGAGTGCTTGCCCTAATACCTGCCCTCCAAAAACCCTTTCCCAAGGTGTTTTATAATTTTGACCTCGAAACAAACAATCATCAAGCTTTTCTAATGACAATAGATTGATGAGATCCATTAATTTATTCATGCCTAATCCCTATAGTTTTCAAAATTCCCTTTTCGTTTTTGCATTCCTGCAAAGATGGCTTCCAATTGATTCTTCTTTCCAATAATTTCAGCTTGTTCTTTCGATTCCATCAGTAGGCCATCTTCCATAGATAAATCCCCAAGGCTATTAAAAAGTTTCTTCGCTTTAACTATTGCATCAGGACTTTTAGAGGCAATCTCCTTGGCCAAGGTAATAGCATCATCCAATGGGTGATCCGAAATGTGCGTTGCAAAGCCATATTTTACAGCTTCTTCACCTGAAAATATCCTGTGAGTATAGGTTAATTCTCTAATAATATCCTCTCTAATATTGTGTTTCATGAGTTGTGGACCGGCCATATCAGGAATGATGCCCCATTTCATTTCCATGATTGACATTCTCGTATTCGCTTCCGCAAATTTGATATCTGCAGCCAACATAATTTGTAATCCACCACCAAAGACTACACCATGGACGGCAGCAACGACTGGAACTTGAAGTTCCCTCCAAACCGTTACTGCTCTCTGCCATTTATTAGCAATACCATGTGTTCTATCTTCTAAAGGAACAGATAACATTTCTGATTGTCCATCAAAAGAAAACATACTAAGATCTAGTCCTGCACAAAATGCTTTGCCACTTCCAGTGAGAACAACAGCTCGTACAGATTCATCTTGATTCAATGACTCACCCCTTTCAATCAATGCATTAAACATGTCGATGTCCAATGCATTCATTTTTTCAGGCCTGTTCAAATAAACTATGGCTACGTGTCCATCTTTTTCAATCTTTATTCTGTCCTGCATACAAATTGTTTTGTTCGTAAAGAAACGACATATTCTTTTCTTTTTCTCCTATCTTATTTTCTAATACTTTTTCTTTTTTCGAAAAGCCCCCTATTTAATAGACACTTTACTTTTTTTGTCTACCACACAAAAAAAGTAACAAAAAAAAGTCAGCGCTGTAAAGGCTTCGCCTAAAATTATTTTCCTTCCCACGATTGAAAAAACTCGA
>JAHDIE010000068.1 GCA_020630955.1 Saprospiraceae bacterium
CTGGCAACATCATGGGTAATTCAATTAGCTAACACACCTCGAGTTACAGAAATGCAAATGAAGTTTTTGGATTGGTCGCTTATACAATTAAGCGTTCCATCCAAATCAATCAACAATGAAATAATTGATTTCGGTTCTAAAACCACCCAATATGTCAATTTATTTAAGTTTGCCCTTCGACGAAAATATGGAAAGGTGGAATCACAAGGTATCTTAATCGGAAGTGGAGGAGAAATTAAAAACCAAACCTACCTTTCTCGTATCATTGACAACATCAACGATATTATAAATCTAAACGACGATCAAAAATTAGAAAGAAAAGATTTATTTACATTTTTAGGAGAAGGAAAGTATAGATTAAGAATGCTTCCTGAACACATTGAAATTCGCGAAGACCTACTCCAAGAATTCCTCGAAAGACCAACAAACAAAGACTATTCTACCCTTTTGTAATTAATTGTGATCCAATTACAAATCCCAACACTTCAAAATAAATTATTACTATTTGTTACGAAGCTTTCCGCAAATGACAGCAACAAATACATTTGAACTTATTCAAAAATACGGATATGAACACAAATGTAAACGAATACATGGGCCATCCAAAAGGATTGTTCTTCTTGTTTTTTGCCGAATTATGGGAGCGCTTTTCCTTTTACGGAATGCGAGCCTTATTGGTTCTCTATATGACCAAGCAATTATTGTATGATGACACCATGTCCTTTGGTATCTATGGAGCTTACATGTCTTTGGTTTACTTCACCCCCATCATTGGAGGGGTTCTCGCTGATCGATATCTTGGTTATAGAAAGTCCATCGTCCTAGGTGGAATCATGATGGCGCTCGGGCATTTTTTCTTAACCATAGAAACACCATTGTTCTTTTTTGGCTCTTTAAGTTTGATCATCATTGGGAACGGATTCTTCAAGCCCAACATATCCACCTTTGTTGGACGACTATATCCAGAGAATGATGTCAGAAGAGATTCTGGTTTTACCATTTTTTATATGGGTATTAATATTGGAGGAGCGGTTGCACCACTTTTATGTGCGTGGCTAGCTGAGTCATATGGTTGGCACTATGGTTTTTTGGCAGCAGGATTAGGTATGCTACTCGGATTGTTTTATTTCAACCGCGGCTTGAACAAAGGTGTATTTGGAGACATTGGCCAAATCCCTAACCAACAAATATATGATAAGAAGTTTCTGGGATTGAACAAGGGACAACTTATTACTATGCTATCATTTTTATCCGTTCCACTTTTTGCACTTTTGGTTCGATTTAATGAATATGAACACTATATGGTTTGGATTGCCTCATTTGTGATCATTGCAGCATTAGTATTGATCTATACTTCCGTAAATAAGCCATTCAAAAGTCGATTAATTGTTGCAGCTTATTTTACCATTTTGATGTCTTTATTTTGGGCAATTTTCGAACAAGCCGGAAGTTCATTAACCTTATTTGCCGACCGAAATGTAAATCTCATTGGCATGAACGCCGCACAAACCAATAGTATCAACTCAATTTATATCATTCTTTTAGCCATTCCATTTTCATGGATGTGGAATAAACTAACGCAAATCAATAGAAATCCAAATTCAGCGATTAAGTCTGGTTTAGGACTAATTTTATTAGGCTTAGGGTTTTGCATATTTGCAATGAGCGCTCGATCCATGGACGGTTTAGCTCAAACTTCCATGAGTTATCTCATCATCGGTTATTTTATTTTAACCGTCGGAGAATTATGTATTTCTCCAATCGGCCTATCAAAAATGACCGAGTTGTCTCCTGTAAAATATTTAGCATTCATTATGGGTGTCTTTTTTACATCATCCTTCTACGGTCATTTTTTTGCAGGAAAAATTGCAAAATTAACCTCTGTTGTTGAAGGTCAAATTAATCCTTTCTCTGAAGGACTTCTAGGGGCGATCACAAAATTCGTAACGGGACTTTCTCCCACAATTGGAAATGAAGGTGAAGAGGCATTTCGACAATTGTATTCCTATGTATCTGTTTATGCTGGCTTTGGAGCCATTACCATCTTGATCGGTTTATTGGCAATTCTTATTTCACCTTTTATAAAGAAAATGATGGCAGGTGTTCACTAATTGAGAAGCTAGATTTAACCTATCCATTTTTGTCATGAGAGGCTCTTGGGAACTTAGTCAAGAACGGATAATTAAAAAGGTCATTTTTGTTGGCTACCCTTACACTTCCGTAAATAGGTGTAGCAATTCTAAAAATCAAATATGTGATTTCTTGATTCGCTATATCAGATAAATACTATATCAACCAACAATAATTAAAACAGTATTAATACTATCTTTGAGCTCTTATGAGTCAGGAGCCAAATTCGGTTTGCAATAAATTAGTCTTTTCAAGAATATTTTCAGAATATTCAAGGACACTTTATAACTTCCTTTATTACAAATCTGGTAATCAAAAACTCGCAGAAGATCTCACACAAGAAGCATTTCTTAAATTATGGATCAATTGTAAAAAAGTGACGCTAGAAAAAGCAAAAGGTTATGTCTTTACTATTGGACAAAACCTTATGCTAAACACCTTCAAACATAATAAAGTAAAATTAAAGTTTCAGACCATAACTCAGACTGAAAAAGATATTGAAAGCCCTGATTATCTTTTAGAAGAAAAAGAATTAAAATCCCAAATAGAAGATGCCATTTCAGCTCTCCCAGAAAAACAAAGAGAAGCTTTTCTATTAAGTAGAATAGACAAGAAAACTTACAACGAAATAGCTGAAATTCTTGGAATTAGCCGTCAAGCAGTCGAAAAAAGAATATATAATGCACTGAATAGCCTAAGGAAAGTATCTAAATTAATAAAGTAGGTAGGTGTTTTTATTAATTAGTTGTCTTAACAATAATAATAAGTGAACTTTAAACCATGATTAATGATGAACTTTTACACAAATGGGTAAACCAAACCATTAGTGAGGACGAATTAAAGATCTTTAAAGCAAGACCAGAATATGAGTCTCTGGTCAAGCTATATCAACAAACAGAAAGCCTATCAACGCCCAATATTGATACTGACACAATGCTGCAAAATATTCTGCAACAAGACAAACCAACCTTTGATTTAAGTCAATCGAAAAAGTCAAACATAAACCTTTGGACTAAATTAGCCGCAGCTGCAACCATCCTCCTAGTATGCAGTATTTTTTTGTTTCCAAGGAAAACAACCATTGAAAACTATCAATGGGCTACAATAGAAGAAACACTTCCTGATGGTTCTAGTTTTATTCTTTATACCGATAGCAAAATTAAATACCAAAAATCATCGTGGTCAAAATCAAGATCCATTGAATTAGATGGCAAAGCTTTTTTCAAAGTTACAAAGGGAACAAAATTTGAAGTAAATTCCCAAAAGGGAAAAGTAGAAGTATTAGGAACGGAATTTTTAATAGACAACAACAATGGCTACCATGTATATTGCTCAGAAGGAAAAGTAAAGGTTAGTTCAAAGCTATCCAATGAAAATGCAATCATCTCTGCTGATGAATCCTTTTCAATTTTGCAAAATGCTTCTATCTTAAGAAAAAATGAAACAACGAAAACTAAAAATTTAGACTTGGAATCCATCATCAAAGAAATCGAAGATGTATTCAATGTTACCTTTGAAATTAAAGATATTGATCTTAGCCAACGACTTACCTCTGGTTTCCAACATGATAATTTAGAAAATGCAATCAAAACAATATCTCTTCCGTTAAACCTTAACTACAAAATCAACGGCAATCGCATTACACTAAATAATAAATAACCTGAGACTTCTTACCATAATATTATTCCTAAGCTTAGCACAACTTAGCTATACGCAGACGGATCAACTAACATTTGATTGCGCCGAGCTTGAAGTCCAAGAATTAATAACTCAACTTGAAGAAAAGTTTGACATTCTTATTTCCTTTAAAAACAATGAACTTAATCATCTCAATGATCAACAATTTTCTTTTCAACTTAAAGGAAGCAATCGAGATGATATACTAAAGCAAATATTTTCAGAGCTAAAGCTCAACTTTAAAATCATTGACAACAATCAAATTGTACTTAACAATACAGAAGGCGCTGAAGCTAAAAAATGCGGATCAATTTCTGACCTGCTTTCCAAAGAAAAATTAGCCTTTGCAAATATCTATTCTGCAGACTCCCTTATTGGGGTAAGCACAGATGAAAATGGAAGCTTTATTCTTCCTGCTAATCTTGAAGAAGATATGATCTTCACGGTTAGTTATATCGGTTTTGATAAAAAACAATTCAAATATAGTGAACTACCAAATTGCAAGGAAGGAGAAACATCCTCGTGGAACATGGAACTATCCACCCCCCAATTCAGTATTCCATATTTACTCATTACAGATTATATTACAGAAGGCATAGACCTGGAAGAAAACGCTCAAACCACGATTATCCAACCCAAAAAACTGGGAACATTACCCGGTCAAACCAACCCTGATCTTTTCAGAACAGCACAATTTCTACCTGGGATATCTGCTCCAAGCTCAAAAGCTTCTGACATTTATATCAGAGGTGGTACTCCAGATCAAAATTTAATAATCTGGGAAGAAATACCCATTTATCATGCTGCCCACTATTTTGGAATGATCTCAGCAGTTGACCCTTATGTAGTTTCTAAAATGAAAATTTATCGCAGCGGCTTTGATGCTTCCTATGGAAATAGAATTTCGGGTGTAATTGATATTGAAAGCTTTGGCGATAAATATGATCAATCGTTTATTGGCGTAGGAAGTGACCTCATGAATGCTTTTCTAAATGGTTATCAGAAATTAGGTAAAAACAAGAATCATGCAATTACATTTTCCCTAAGACGTTCATTTGCCAACAAATGGGAATCTCCAACTTTTAAAAAAATATCAAAATTCAATCAACAAGGTTTGATATTAGGAAGCAATGAGGTGGCAAGTAATGCTGAACACATAGATATAAAAAACGACTTTGAATTTATAGATGCTCATCTCAAATTCGGTAGCCAAATCAACACTAAGACTCATCTGAGTCTATCCACTTTATATGCAATCAATGATTTTACTGACAAAATCATTGATGACAAAAAAAATGAAACGCAGAGAGATACCATGAATCTTAAAAACCAAGGTGCCTCTCTAAAAATACAACGACAGTGGTCACAAAATTTCAGCTCAGAACTGGTAGGAACAATCACACAATTCAATTACAAGTATAGTTTATCCGGTAAAGAGATGAACGAACAATCTCCATTCTTAGAAGTTTTAAAATCTAATAATATCACCGATAAACAAGTCCAACTAAACTCAAATTATAAGACCAATAAAAATGCCCACATATCTTTTGGTTATCAATTTACAAACTATAACATAGGTTTTGAAATTAATGAAGATTCAAGAAGAGCAGCAAATATTAAAATAAAAGGCAAAGCAAAAAGTGATCTCCACGCTGCCTATTTATCTTTAAGAAACAATAACTCAAAACGGTTTAGATTTGATGCCGGGCTCAGAACCAATTACTTCAATATCGTAGAAAAATTATTTCTGGAACCGAGAATTAAATTATCATATTCCATAAATGAAATCTTTTCTTTGCATGGAAATTTTGGAAAACACCATCAATTCATATCCCAGATTACAGAATTTAGAGGTAATGAAAATGGGATTAGCACATCATTGTGGGCACTGGCAGATGACAAAGGAATTTCAATTCAATCTGCAAATCAATACCAGCTGGGTATGATCGTCGATCATAATCATTGGACCATAGATCTTCAAGCCTATCAGAAAAATATTAAAGGTTTATCAAGTCGTGCCTATAATTTTATCACGGCTGACCCAGGAAATCCTTCCCATGGCGATGCCAATGTATTAGGCTTAGATATTTTAATTAAAAAAAGAATCAATAAAAATTTAAAATTTTGGGCGAGTTACACCCTATCAAATATTGAAATGAAATTTCCCAAAATCTCTCCCCAACCTTTTAATTCGGATTATGACCAGAGGCAAGTATTCAAAATAGCAAGTCAATTTATTTGGAAACAACTGCAGATTGCACTAGCTCTTAATCACTCAACAGGTCTACCTTACACAACCATTATTGACTTCACTCCAATCAATGATCCTGGAGAACCATGGGATTTTGATATCAATTATGGCAAAATCAATAAGAACTATCTAAACAGCTTGACGGAATTAAATGCTTCAATCTCCTATAGCATCAATATGAGAAACTCTCTTGGAAAAATACATCTGACCGCATCTTTCACAAATCTTTTCAACAAGAAAAATATCTACAATCGAAGTTACTTTGTGGATGCACCCAAAAATCAAGATCCAGACATATACATCATCGATAAAATAAATCTCCAAGCCACACCAAACCTTAGTGTTCGATTCGAATTTTAGAAAAAGAAGCTAAATTCTCCATAAATTTACTTCATGAAATATCTCATCCTATTATTGATTGGACTTCTATCATGCCAACCTGCCACCAATGATACTACCCATGAAATCATAGTAATAGGAGGAGGCTTGATGGGAAGCGCTAGCGCATGGCAGCTTTCAAAACAAGCTAATCAAGTTATCCTTTTTGAAAAACAAGATAGCATCTATACACATGGATCTAGTTTTGGAGAGGCAAGAATAGCTCGTAGTAATAATCGCAATAATGACATTTGGTCATACATGCATAATACTTCCGTAAATGAAAATATTGCCTTGATTGACTTTCTCAATGAAAATGAAAATAATAGTCATTCTATAGAAGACATTTATACCACATCGCCAGTAAGTTATGTTGGAAAAAGTCAAATCCACGATAAATTATATGCCTCTCTAATTCGCCAAAAAGTAGACTTCAAAATCGCAAATTCAAAGTCAGAAGGCAAAATTCTTTTTGATGTAAATCTTCCAGAGGATGTCTTACTCCAAAAAGAATACAACAAGCACTCTGGATTGATCAATCCACATGCTCAAATCACAAAACTACACCAAGCAATAAGCAAGAAAGGCAACCAGGTAAAATATAATCACAAAGTTCTTTCGATTGAAAAAAAAGAGGACTTTTATCACTTAACAACCCTTGATTCCAAAACCAAAAAGCAAAGAAGCTATCAAGCAAAAAAAATAGTCTGCGCAGCAGGTCCCTATACAAGTGAACTACTTCAGGACATTGCTCCCTATTTTAAAAAACTTGTGAATCCACAAAGAGTATTTCTTGCATTTTTAAGAATAAATCCAGAATCCTATCACTCATTTACGGAAGTAGAAAAAGAAAAACTCAACAAGGCTTATCCCGTTATCAACAGCTCCACTGGAACCAAGGACGGGTCCTTCTTCTCCATGATAGAATACTTCGATCAGGACGGAGCTCCTGTGATTAAGATTGGAGGTCATTTTCAAAGATCAGACATAGAAGATTTAGAAACTGTTTGGAAGATACCACTCAATGAAAAAGAAATAAAATGGAGTATGGATGGAACTTTGAGATACATGGATCTACTCAATCTTCCTATACTTAGAGAAGACCTTGAACTTGTAGATCAGTATTCCTGCGTCTATTCTCTAACCGATTCAGAAATTCCCATTGTTTCTTACCGTGTTGACGATGAATTAAAAATTGATTCTAACTTTGTAGTGCTGGCTGGACTTTCAGGTGTAGGAGCAAAGGGAGCTATGACCTATGGTATGATGGCTGCAAATTTAATCAACAAGGCAGTTGAAAAAGATTCCATGTATAAAGTAAGCATAGAAGCAATGGGAATCAATCGCCTGCTTTCCGATATTAAAGATTTAAAAAAATGATACTAAATGCCAAAGTCAAAAATTATATTGACAAATCAATCTTATGTTGGCTTGCAACATCTTCAAAGGATCTAATACCAAATGTTTCTCCAAAAGAAATTTTTACACATTATCAAGATGAATATATCCTTGTTGCCAATATCGCATCGCCAGGAACCGTTAGGAATATCAAAGAAAATTCAAATGTTTGCGTAAGCATCATAGATATTCTGATCCAAAAAGGATTTCAAATAAAAGGAAAAGCAACAATCGTAAAGCAAAATGAAAAAGATTTTGAAGATCTTCATCCAAAACTCTATGCATTAGCGGGTGATAAATTTCCAATTCCAAGTATAACAAAAATTAAAGTCGAAAGTATAAAGGAAATACTTGCACCCAGTTATATTTTCTACCCAGAAAACACATCTGAGCAATCACAAATTGAAAATGCCAAAAAAGCATATCATTTATTGTGAATAACATTGCTTTAAGAAATCCTTTGATCAGCATCCTCATGCCAGTAAGAAATGCGAAACCTTATCTTAAGGATTGCCTCAATTCAATAATTAATCAAGAATATAAAAATTGGGAATTGATTGCTATCAATGATCACTCAAGCGATGGGTCTGAAAAAATGCTAAAATATTATTCCCAATTGGATTCGAGAATCAATTGGGAAAATAATCAAGGAAAAGGAATCATCGATGCACTAAAACAAGCATTTAATTCTTGCCTTGGTAGCTTTGTTACAAGAATGGATGCAGACGATCTGATGACTCCGATCAAGTTAAAAATAATGCAAGGCCAATTGGAAGAGTTTGGTCCAGGACATATTGCCTTGGGACAAGTCCTTTACTTTTCATCCACCTCTTTGGGCCAAGGCTATCAGAAATATGCAGAATGGTTAAACCAATTGACCATTACGGGAAAGAATTGGACTGACCTATACAAAGAATGTGTTATTCCTTCCCCCTCCTGGATGGTTTACAAAGAGGACCTAATAAAAGCTGGTGCTTTCGATTCAGAATTTTGGCCCGAAGATTACGATCTTTGTTTTCGTTTCTTTCATGCTGGATTAAAATGTATCCCTTCTGATAAAGTTCTTCATCATTGGAGAGATTACGAAGATCGAACTTCCAGAAATGATCCTCACTATGCAGATAATCGTTTTCTTGAATTAAAAAGTCACTACTTTTTTAAGTCTTACCCAAAAACGAATCAAACATTGGTGCTCTGGGGTGCAGGAAAAAAAGGAAAAGCCATTGCTAATTTAATCGGATCACAAAATCTTGACTTTATTTGGCTTAGCAATAATGACAATAAAATAGGGAAAGAAATTTATGGAAATAAGATAAGAAACCAAATTGAAATTAATAAAATATCCAATCCGTGTATCATCATAGCTGTGTCGAACCCAGATGAACAACTAGAGATAAAAACGCAATTAGAAAAGCTAGATTTAAAGCAGGGATCGGACTTCCACTTTTTCTTTTAGCATCTTGGTAAGTCAATTCGGCAAGCCTACAATTTCTTCTGGCTGACTCGCGATTACCTTCAATCGATTTCTGACTGCATTCCCATTTCTATATCCTAAGGCTTCCGCAATTTTTAACTCCTCTTCTGCTCGTTGATATTCTCCCAACATGGCCAAGACTATTGAATAATTAGAATGAGCAATGGCCAATCTAAAATTCAATTCAATAGATTTCTCAAGATGACTAGCCGCAAGTTTGGGTTGATTTTTATAAATGTATAAAGAACCCATACTTGCATGTAGTTCAGCATCATCAGGATTAATGGTATTTGCTTTTTCGTAACATTTAAGTGCCTTGTCAAAATCTCCCTTGAGTCTATGCACAGCACCCAAATTGACCAAAGCATCAATAAAATTAGGTTCAATCTTTAATGCCTTATGATGATAATCAATGGCCTCATCCAGTTGATTCAATTCTTTACAGATATTTCCCAATATGGTGTAATATTGCTGCTTAGAATAATAACCCTTCGAGCTATTTTCAGCTTTTAATAATTCAGACTTAGCATTAACGAAATCTCCTTGGGAATAAAAGTGCATGCCTTTATTAAGATTTTCTGCACCTAGCTTACAAGAGCTAACAATGACAGCGGTTACCGCTGCCCATAAAATGAACTTCATGTCTATAATAATTTACTAATGGTATAAGGCGGAAGTAATCAGTACCAACCAAAAGTAAAAAACAAAAACCAATCCAATAAAATTTTAACCAAAACCATCACCTTTAATGCTGTTTTGATAACCCAATGAAGATTGGGTAAGTGCTTTTCGTCTTAGTAAAGACAATAATCCTATGTACCAATGGCTTACAATAACAACTAAAAACCTTCATTTGTGCTGAAAACCCTTGGAAAACGCATAAGACTTATTTAAATATAATAATAATAGGGCTTTCACGTTCATTATTATTGCAATTCAGCCTTATTTTACTTAATTTTGCAGCACTTTAGAATGAAGAGATTTCCACTATTTATATTGATTGTACTTTTAATCAGCTCATGCAAAACTGACTATGAGAAGGTTAGAACCAGTAATGACCCCAAACTAATGTATGAGGCAGCCAATCAATACTATGCAGATGGCAACTACCTCAATGCACAAACGCTCTATGAATTGGCAATTCCTTATTACAGAGGTAAGGAAGAAGCAGAAGATCTGTATTATAAATTTGCAGATACCCACTACCAATTGGGAGAATACATTTTATCAGCACATTATTTCAAAAATTTTGCCTCTAGCTTTTATAACAGCCCCAAAAAGCAAGAAGCAGATTATATGGCGGCTTACTCAAAATATAAGCTATCCCCCAATCACAAATTAGATCAATCTTACTCCGGTGAAGCAATAGATGCGCTTCAAGATTTCATGAATGTATATCCTGATAGCGACAAAGTTGAAGAATGTACAAAGTTGATCGATGAAATTAGGGCCAAATTGGAACTGAAGGCATTTGAAGAAGGTCGATTGTACTATAATTTGAAAAATTATAACTCTGCAATCAAATCCTTTGAAAATATGCTCAAAGATTTTCCAGAAACCAAAAGAGGAGAAGAAGTAAGATTCCTTATTCTACAATCTTCAATCAACTGGGCAACCAAGAGTATTTTTGAAAAGAAAGAAGAGCGATTAGAACAAACGCTTAAGAAGTATAAGAATTTCCAAAGAAAATATCCTGAGTCATCCTATGCAGAAGATGTCCAAAAAATTTACGAAATATATCAAGAAGAAATAAAAAATTTAGAAAATGTCAGACTTAAAGACACAAGTTCAAAATATTGATCCAAACCTTAAAGCAAGAAAGATGGAATCAATGATAGAGGGAACGACCAATATCTACAAATCATTGGTGATCATCTCTAAAAGAGCTAGACAATTGAATGTTCAATTAAAAGAAGAATTGAATGCAAAATTGGAAGAATTCGCTGTTACTCCTGACACGATAGAAGAAATCAACGAAAACAAAGAGCAAATTGAAATCTCCAAGTTTTACGAAAAACTTCCGAATCCTTCTGTCATTGCTACCAGTGAATTTCTTGATCGAAAACTTGAGTTTAGAGACAAGGATGCAAAAATTGAAACTTCACTAGAGAACGAAGTATAATATAGTTCTTAGCAATCAAGATTGGACCCAAAGACCTAATATTAATCATATGTCATTAAAGGGTAAAAAAATAATCCTGGCGATATCAGGAAGTATAGCAGCTTATAAAGCTGCTTTTCTTTGTAGATTACTCATCAAAGAAGGAGCTGAAGTCAAAGTCGTCATGACCCCAGCTGCTACAAAATTCATCTCTGCACTAACACTTTCTACCTTAAGTAAAAATGAAGTTCACATTGATATCATGAATGACAACTCATGGAATAATCATGTAGAACTAGGACTTTGGGCAGACCTAATGATCATAGCCCCAGCCACTGCCAACACCATTTCCAAAATGGCCTCAGGCCAAGCAGACAATATGCTACTCGCAGTTTACCTTTCTTCAAAATGTCCAGTGATGTTTGCCCCAGCTATGGATCTTGATATGTGGAAACATCCTTCCACTGGCAAGAATCTAAACACATTAGAAGAATATGGCAACATTTTAATTAATGTGGAAAATGGAGAGTTGGCCAGCGGCCTTGTGGGAGAAGGAAGAATGGCTGAACCCATTAACATGCTCAGAATTATCAAACAATATTTCCAAAGCAAAGAAAGGCTTTTTGGAAAAAAAATAATGATCACGGCTGGACCAACACATGAAGCGCTTGATCCAGTTAGATTTATAGGAAATAGAAGTTCTGGAAAAATGGGAACTGCATTGTCGGAAGTACTATACGAACAAGGAGCTGAAGTTGAATTAATCTTAGGGCCAACAAATGTAAGACCCACCCACAATGGAATAAAAATCCATCATGTTACCTCTGCGCAAGATATGTATGAAAAAGCAACTGAGCTTTTTCCTTCGGTAGACGTTGCTATTATGGCTGCAGCAGTAGCTGATTATAAACCTGCAAACTATTCGGACATTAAGATCAAAAAGAAAAATGATGATTTAAATCTAGAATTAGAAAGAACAAAAGATATAGCTGCAGCTTTAGGCTCTGTTAAAAAGAACCAAATTCTTGTAGGCTTTGCGCTAGAAACCAACAATGAGGTTGAAAATGCTCAAAAGAAACTTAAAAAGAAAAATTTCGATTTCATTGTGCTAAACTCCATGAAAGATAAAGGAGCAACTTTCGGTCACAACACCAATAAAATTACCATCTTTAAAAACTCAGGAGAGCAACTTAATTTTGACTTAAAATCTAAAAGAGAGGTTGCAAAAGATATCTCCGATGTCTTAGTAAAATATCTATAATCACTATTCCGTTTATTCCTTAATAATTCAAGTTCATGAAATATAGTTTATTAATCTTTACTCTTCTTCTAAGTTTGAAAGCAACAACCCAGGAATTAAACATTAGGGTTGAAGTAGATGCACCAAATATCGCTACCACGGACCCCAAAGTGTTTGAAGATTTAGAACAAAATATTTCTGAATTTCTTAACGGCACAAATTGGACCGGAGACGACTTTGAAGACCATGAAAAAATTGAAGGTAGTCTAAAAATTACCGTTTCTGATGAAATCTCATCAACTGCATTTGCAGGTGATTTTTTCATCCAATCCCTTAGACCAGTATTTAATTCAAACTACACAACTCAACTAATCAATTACGTCGATCAAGGAGTAATATTTGATTATAGAGAAAGACAACCCATAAGAAGAAGTGAAGACAATTACTCTGACAATCTATCTTCCATTCTTACTTTTTATGCACTGACACTTATTGCTATGGATTATGACTCTTTTAGTCCAAGAGGAGGCGACGAATATTGGCAAAAAGCCAATAACCTTATCAACAGCATACCTGAATCAATAAGAAGTGCTGATGAAAAGTGGGCAAATAAAATTGGTGAGCAAAATAGATTTACACTGATTGAAAATATGCTCAACCCAAGAATCAAACCTTTCCGACAAGCTTTTTATGAATATCATAGACTTAGCTTGGACGCCATGACCATCGATCCTGACAAATCTAAAGCCATCATGACAAGCGCCATAACTGCCATTGGTCAAGTGGAAAAAGAATTGCCAAACAATATGATCGTCCAGATGTTTACAGACGCTAAACACTTAGAAATTATTGAAATCTACAAAGATGCCACAAGAGGCGAGCAAGAAAAGGTCAATAAAATAATGACCAAAATCGATCCTTCTAGAGCAGACGAATACAATCAAATAAGATAATATCAAAAGATTAGCAATATTTGGTTCTGGTGGTGGAAGCAATGCTCAAGCCATCATCGATTATTTCGAAAATCATCAATTGATCGAGGTTTCGCTTATTGTTTCCAATAAAGCCAAAGCACATATCCTCAAACGAGCTCAAAACCACAATATCCCAGATCTTTTTATCTCCAAGAAGCAATTTCAAGATGCTAAAACCATTCTAAATATTTTAACAAAGCATCAAATTGACATGATCGTTTTGGCAGGATTTCTACTCTTAATTCCAGCCTATTTGGTGAATGCTTATCCCAACAAAATAATCAATATCCACCCTGCCCTTCTTCCGAAATTTGGTGGAAAAGGCATGTACGGTATGAATGTGCACAAAGCAGTCGCCGATGCAGGAGAAAACAAATCAGGACCTACCATCCATTATGTAAATGAACATTATGATGAAGGAAATATTATCGCCCAATTTAAAGTAGCGATTGAGCCAGAAGATAC
>JAHDIE010000016.1:0-58666 GCA_020630955.1 Saprospiraceae bacterium
GGACCTAATCCACAATTTTCATCTAAACTAACATTCACATGATCATTACAGTTTAACTGACCACCCGAATGAACTGTCATTACTTGTGAAATATAAGTCGAACAACCAGGAATTGCAGGATTTGCTACTGTTCCTCCTTGATCACTAACAAAGTCGCCATTAAATGTCCATTGAACTGTATGGATTCCAGGACCAAATGTTGCAGGATCAAAACTAGTAATAACAGCGCCATTAACAGTTGCAGTTATTGTTCCAGGATGTCCCAAAATTTCTGTTGTAGCTCCCGTAACATCGATTGCATCATCAGTTTGACAGAAGTCAATAGCATCTAATGTTAGCGCATCTAATATTGGATATTGGCATACATTAGAAATGCTTAATTGATTACCATTTGCATCCAATAATGGCAGAACAACTCCATTTGGTAACATTATATCAATAAATAGTTCATATCCTTCGCTATCCGTGTGCGTAAAGAATATGTTATAAATTCCTGATGTACCAATTTCATTAATTGGGGTTCCTACTTCAAGTCCAGATCCAGTAGACCCTGCACCTACCAATAACATAAAACCAGATGGACCAAAAATTTGAGCAGTCTCAGTAAAAGTTCCGTCCATTGCTCCATTTGCGGATTGATCGTCATTACATGTACATGGATCAATCAATGCAATATCACTTTCAAATGTACAATCTTCGCATGTTCCATTTATAATAAGCTCACAGCCAAAATCGTCAGTCATGGTAATGGAATAATTTCCACCTGCAAGATTTGTCAACTCCATAATAACTTCTCCTCCGACACCAGCTGTTGCATTTATGAAGGTCCCGTCTAGTGAGGTAAAAGTATACGGTAAACCATCATCCAATGCACTTCCTCCTGATAATCCCGCTATAGTTACAACAGGTACTACTCCAGTTCCAGCATCATTTGCTGCACATCCGCATGAAGATTCAGCAACTAATTCGCTAAATACATTAACTGTAACTTCAAAAGGTTCTTGCTCACATCCATTTGCACTTGTAGCTGTCACAGTATATGTAACAGTCATGGTAGATCCAGAAGTGTTTGTGAGTACATCTTGAATCAAGTTGGAACCTGTTACCGTTGTTGTTTCTCCTATAACATTAGGATTATCAGCAGCCAGCCACTCATAAGTTACACCTGTTGAACCATTAGAAATGAATGAATTCAAGTCGATAGCTAATGCTACATCACTACATTCAACTACAGGTGTTGGCATAAATTCTGGTGCCGACATATCAACTACTTCAAATGCATAAGTACATGTAGCTTCATTTCCTGCGCCGTCAACCACCAAATAATCTACAGTATAAAATCCAAGACCATATGTTCCTGAACCAGTCATTGTTGCAGCTCCAGAAAGTGTAATACTTGCAATTCCTGAATCATCTGCGGCTGTTATTTCCGGAATTTCTACTAATCCCATACAATCTCCTGCATCTGCATCTATAATTTCAGGATCTATTTTTTCGAAAACCACATTATCTATTAATACTGAACCACCCTCGAACGCAGGTTGAATGAATGCAACTGAAGCAACTACTGAAACTGTTCCTTCAGGTGCTATGAAACAACCTCCATAAGTATCCCAAACATTTGCAACACCAGTAGCTCCACTGAGTTGACCAACTACATCTCCACAAGGACCTCCACAGAAGTTTGGTCCATTAATGGTAGCTCCACTTGCATCTTTAAAAGCAAGATTAACGTCTACATAATTTTGTGTACCAATCATCGTACTTCCACCACCATCTGGATCTTCTGCCATCAAGTCAGCATATAAGCAAACCATGTCTCCTGGAGCACAGGTAAACGATTGGAATATTCCTGAAGCGCCAAATGGGGCTGAAAAAGGACCGAATAAAAATGCTGCCGGACTTGGGTTACCTGCTCCACCTCCGGCTATTCCATTATTTCCAAATACTCCCCAATCGGTTAAACCTGAATCAAATCCAGGATTAGAAATAAGATTTCCAGAAGACCCAAACTCAGGACACATTACAGTAGGTGGTGTTGTATCAGGACCAACAATTGCAACTGGAATCATTTTTAGCGTTCCACAATCAGCAACATCATCAGGCCAAACATTATTGCCAATGGTTCTATGCCCATATTGAACAATATTTCCAGCAGTTGCAGTTATTGCAAGTGATACAGTAAATACTCCTGTTCCAGTCAATGGAACCACTGAAGTGCCTACAACATTGTAGCCTGGATCAAATTCTGTAATAAACAAACTGCTTGTATGTCCGCAACTATATGTTATATCAGTAACCTCAACTGTATACTCTAAAGTTTGACCTAAATATTGTCCAGTATTATCTTCAATATAATGATTTGCCTCCATAATATTGTTTCCAATATCAATACCTGCTGTTGGAGGAGGCACATCATACCAATAAATATTGCTGTCGTTTAATGGATTTGCACCTAAACACAATGTTTCTCCAGTGAAAACTGCACTTAAATCTGCTGTACCCCATCCTGAGCCAAAACAATAACCGCCCCCGCACAGTTGTCCTGCTGGATCTCCTGATGGATCATCAGAAACGTTCATGAAGCCTAACCAACTACCTGCTGGATCAAGAGTTACTGTTGTTTGGGCAGACAAGTAACTAGTGCCTGTGGCTGAGAAAAATGTAAAAATTACAAAAAGCAAAAGTTTTTGCATGAGATTGGCTTTATTGATTAAATGATAAATTGATTTCGTTATTTAAGTTTAACCACTAAACAACAAAACTAGTGATAACATCTTGTGTATCACATAGTTAAGTAATAAGTTATTATTTCTGTTACGCTTAGTGGTAGAATCTCAAAGTGCTTTTACCTTGAAATTCTTAGATTTCGTCGATGTAAACTTAGTTAAATATTTTTTAACAACAAAGAAATTTTAGCACAAGCTTTTAATCTAAACTTAGATTTTTTCCTCGTTTCTCTCTGACAATCAGGAGTTAACATAATAGCTTATTAATTATTCAAATTCCTACACTAAGGCCTAGTAGAAAATTAAAACCAGCCTGAGGAAAAACAAAATTTTCCGTAATAAGATCTTCACTTATATAGGAATATGTATAACCGTGTGATGCATACCTTTGATTGAATATGTTATTTAATTGAAGATTTAATTTGACATTTTTAAGGCTTTTATAGGCCAATTGATAGCCAGCTACAATGGAACTCACGGTATATGCATCCAAACTTCTATTATTATTTGAAGTGTTGTCAAGAAACTGTTGACCCACAAATTTTGATTGAAACCCTAAATAAAGCCCTTTTATTGGCTTGTAATTTAAACTGAGCGAACCAATTGTATTCGGAGAAAGTGCAATATCCGTGTTGCTGTGATTGATTACAACATTCTGTCCTTCCGCATAATCAAATAAGACTTCTTCAAAGTGTAAAATCTTATTTTGGCTGAGTGTAAAATTGGCATAAAAATCCAGCTTTGGCAAAACGGTCCATCCTAGCTCTGCCTCTATACCTGCTCTAAAACTTTCAGGAACATTTTGACGCAATGTTGCTCCTACATCGTTTAACTCTCCTGTAATTACCAATTGATCTTTGTAATCCATATAAAAAAAGTTTAAACCTGCAGCAAACTTTTCATATCGACTCCTTAGTCCCAATTCATAATCGACTAGTCTTTCTGGTTTAGGAAAGCTATCCAATGCTATACTTAGATAATCAGATCGATCAGGCTCTCTATTTCCAATTGCAACACTTCCGTAAATTTGATTCGAATCATTCAACTGAAAGGTCACTCCAACCTTGGGATTAATAAAATGAAGTCGATCTCTAAAATCATGAATAACACCATCATCATCTTTCCCTTGCACGCCATAGCTAACATTCCTATACTGAAGGTCTGCAAATGTTGCTAACTTATTTAATTTATAGTTTAACTTAATGAAGGTGCTTCCATCATTTTTTGAGCCATCATTATTATAATAAGGAATATCTTCATCAATTTCACTATTTATATCCCAAGCGAATATGTTACCTCGATGATTACCTCTGTAGATATGATAAGCTGTACCCCAATGCACATCCGTCTTGTCATTTAAATTCCATTTAAAATTTGCGATAGCGCCGTAGAAATTATTGCTTAACCATTTCCGTCTCACCAGATTAGCAGAAGTAATTAAATTATTTGTAAGCGTATCTTTAACTTCAGTCAAGCCATAATCCATTAAATCTTCATCGTACTTAAACTGTTCAAAATACCCTTGACCTCTGGTATAATGCAGTGTGATGTTGGATTCAAAAAAGTCTCTTGAGGTTCCCCAATGCAATTGATAGTGATCCTGCTGATACCTATCTACTTCTTCTCCAAAAGTGTAATAGTTGTAATTTTCATCCTTTGAGGAAAATAAATTTAAAGAGTCTTGAATGGAATGGGAATTGTATAAATTATTATTGCTTGTAAAAAGATCTATAGTTTCGCTTGCTTCATGATATAAGAACCCTTTGTTATTATTATAGTGTTCGATTAATCCTTGTGTATCGCCATTATATTTAGCTTGAGGAACACCATTCCAAGCTTGAAAAGTACGCTCGACTCCTGAAAAGTAATCAAATCTGAGAGTGGAATTATCCGAAATTTTTCCAACTGAAATGAAATAAGATCTGAGGTTGGCTTCAGCTCGATCAATAAATCCATCTGAGTTAATAAATGAAACACGGCCATCGATAAAAAAAGTGTTGTTCAATAGTCCTGTTCCCAATTTTGCATTAATTCTCTTTGTTCCAAAAGAACCTATCCCAGAATTGATCTCCAAATAATTTTTCTGATTAATCTTGTGTGTATTGATTCCAATAGACCCACCAAAGGCACCTGTTCCACTGGTAGAAGTGCCTATTCCTCTTTGAATTTGAACATCATCTACAGAGCTGCCAAAATCTGGTGTATTCACCCAAAAGACAGACTGTGATTCGGCATCATTAAGTGGCACACCATTAATACTAACATTTACTCTTGTAGGATCTGTACCTCTTATTCTCATACCTGTGTATCCAATTCCTGCGCCTGCATCGGAATTTACTACAACACTTGGAGAATATTGTAACAAATATGGCATATCCTGCCCCAAATTATTTGGTTCAAATTCTTCGTTTTTTACTGTTGAATAAGCGAATGGTTCATCATCAACCAACCTGTTGCTTGTTATCATTATCGCATCCAAGTCGTAACTAAAACTTTCCATAAAAATATCTATGGTGATATTACCATCCATCTCAATGTATTCAACAACCCTTTTGAATCCCAAATGAGTACAAACCAAAACATTAATCCCAGCATCAAGGCTGTCCAATACAAACTGTCCATCTTTATCTGAGATGGTTGCATGGTTGGATTCTCTTATAAAAATTGATGCTCCTTCAAGTGGTTTGTCTGTCTCATCAAATACCGTCCCTGAAAGCGAATAATATTGAGCATTAAGCTCAGTACTTCCAATGGCTAACATTAAAAAAACCGTGTAGATCAATGATCTCATATCAATATTTTCTTAGGTTACAAATGAGGTATGTGTCAACGGTGGGAAATCTTGTTCCTTTTTTCCTTACCAGAATTACCTGGTCAGGTTCATGGGTATATTCTCAGCCGCCAAGCACCCCAAAAAGTATAACGCAAAGATGCTCCAAATAATATTATAATAAAAAATAATCTGAAGCTAAATCTAAGGCTGTTTTCAACCGGACCTTTTTACTCCCTGTTATAATAAAATAATTACATTCAAGTTGTATTAAAAGATCCTCATAAAGCTTAAATAAAAAGTGTCTTTCTCCAGGGTTTTCCCTAAGCGGGTCTGACACCCATTCAAGGTCTGGGTAGCATAAAAAGTATAATCCTGACTTATTCATTTCTAAATGCTCAACAATCCATGTTGAAACCTTATTATACCTTACTTCTGACCATATTTTATAAGTCAGCAGGTCTGTATCAAGAATAAGTTTATCAAACCTTTTTTGATCCAGAATAAACATGGATTTTTTTGCCATTTTTTCGAGATCATCGTAATCATATTTACCTTGAGTCTGATTAAGATATTCGCGAGCAAACTCCTCAATGAATTCTATATCCAATTGAGCAGATAGAAAGTTAGCAATGGTTGTTTTACCTGTAGATTCAGGCCCAGTAAGGATCAATTTTTTCATAAACGATGTCGAAGTTACAAATAGCTTACCTTTGTCAAAAATATTGAATATAAGATGCACGATATAGAGCCTTTTTTTGGCTGGAGAGAATTATACATTGCAAGCGAGGATTGGAATTCTCCTTTTTATAAGAGGGAATACAATGAATTTCTTTTTGAAAATAAAATCTATAATTATCGAATCCACCCTCAATGGGATCAAATAGGGTCTAGTACTCTATATGCAAAAATTCTTTTTGTCGATTATGATGATAAATATGCCATGATCGAATTTATTGGAGAGTGGAATGATTGTCTATACAATGACATCATGTATGCAAGGCAAAATATGATAGATCATATGGCTTCAAAGGGAGTCAACAAATTTGTATTCTTCTGTGATAATGTTTTAAATTTTCATGGAAGCGACGATGCTTATTATGAAGATTTGTATGAAGAAATTTCAGAACTTGGCGGTTGGATCGCAATGGTTAATATTTTCCAACATGTAGAGGATGAATTGATTAAAACAAGATTACAATATTTTGTAAACTTTGGAGAACATCTTTCAGATGTGAATTGGAGAAGTAAAAAACCACAATTGGCGTTTAAAGAAATTGAATTCTTAATTAAATCGCAAGTAAAAAGATTAAGCTATTGAGTGAGAAACATTTTTCAGGTTTTGTAAACATTATTGGCAAACCAAATGTGGGAAAATCCACATTGATGAATGCCTTTATGGGTGAGAAATTTTCCATAATAACCAACAAACCTCAAACAACACGTCATAGGATCATAGGTCTTTGGAATGATATAAATTATCAAATAGTATTTTCAGATACACCAGGTATGATTGAATCACCTGGATACAGAATGCAGAAAGAAATGAACAAATTTGCATACTCAACTTTTGAAGACGCTGATGTATTACTTTTTGTAACAGAACAAAATGATGCTTATGATGGATCTGAAAAGGTTTTTAAATTACTCAATGAAGTTTCGATTCCCAAAATTTTGGTCATCAACAAAATGGACATAACTCCAGAAAGCATGATTTCAGAAATGAAAGATTATTATTCTAAGCTTGTAAATTACGATGAAGTTAGGATCATTTCTGCCATTGAAAAAAAAGGCACAGATGAACTTTTTCAAAAAATAAAAACATATTTGCCGGAAGGTCCAGCATATTACCCAAAAGACCAAATGACAGACCGGCCTGAGCGGTTTTTTGTCAGCGAAATAATTAGGGAAAATATCCTGGAATTATATAAAGAGGAAATCCCATATTCTTGTGAAGTAGAAATTGAACAATTTAAAGAATCTGAAAAAAGAGGCGAACCATTTGTCCACATCTTTGCCAATATTTACGTAAGTAGAAAATCTCAAAAATCCATTATTATTGGAAAAGGAGGTACTGCAATTAAAAAATTAGGCATTCAATCCAGAAAAGGGATAGAAAGTTTTCTTGAAAAAAGAATCCATTTGGAATTGTATGTTCGAGTCAAAGAAAAATGGAGAGACGATGACCGTTTCTTGAAGAGTTTTGGATATTTACAATAATTAGAAAAAAAAGATGCAATCAGTAGTAGCTATAATTGGAAGACCAAATGTTGGAAAATCCACTTTATTTAATAGACTTATCGGTGAGAAAAAAGCAATCACAGATAATATTAGCGGAGTCACGCGAGATAGAATCTATGGTGATACCGAATGGAATGGCAAAAAGTTCTCTGTCATTGATACAGGTGGGTTTGTAAGAAACAGCCAAGATGTTTTTGAGTCTGCCATTGCCGAGCAAGTGGTTATTGCGTTGGAGGAGGCGGATGCGATCATTTTTATGGTAGATGCAGCGACAGGAATCACAGATCATGATGAGGCTGTAACCAACATGCTTAGAAGGTCACAAAAAAAAGTATTTGTTGCAGTCAACAAAGTGGACAATAACAATAGGATGCTCATGGCAAATGAGTTCTGGAGTTTGGGATTTGAGAATACTTTTTTCATTGCAGCCATCTCTGGTTCAGGAACTGGTGAATTATTGGACGCTCTGTGCGAATTTTTGCCTGAACCCGGCGAAGAAGAAGGAGAGGTTTTACCAAAATTTGCTATTGTTGGCCAACCTAATGCAGGTAAATCCTCCTTGGCCAACGCCTTGCTTGGAGAAGATAGAAATATTGTAACCGAAATTGCAGGAACTACCAGAGACTCCATCAATGGGCTTTATAATAAATTTGGAAAAAAATTCATCATCGTTGATACTGCTGGAATTCGAAAAAAAGCGAAAGTACATGAGAACTTGGAGTTCTACTCTGTACTACGTGCCATCAGAGCAATAGAAGAAGCAGATATATGCTTATTGATGATTGATGCTGTGATGGGTATCGAGGCCCAAGATTTAAGTATCGTTTCATTAATCATCAAACGAAATAAAGGATTGGTCATTCTGGTCAATAAATGGGATCTCAAAAAAGATAAAGAAACCAATACTGCCAGGGATATTGAATTAAAAATCAGAGAAAAATTATCTCCATTTAAGGATGTGCCTATTGTATTTATTAGTGCACTAAATAAACAAAGAATTTCAAGAGCTTTGGATCTTGCATTAAAAGTATATGACAACAGATCAAGAAGAATAAAAACCAGTGAATTTAACGATGTGCTGCAGGAAATCATCCAAAAAGTACCACCTCCATCACACCGTGGAAAATTTGTAAAAATCAAATACGGGAATCAACTACCTCTGCCTTATCCAGCATTTGCCATTTTCTGCAACTACCCTTCGGCAGTAAAAGAATCATACAAGAATTATATCGAAAATCAAATCAGAGAAAGATATGACTTTGAAGGAGTTCCAATGAGTATATTCTTTAGACAGAAATAATAACCACATTTAAGATGAAGATATTAGTTACCGGATCGAATGGACAGGTCGGAAGTGAATTACGAGAATTAGCTAAAGCATATCCAAATATTGATTTTCTTTTTACTGATCGTGCAACCTTAGATATTTCTGATAAAATAATGTCGGCCAGAGTAATAAAGGAATTTAGACCTGATTATTTGATTAATGCAGCAGCATATACGGCAGTGGACAAAGCTGAAGAAGATTCATTAGACGCAATAAAAATCAATGCAACAGCAATCGAAATTTTGTCGGAAATCTGCGCGCAACATAATATTTGGATGATGCATATTTCTTCGGATTATGTTTATCATATTCATCCTGATCGTCCGCTTTTGGAGACAGATGAAACCAAAGCACAAGGTGTGTACGCCAAGACAAAGTTGGATGGCGACCAAGTTTTATTAAATTCAAAATCTGAATATTGCATATTACGAACCTCGTGGGTTTATTCCTATTATGGAAACAACTTCGTTAAAACCATGCTAAGATTAGGGAGAGAAAGAGATGAACTCACCATTGTTGCAGATCAAATTGGCAGCCCAACTTATGCAAAGGATATTGCTGAAACCCTCCTAAAAATGATTCATCAAATAGATCAAAGTAATGAAAGGTCGCAACTCATTGGTGTTTATAACTTTTCAAATGGTGGAATTACCCACTGGGCAGACTTTGCAAGAAAAATCTTTGAAATAGAAAATATTGATTGTTTGGTGAAAGAAACATCGACAGAAGCCTATGGTGCGGCAGCGCCGAGACCTAAATGGAGTGTACTTGACAAAAAGCTCATTAATTCTAGCTTTGGAATTGAAATAAAAGATTGGGAAGATAGTTTGAAGGACTGTCTTAATCGCTTGAAGTCCGATAAGTAAAAATTAGATCTAGATAATCAAATAGATACACATTAAATATTTTTTAGCTACAACTATTAGGTAAAAGATTCATTAAACTTTAATAAATGTATTTTTTACCATTTTCTATTTGTGTCCCTTTTTGGGATAAAACATAACTTTGTCGTCTAAGTTGGATTTAAGAAAACTATAGATTTAATATGGGAAGAGGCCATCCCAAAATTCCGACTTATTGCGTGCCTTGTTCTTGTCTATAGTTTTCTTTTTTTTCTCCTCTGAATGACTAGTTTCTAAAATTTATTGCAAATTAAAGTTCAAAATCAATTTGATATGAGGTATTTGATGGCAATGTGTATAGGTTTTTTGTTCTTTGGTGCATGTAAGAAGACAAATTCCGTCCAAAATCCAAAAGCCAATAAGAATATTGCTTTTGAAATTCTCGATGCAGCAGCGGCAAAAAAAATGATCTGTACCGACCGTAAAGAACATTATTTTGAAGATGTAAGAAGCCTTGAAATGTCAATCCAAATGTCTGAAGAATTGAATAAAAATTCAAGTAGAGATGAAGTTCTTACTAGATATGTCGATTATCTTAAGAATGATGCCATAAGTTTTTCGGATGTAGATAAGAAGTTAATACTAAGCCTAGAGGATACTTTGAATCAATTGTTATTAAATGTTAAACAAAAGTGGATTCATCCTAATATAAAATTGGTAAAGCTTAAAGGAAATTGTTATGGTCCAGGTGTATTCTATACCAGAGATGATGGAATATTCATCCCTTCAGACCAACTGGTTAATGCGAAAGTTGGTGACCTCATTTCTGTTTTTCTTCATGAGATTTTTCACATTATGAGTAGGTACAATGAAGATTTTCGAAGGAAGGCCTATGGCTTAATTGGATTTGAGCCAATAGAAGGTAATCTTAACTTTCCAGATGCATTGAATGAAAGAATATTATTGAATCCGGATGGAGTAAATATGGCTTATGCAATCACCTTATACAATGAAGATGACAATGATCCTCCAATTAAGGCCATTCCTGTGATCCATTCAAATTCAGAAAATTACAACACCAACAATCCTTCTTTTTTTAGTTATATTCAGTTTGACTTATTCAGGATTACAAAAACTCAAAATGGAAATCAAGTGAACATTGGAAAAATAGACAAAATGGTCAATCCTGACATTGAAGATCAATATTATCCAAGTTTTTTCGATCAAATCCATGACAATACACAATATATAATACATCCAGATGAAATCATGGCTGATAACTTTATGTTCGCTATTTTTGCGCATAATAATATTCCTAGTATTGAGTTTTCAGAGAAAGGAAAACAATTATGTGATAAATTTCAAAATTTGATATTTAATTGAGTCAAGAAAGCCAAAAATATAGAGATCATATCAAATCCTTTTCTCCTCGTAGAAATAGAATCCATGAAATTATTTTTGAGGCAGAAACTCCTCAAGGGAAATGGTTTGATATAATCCTCATGTTTTTAATAGTGGTGAGTGTATTGGTGGTTGCGGTTGAAACCATTCCTGGTCTATCGGTAAGAACAATCAAGATTCTTCATGTAATAGAATGGATTTTGACCATTTTCTTTACGATTGAATATATTTTGAGATTATATTGTGTATATCGACCCATGAAATACGCAACTAGCTTTTATGGGGTTGTTGATTTGCTTTCGATCTTTCCGACATATTTTATGATGTTCTTTCCGCATGGTCAATCATTGATGATGATTAGAGCTTTGAGGTTATTAAGAGTGTTTCGAATCTTTAAACTTGCTGCTTATACGCGCCAAGGCAATTTCTTGGTAAAAGCAATAAAAGATAGTGTTCCAAAGATCATCTTCTTTTTATTTTTCATCCTATTGATGGTATGCATTTTTGGATCGATCATGTATTTAGTTGAAGGCGGAAAAAATCCAGACTTTAAAAGTATACCAACGAGTATTTACTGGGCCATAGTTACCATAACGACGGTTGGATATGGAGACATAAGCCCCCAGACAAATCTTGGGCAATTTATTTCTTCAATAATGATGATTATTGGTTATGCAATTATTGCTGTCCCTACGGGAATAGTTACTTCTGAAATGGTTTCTGGAAGAAAAGACCCAGAAGAAGTTCATGAAATGCTAGTAGAGTCTTGTATGTTTTGCATGAAGGAAGGACATGAGGCAGATGCTATTCATTGTAAATATTGTGGAGAAATATTAAATCCACATCACGCAAATATTCAGCAGAAGCTTAATGAGGAGTAAAGTCTTCAAAGGTCGTCTCTAACCTTAAAAGTAATTAAACGATATTCCATAAGTCTCCGAGTGATTTTATCTCATAGTCTGGTTTTAAATCTGGAGGGCAAATTTTACCATCGGGATTAAACCAACAAGACTTAATATTTGCATTCTTTGCTCCTAAGATATCTGATTCTAAAGTATCCCCAATAACTAAAATTTCTGATCTATCAGAAATTTTAGAATGCGCTAAGCAATGTTCAAAAAAAGCGACATTGGGCTTGGCCAATCCAATCTCATCAGAGACATAGATTTGATCAAAATAATGTTCCCAATTGCATTTTTGTATCCTTGGCCTTTGCACTTCTTTCATGCCATTCGTTATGACACTCATTTTATAATTTTGCTTTTGCAAATTTGACAAAAGTGATTCTACACCGTCCACATAATATGGATACTCAACAATGTATTTCAGATATATACTATTTGCCGTAAGGCCATCAAATTTAAAACCTATGTGATCAAAATAATTTTGAAAGCGGGAATTTTTTAGCTGATCTTGCGTAATCGTTCCTTGTTCAAACCGTCTCCACTCTGCTTTGTTTATTTTATTATAAACTTGATAACTCTCTTCTTTCTCATCCAAACCAATCTCTTTACACATTGCTGAAAAAGCCTTGTGTGAAGAACCACTAAAATGAAGTAAGGTATTGTCTAAATCGAACCAAAGGATTGGATACTTGTAATATTTACTATTTGTCATTTAGGAAGTCGCATTACATGAATTAGTCTTTTAACCGAATATTTTCCTGTACCATTAGCTAGCAACAACAACAAAGCAGAACAAACGCCCATATTTCTCATAAAATAGAGTCCATGAAGTCTTCTAATCTCTTCAGGATCATTCCAAAATGAATAAACGATAAAAGTGAACGGCAACCAATATAAAAGCAATAAAAATGAGCCAAATTTTGCCAAATAACCAATCGCAACCAGAATCGCCCCTAAAATCAAGATGACTATGACCGTCCCAAGCACCAAATCTTGACGCCAAGTAATGCCATAGGCAGTCATTGTGTTTTTTGTATCTGCAAAGTAAAAAATACTGTCAAACGCCTCATACATAAAGATAAAAGAGATAAAAAACCTTGCAAGTAAATCAACAATATCCTTCATTTAGTAGCATTATTTATGGTATTGGGGCCGAAAGATAGCATAATCCAAGAATCAAACAGAAGAAAAAGGCAATTCTACCAACGTTTTGTTTTAAAATTAATGTCTATAAGTATATATGAAAAAACGACAGTTTCACAACGGTGAAATGTTTAAATGAAAAGCGGAGACCTCTATAAATCTTATGGAAAGTTCCGTTTATGCTGATTTTTCAGTTGTAAATTATATTTATGTGCTTATCCTCAAACCAATATGCATCTAATATTTGCTAATATACAATTTGAAATTACAGTAAATCTTGAGAGATGGTGCCATTATTACGAGGATGTTTATGTTGTTAATTAAGAAAAAGTAATCCTTATAACTGAAAGTAAGTGGCACCATCTTCAGGATTATTTGACATAGAAGACAAAAAAGCAAATTAAGACTGTGAAATTATTTGACTTTGGATATAGTAATACTATTTTAGTTGTCTATGAATTTCTTTAAACGCAAAAATAAAGACTATAAAGAGTTGGTGAACGGTTGTTCCAACAACGATCGTAAGTCTCAGGAAGCACTCTACAAAGAGTTTTTTCCTGCAATGGAGCGCATGATAAGAAAACATACAACAGACAGAGATCAACAGATTGATATTCTTAACAATGGTTTTCTAAGGGTTTTTAAAAAAATTGATTCATTCAGTTTTCAAGGATCTCTTGAAGGTTGGATCAGGAGAATTGTTTATCACTCAATGTGTGATTACTTTAGGAAGCATCAGAAAGACATAAGGTTCATGGTTTTTGGAGATATTCTAAAAGAAACCTTAGCTAGTAAAGAAAGTAATAATTTGCATTTTCAAGACCTATTGAATATGGTCAACACTTTACCTGAAAAATACCATAGGGTTTTTTACATGTATGCCATTGAAGGTTATAAACATCAGGAAATTGGAGAAGCCTTGAATATAAATGCCAATACAAGCAAATGGTATTTAGCAGAGGCAAGAAAAAAATTACAAGAGAACTTTAAAGCCGAGTTATATATATGAAGTACGATAAGAAGGATTTGATGAACGAGGGCTGGAAAGCCATGGAGTCACTTCTTAATGAAGAAATGCCTTCACAATCAAAAAGCAACAATTACGTTTTGGTCTCCTTGTTTGTCTGTATTGCATTTGGATTAGGGTTTTTGTTTGGAACTCAAATTGAAGATAAAAACGCCAACGTATCTATAGATACCGACTCTACATCACCAAATGTGGCACTGGCCAAATTTTATAAAAGTTTTGAAAACACAACTGAGATAAAGCCTTTGCATAAGGTTTTAAATAGAATACTGCCCGAAAGAAAAAAAATAAAATCTTCTGATAAGCACTTCGTTAGCAATGGTATCGCTGATCAACAAGCATTGGATTCGAATAAGAAGATTGGATCAGAAGTAAAAAAAGATAATGAAATATTCATTAATTCGGAAGGACTTACTTTATCCAATGATAATGTTGTTGTTCGAGAAAAAATCAATCAAGAATTTTTAAGTCAAGTTGGTCAATCAAGCCTTCAAAGCAATGGTCTTTCTACTACATACCTTCCTAGATTAAGTGGCAAATACAAAAAATCAACAAATTGGATTTTGGCTTTGTCTTTAAGCTCTGGTATAAACCCAAGTAGAGATACAAAAGTAGCTTCATTAAAATCTGAATGGCTTTATAGAATTGGCAATAACAGTGCAGTTGGTTTAGAATTTATTTATGCAGCTGAAGACAAATTTGGTTTCTTAAACTTTGGAGAAACACCTGTTGAAACACCATCCAGAAATAAACCTAGTACCGAACAGGGAGGAAGAGAAAATGTGGAAGCGTTGATCCAAAATTCACGTCAATTTAGATATGCTGCAGGACTTGTATATCAATTAAACCTCGGTGAAAGATTTTATTCCAATATAAGTGGAGGATTTAATATTATGCAAAACAGTTATTCAAACGAACTTGCATACAAATCTCTTAACACTATTGAAGACATTAGATACCATTGGGGTGGGTATACTTCCCTAGCAATAGGTTACAGAATATCTAAACTTGTTGACTTCGAAATAAGTGGAACTAAGAGCTTGCTACATACAGAAAGTCGAGCTTTCGAAAGAGGTGATACAGATCACATTGTAGGAGGTCTGAAAATTTCATTCTAATTTTCAAAATCCTTTCATTTGATCTGATTAAGATCTTTTTTTAAGCGGCATTAAATCTATTGAATATCTTTCAATAGATAATAGCAAAGCCTATGTGACTATTTCCTGTAAATTGATCCACAAATAATTCACGATTTGGATCGGTGCCGTTGCAAGTATTTTTATCGCACAAATACGACCCTCCTGCCAATCGGATATTTCCAAACGCATCTGGAATTGTAATTTCCCACACATTACCAATTATGTTAACTTGACCATTGGGCAATATGCTGTTGCTGGCTGTGTTAATAGCTCTGGTATCATTTTTTACGTAGTCCCAATAACTAGAGTATGTTGGCAAATTGGCTCCTTTCCAATTTGCAAAAGCCAATGCATCACGATAACTCACTTGAGTGACTGGATCTGAATCTTGAGCTAGATATCTTCCAGTTGGACATCTCCAATTAACCCCATACAAGATTTCAAAATTTAATATATCGATCTGAACAATGGTCCAGTCAAATTTTTCTGCATCAGTGATATATCCTGTTGCCTTTACAAATTCTCGAAACTCAAAGGTTGAAACTTGGTGCAATGCCTCATCTTTACAAGATGATATTACCAGGGTAAGTAATAAAACAAATATCAACCTATTCAAGATCCAATACTTTACCCGGATTAAGAAGTCCTTTTGGGTCTAAGGTTTTTTTCAATGTCTTCATCAATGTGATCTCTGTTTCGTTTCTACAAAGAGCTAAATATTTCTTTTTGTGAACACCAATTCCATGTTCTGCAGAAACAGAACCTCCTAAGCTTGTCAAAGGTTTGTAAACCAAATCATTGATTTTATCTTTTAACTCATTTGATTGATTATTTTTTGCCACAATAAAATGAATATTCCCATCTGCAAGATGACCAAATGGAAAGGCTGCTACAACTTCATCCAAAGCATTAATTTGAGCTTCCACCTCATCTACATATTGTCCCAATGCATTGATTGGCGCACTAACATCAAAATGTTGATCATAGTTTCCTTGGTCCGCCATTATTTTCACATCTTCACGAATGGCCCAGAACCAGTTTAGATCAGAATCTGTAAATGCCATAACTGCATCCTCCGCAAGTTCATCCAATATGGCTTTTTCAATAATTTCTTGTAATTTTTCTCTGTCTCTTTTTTGGTCTGCGCCCAATGATTCAACTAAAACATAATATTTAAAACCGTGGGGTATTGGTGCTTTGTGGTTAGCTCCAGTGCCGGTCATTACTTCATATGAATTACGCCAAATTACTTCAAATCCAGATAAGGCTCCTGCCAATTCTTTGTCCAAAAACTTTAGGAACTTTACGAGCTTTTCATAGTCATTGAAAGCCAAAAAGGCACTATTTCTACTTTTGGGTGCTTCGATTAACTTTAGCACAGCTTTGGTAACAATTCCCAAAGTTCCTTCACTGCCTACAAACATCTGCTTAATGTCATATGCTGAATTGTCTTTGACGATTTTTTTCAAAGAGCTCAGTATTGTACCATCCATCAACACTATCTCAAGACCAAGCACCAAAGATCTTGTCATCCCGTATTTCAAAACACGCAAGCCACCTGCATTGGTTGAAATACAACCACCAATTTGCGCAGAGCCTTTGGCACCAAAATTAAGTGGAAACAACAATTCATGGTCTTTTGCAAGCGATTGAATGTTTTCAAGGATCACTCCAGATTGGACAGTCATGGTCCTACTCAATGGGTCTACTTCCTCAATTTTATTCATTCGTTCCATACTGATGATAATCTCATGACCCTTCGTTTCCGTAGATCCAACCAAGTTGGTCAGACCTCCAAAAACAATAACTTCTTGATTGTGCTTAGTGCAAATTTTGCAAATCGAAGAAACTTCGTGAGTGGATTGGGGTAAGGTTACTGCTTTTGCTTTTAACCCATCATTCATATGCCAGATATGATAATATCGGTCACTTACATCTTCTCCTAGCAAAACTTTCTCCTTACCAATCGCAAGTTGCAATTCCTTGATGATTTCTAACATGCCTCTAAATTAACGATCAAAGACGATATGAGCTTCTTTTCGCTCGCTAATTCTATTCTTCCTCTTTGTATGGATTTAAGTCCTTTGCATCATTAGGATAGACGACTTGGTATTTCTCTTTGTAACTTTCCCAAGCATTAAGCATTAACCTAACTTGTTGACTATGGTTTTCTCTAATATTTATTTTCTCTCCCGGATCGTTTTTTAAATTATAGAGTCTGAATCTATTATTATCTGATGGATCTTCTGTATTTAATAATTTAAAATCTCCCTGCACAACACTTGCCATTCCTTGAAATTCATCAATTATAAATTCATGAGCAGGATGTGTTTCACTATTTGATCCTAATAATGCTTCCGCAAATGATTTCCCGATCATTGGGGGATAACTTTTTCCTTCATACTCATTTGGGTAAATTATTCCTGTAAGTTCTAATATACTAGGCGCCAAATCTTGGATATGAATATAATTGTTGTTCACCCCACGGTTTATCCCAGGTCCTGAAACAATCAATGGTGCTCGTACTCCACCCTCAGCAAGATAACCTTTGTAATAACTATATGGAGACATGCTAGCTTGTGCCCATTGCGGTCCATATGAAACAAAAGAAGTCTTGTCGCCCATGTTTTCCAAATCATTATTGTAGTTTTCCCTCAAGAATGTTCCAATTGGATGATTATAAAAGTCTAGAAAGTCTGCTCCGTTATCTGAAAGAAAAATAACTATGGTATTTTCTAACTCGCCAATTTTATTAACGCCATCCAATAGTCTTCCTATGTCATGATCTAGATGTTCCAACATCGCTGCATATAATTCCATCTTCCTAGATTCCTTGACTTGTTGTTCTTTGCTCAGAAGGTTCCAATCCGGAATATGACTTAAACCCTCTGTAAGTTTTGTGTTTCTAGGGATATAATTAAGCTTTTTTAAGGACTCAAATCTTTTTTCTCTCAATGTAAGGTATCCTTCATCATAGACTGATTTATACTTGTCTTTATATTCTTTGGGAGGCTGTAATGGCCAATGAGGAGCGGTATAAGAAGCAACAGCAAAAAATGCTTTGTTTTGATCCTTACTTTCTAAAAAATTGAGAATAAAATCTGTGTAAACATTGGTAGAATATTTGCCGGAAGGCCAAGAGACTTGGTCTCCATTCTGAACATATTTTGAAACATAACCATCTGCTTCACTTAAACCTAAACCGATATCATTCCAATGATTGGCAGCACCTTGAATCAAAGCGAAACTCTCGTCAAAACCATGGGCAATAGGATAAGTTTTGGGCGTATTACCGATGTGCCATTTCCCAGCATAGCAAGTAGTATAATCTTTTTTTTGCAGTAATTTTGGAAAGGCTAAAACACGATCTTGCAATTCGTTTTCATATCCCCACTTTCCTTCATAAAAGGTACCACGAACATCTCGTTGGCGACCCCAACCTGCAAGATGATGATCTTGTCCTGTAAACAATGTCGATCGAGAAGGTGCGCACATGGCACCTGTGTGAAAGTTGGTAAACAAACTCCCTTGATGGGCTAAAGAATCAATATTAGGAGTACGAATTTCCGATCCAAAACAACCTAAATCTGTATAGCCAAGATCATCAGCGATGATCAATAAAATATTTGGTTTTTTTGATTTAGTATTCCCGCCACATCCACTAAAAAATAATACAATGATCATATAAAAAAATATCCTCCTCATTTCTTAATCATATAATCATAGCTCAAAGGTAGTTGGTCTAAGTAAGGAGCGACCGCTTTTTTGATAGCAAAATGTTTTTCATCTTTTTGATAACTATAAAAGTCATCAAAGTTTAAAAATCGCATACTTATTATCATTTCGCGATTGGTCAGGGCACGATTATCTCCAATATCCTCAAATTCTCCTAGATGAAAATTTTGCACCCCATCTATTTGACCTAACTTATTGAATTCTTCCGTAATAAACTCGAGTTGAGCAGTTGAAATATCTTCTTTAATATCAAAAAATACAAGGTGTGATAATTGTGCATTGTTCACCTTTAACAATCGATCATTTTGAATCTTTAATAATTTATTCTCTTTAATTATTTTTTCAATTTTTGCTTCAATTTCATTTTCGCTTGAGCTTGATGTTTCTTGTTTGCATGCAAAAATGGATAGCAAAAATAAAATGAGGTAAATATTATTTTTGTTCATCTTTCAAATATTCGTCTGTAAAGTGTGCTTTATGCTTTGCTTTCGAAAATTTTTCTTGATTGTATATCCTTGAATTTCCTTTGGGAATTGAAAGGCTTTGCCAATCCCCTTTCTTTATCATTTGGCCAATAAATACTATTTGCCCAACATGGTAAGCATAATGTGCAAGTTGGCGATTAATTGCTTCTGTTATTGTATGTCCTTGATTCCGAATATAAATTTCTTGATCAAAGTTATTTTCATCTATAGAATCCATAGCATCGAACAAGCAATTCCATCCCATCTCCCAGGTGTGCCTTAATTCATTTCTTGTTTTGATTAGGTCTTCAAATTCTTTATCTCTTTTACGCCAAGATTTTTCTCCATCTTCCGATAAAAAATTAGTCCACCTCGACAACATATTTCCCGACAGGTGATTAACAATGATTGCTATAGAATTACTTTCTTCACTTGCTTTATGAAAAAGCTGATCATCTGATAATTGGGAGAATGTTTTTTCGCCCAGTAATTTGTAGTATTGAAATTGCTTATTTACACTTTGGAGATATTCAGAGATAATTTTTCCCATTTACAATTTAAGTAGATTATAATTCCAAATATAACTAAGAAAAGCATCTATACTTCGAAGGATACCAAAGAAAATAAAAAAATATCAAGTTAAATTCAAAGGCAGAAAGACAGTGCTTATTTAATGATTACCTTAAATCCTTCTGATGTATCTATTGAAAATTTCAACCCGATTTGTTCAGATCGCATTTTCATATTACTAATCCCAGTTCCTGATGTTCTCAATTTACTTGAATCAACAATCCCATTATCCTGGATAGTCAATGAAATATCTCCTTTACTAAGTTTTAGGTCTATGATTATGAGATCACCGTTGCTATATTTCACAATATTGGTGATAGCCTCTTTAAATATTAAATATAGATTTTGTCTTACATCTGGTGCAAGTTTGGAATTTCGAGATTCGCTGTGGTTAAAGCTAACTTCAATTCTATCATCAACGATAATATCTAAAAGAAAATCTTCCATTCGATCAATTAGACTATCAACATTATCTTTTCGTGAATCTATAGCCCATACTGTATCTCTCATTCTTGCCAATGCTTCTCTACTTAAAGCACTTAAATTTTCATATCGACTTAACTTTTCTTCAGGTGCGTCAATGCCTAAAATTTCTGATTGCATAGCAACGGTAGTCAAAATTGTTCCAACATCATCATGCAGATTACTTGATATTTTCGTCCTCAAGGTTTGATATTTTACCAATTGGGATATACGATAATTATAAACAGCAAATAAAAGAAAGAAAATAGCAAAAGTATAAATCATATACGCCCACCAAGTTTTCCACCAAGGTGGTAATACTCTTAAAGAGATTTCCATTTCTTGATCTTTCCAATCATTGTTGATACTGCTAAGTTTTATTCTTAAATTATATTCTCCTTGGCTTAGATTCGTAAAAGTGATACTGGATTGCGTCTTTAGATCAATCCAATTGGAATTAAATCCTTCAAGAATATATTCATATTTGTAATTTAACAACTCGGGTATTTTCAATGCCGAAAACCCAAATCTCACAATTTTATCTTTGTGGTATAAAGTGATTTCTTTCGTGTTAAAGATTCTTTTTTCTTCTATAATAATATTCTCGCCATTATAATTTTGATGCCTAACCAATTCGGTCCAAAACAACTTTGGAGAAATGGTGTCGAAAAAAACATCCCTGGGATCAAAAACATTTAATCCATTCATTCCACCAAAATAAATTAAGCCATCTTTATTGGTAAAACCAACTCTACTATTATACTCCTCACCTTGAATATTACATTTAAGATCAAAATTTTTAAAAGCATTATTTTTTTGATCAAACATTATCAGGCCCTTATTGGTACTTAGCCAAATATTTTGAAATTCATCCTCTTGTATACTATAGATGGTATTATTTATCAAACCATCAGATTTATCAAAGGTATAAAATGTATCTTGCTGGGGATTATATTTGGACAACCCACCACCCCATGTTCCGAACCAATAACACTCTTCGCTGGAAGCGTGAAAAGATAGTATATGGGTGGATCCAATTGACCTTTTACTATCAGCTTGTGGAGTCCGGATAACTACAGAATCATCAGTTGGATTGTAAATATGTAACCCATGATATGGCGTACACATATAAATTTTCCCTTCTGTATCTTCGTAGAGATAATTTATCGTAAAGTCTTTATCATTGTCTATATGGTAAATTAAGGATACTTCTCTCTTTTGATAATTGTACATATAAAGTCCATTCCTGGTACCGAATAATAAGTCGTTATTGGTTTGTTCAAGAATAGAAAAAACAATTGTATTTTGAATTTCTTTTAAATCATTTGATTCCTGTAAATATGTTCTAAATTCATTTTTTTTAAGATCATATACAATTACTCCTGAAGTCCTTCTACCAAGCAAAATCGAGCCATCATTAATTTGACAAATACTATGAGATGACAAATCTTCAATCATTCCATCTGGACTTCTTTTTATGTGTCTATTCTCAACAATATTGTAGTCAACCGTGTCAAGTTTAAAAATATTAATTCCATTTACTGAAGAACTAGTCCAAGAGTTTCCCTGATTGTCTTCAAAAACTAAACGAAGTTGATTTGAGCACAAAGAATTTTTATCATTAACAATAGATCTTAAAGCTTGAAAGCTGAATTGGTTTGTATTATGATAATTAATACCTCCTCCATTCGTTGATATCCATATATTATTCAAGTCATCTAAAAAAAAACCTAAAACATTGTTTATACTTAGGCTCATTGGGTCCTCTGGATCATAACTATAATTTTTAAAAAACCCCCTTTCCTCATCAACTAAAATCGAAATACCTCTTCCGAAAATTGAGATCCATAAATTCCCTTTATGATCCATTAGTAAACCATCAATACGATTTTCAGCGATGCTATTTGGATCACTTTCATCTTGCAGAAATAACTTTACACTATTGGTCTCCAAATTATATTTCAATAAACCCAACATTCCCGTTCCAATCCAAAGTGTATTATTCTCTGTAGCCACAAGCTGAGTGAATGTTGCACCATTTGCATCATAACCAAGCTTATCAAAATCCAATACATTTTTCATAATGCCTGTATTGGTATCTAATCTAATGATATGATTAAAGCAAGAAAGCCAAATTATATGATCATGGATTGGGTCCAAAGCAATATATGCTATTGAATTACTTGGAAGTCCATTCTCATTTTTTGGATCATGTAGGAAATTCTCTACATCAAATTCAATGGTTGATTTTTCTACTGATTGAGTTTTTGACCGAGAAACTTTGAACAATCCATTGCCTAATGTTGCAACCCAAATATTTCCTTTTGCATCCTCTTTGATATCTCTTATAGAATATGAATCATTCGGATTTTCCGCAAGTTGAATTCTTTGAAAATTATTTGATTCATAATCATACCTATTCAGTGCATTGGAAGCTCCTATCCAGATTGATCCATCTCTACTTGCTTCTAAGCCCCAGATACTATTACCACTTAATGAACTAGTATCTTTAGGTTCATGTCTAAAAACTTCAAAATTCTTCCCATCATATCTATTTAACCCGTCGTATGTAGTAAACCACATAAAACCTTTTGTATCCTGTGTGATTTTTGAAATAGTATTATGAGACAAACCATCCTCTATAGTGAGATGACCAAAATTAATTGGTTGATTTTGAGCAATTATTAAATTACAAAATTGGAATGCCCAAAAAACAATAATGTAAGTCTTGATTTTTTTCATTACCTAAATCGATTCCTAACGAATACTCACCCAATATACTCTTTATGGATGTAGTTTTTGTTTTGAACTACAATATTAAAGTTTGACAAAATTGTCTTTGAAAAATCAGCATATCAAAAAACCCTTCCAACCAATTTATAATAAAACTGAAAACTCTTCATAATCGAATTAAATTCTATTATTTATTCAAGAGATTATAGTTTTTAAAGCCTCCAATATGCTTTCCACCAAAGATGTTTTGTTCAAAAAAACTTATCATTCTATATTTCAATTTCTCGTGTTTGTATCTAGGTCGATTTTTAGGGATTGGTCCTTTTTCATACAATTGATCACCCCAATAAAATTTCTCAATCCATTGCTTCATTACTTTAGGATGAGTTCCTTCGAATCTATTGGTTAGTGACAATGGACCATAATCAAATTCCTCTTTCTGTGTTGAATATAATTCATTGACTTTGGCCTCTCCTTTGTGGATGGTATCCAGGGCCCTTCTCTTCTTTTGCATAAAATTCGGTGGTCTTACCCACCCATAATGATAGACATATGCATTAACAAGAGCTGCTTTAAGTTTATAAGTATTTTCTTGTTGGCGATAATTGATATGGTCAAAATTAGGTATACGTCGAAATGACTGTGCTGATTCCCATGAGTGAATATCAGGATCATTCCTGATTATCCGTATCTCACGTGGATACCATCCATGACTCACATGATAATGATTATAATCTGCCCAAAAATGAATATATTTAAATAAAAGAGCTTCAACATCCATGTCTTTCAATAAAGATCTACACCGCTCTTTTATTACTGACAAATATCTCTCATGTATCACCTCATCAGCTTGCAGGTAGAACAACCAATCACCTGAACAAGCTTCCTTTGCAATGTCTGTTTGATGAGCATTTTCTGTCCCATCTGGGTATTTATTAATATCCCATTTGGTATGGATAATTTTAATCTTGTCAGAATTAATTTTTCGAATTTCTAGTTCAGTATTATCATCTTCATCACAATCGCCCAATGCAACTACAAATTCATCAACAATTGGCAAAATTGACTCAATAGCAGCTTTTATTGGATAATAAAGCTTATCCGCATTTTTAACCATTGAAAAACCACTAATTTTCATAAACTCTACATTTTGATGATGCAAAATTACAGATATATACCAATTACCGCTGTCTTTAAATTTATTAGTTTTGCATGTTAGAAAATCGTAATATTTAAGAATAAAAGTTTAGGAACCATGGTACAATTGCCTCCAGAAAAATTAGGCTCATTTTATTTAGGTGCTAAATTCGATCAAAGCACAAAAGAAATAAGCACAGAGTCAATCAATTATGATTCACGAGATCTTACAACTCATGCAGTATGTGTTGGGATGACAGGCAGTGGGAAAACAGGACTTTGTATCGGCCTGCTAGAAGAGGCCGCCATTGATAAGGTGCCAGCAATTATCATAGATCCTAAAGGCGATATGACCAATTTGTGTCTACAATTTGATGGATTAAAAATCAAAGATTTTCAAAAATGGATCAATCCAGACGATGCTGGCAGAAAAGGAATGTCTCCTGCTGATTATGCAAAAGCAACAGCTAAGAAATGGAAAGATGGGTTGGCAAGTTGGGGACAAAGTGCTGAAAGAATTTCCATGTTGAAAAATGCTGTTGACTATACCATTTTTACACCAGGATCAGATTCAGGTGTCCCAATTAATATCATGGGATCATTCGCGTTTCCAGGAATTGATTTTGAAAGCGATTCTGAAATGTTGCGAGAAAGAATTCAGGGTATGGTGGCAGCTTTAATGGGAATGATTCAAAGCAAAGAAGACCCGGTAAGAAGTAGAGAAGGAATTCTATTGGCAAATTTATTTGAGCATTATTGGAAAAAAGGAGAAGATCTTGATCTCACAAAGATGATTCAAGGGATTCAAAATCCACCTTTCTCACAACTAGGCGTTTTTGATATCGAAACTTTCTTTCCACAAAAAGACCGATTTGATCTGGCCATGGAGTTTAACACCTTGGTCGCCTCCCCTCAGTTTCAATATTGGCTTCAAGGAGAAGCATTAGAAATTGACAAAATTTATTTCACACCTGAAGGCAAACCAAGGCATAGCATTTTTTACATCGCACATTTATCTGAAAGCGAAAGGATGTTTTTTGTCACCTTACTACTTAATAGTTTGATTACTTGGATGCGTTCGCAATCTGGCACAACTTCATTAAGAAGTATGCTTTATTTTGATGAGATTTTTGGGTACTTCCCTCCGACAGCAGAACCGCCTTCCAAAAAACCATTACTGACCATCTTGAAGCAAGCTAGAGCTTATGGTGTAGGTGCTGTTTTAGTCACACAAAATCCAGTCGATATAGATTATAAAGGTCTTTCAAATGCAGGCACTTGGTTTATTGGCAAATTGCAAACAGAAAGAGATAAAAAAAGAGTTCTTGATGGATTATCGGGAGCAATTGCTGAAGCAGGAAATGATATAAAAGTAGATTATAGTAAAATTATTTCTTCCCTAAGTTCACGTGTATTTCTGATGCACAATGTTCATGATGGAGCACCGGTAGTCTATCACACAAGATGGGCAATGTCATATTTAAGAGGTCCTTTGACAAGGCCTCAAGTCAAAGAATTGATGGCAGATAAAAGAGCAAAGAGAAAAACCGAGTCTTCCATTTTCGAAGACCAAGACATAGATTTAACAAAACCAGAAAAGGCCTTCCCTCCTTCTATTGATCCAAAAATTCAGCAAAGATTTTTTGGTGTTTGGAAATCAGCCTCTGAAGCAGGAACTGAGATAGATTTATCGAGTGGCTATGAGTTAAAGTACATACCCATGACACTTACTTCTGCCAAGGTTCGATTTTATAATCAGAAAAGATCTGTTGATATCGTAAAAAATATTTCAATGCTATCTGAAGCTCCAGATGATTTTGGGAGAACAGAATGGACCCAAAGTAGAAAAATTAAAAATTGGGAAAAAGCTTTAAATTCCGAACCAGATCATCCTGATAACATTCCTGTTTCTTTTGATTCTATACCTGGAAGTCTAAATACTGCAAAAGAGCTTGATAAAGTCAAAAAAGATTTTTCTGATTGGCTTTATCAAAGTCAAGTACATACTATTCAAGAACATGACAAATTGGAATTATTTCAAAATGGTGGCGAGTCCTTAGAAGCCTTTAAATTGAGAGTCCAATTGGCTGCAAGAGAATTAAGGGATGATGAAATGGACAAACTAAATGAAAGCTTTGATAAAAAATACGATCGAATCGCTGATAAAATAAGAAAGGAAGAACAAGATATAGAGGAGGCTGAACAAGAAGTTCGAGATAGAAGGAATGCAGAAATGATTGGTATGGCAGAGACTATATTTTCTGTTTTTGTAAAGCGAAGATCGCGATCTTTCAGTTCTACCGCCACCAAGAGTCGAATGAAAAGAAAGGCTAAACAGAAGCTTGAAGAAGTGGAAGAAGATATGGAAGCTTTGCAACTAGATTATAGAGAACTAGAAGATATGCATCAAGAGAAAATGGAGGCCCTTACTGAAAAATGGGATGAAATAACAAGTAATATTTCAGAGATAGAAATAAAACCAAGAAGGACTGATGTAAAGGTTGAGCAAGTAATACTTGTTTGGCATCCATTTTGGGTTTCAAAAACTGGAGACAAAGTTTCCGCATTAAGATAGTTATGACTTTAGAGAAATTTAAATTTAGATGGAGTGATATTGATGCAAATATGCACATCAAAAACACCGCTTACAATGACATGTTTATTCAATACCGTCTGTCTATGCTGGCAAAAATGGGTTTTGGAATGGCTGAATTCAAAAAGCTGGGAATTGGCCCAATGATTATCCATGAACACCTATACTACATTCAAGAAGTTAGAGCAGATCAGGAAGTATACATCGACTTATTTCTAAAAGGTAATTCCGAAGATGGAAAGTATATGCAATTTGCACAGCACCTTTATAATTCTAAAGGTGAATTATCATGCTACTTAGATCTTACTTTTGTTTGGTTGGACATCAAGGCCAGAAAACTGGCATTGCCACCAAAGGAAATGTTAGACGCTTTAAGTCAATTGGAAAAAACAAAAGATTATAAAATAATCGATTCCTCTGCCTTGAAGAATCCAAATATCCCTTATGGCAAAACTGTTAAGTTATAACTTTCTTTTTATTAGTATGGAAAACATTGGCTACCCAGCTTAACCAATACTTTCAGTGCAACATCTAACATTTGCAATCCTAGTGATGATAATCATTCATCTTTGATAGATGATACATCCATTCGTTGAAATAAATTGATACAAAATCAAAATATACTAAACATTGCCTCCATTTTCAAAAGCTAAACTTTAACCCTTTTTAGGCAATAAATAGACAAATTAAATTAAATTTGAGGCCTGATTTTGTATATCATAGGGTTAGGAATCATCCAAGCCATTTTAAAATAATAAACATGTTCAATAATTTTTTAGGAAACAGTCCGAGATGGTTTAAGCTTACAATGATCGGATTTTTAATATTTAATGTTTTTTCACTTTTTGTTTTTGGGAAAACAATAACGGCATGGTTATTTATCGGTGAATTTATTTTCACCTTAGCAATGGCTCTCAAATGCTATCCACTACAATCAGGAGGTCTTCTAGCCATTCAAGCAATTGTATTAAATCTTACCACTGCAGAACATGCATATCATGAAGTCGAAGCCAATTTAGAAGTAATACTACTCTTGGTTTTCATGGTTGCAGGAATTTATTTTATGAAACCATTGATCATGTACATCTTTTCAAAGGTGTTTACCAAGATCAAATCTAAAATGATTCTTTCTAGCCTATTTGTTATACTTGCAGCTGTACTTTCAGCCTTCCTTGATGCCTTAACAGTAACTGCTGTTTTAATCAGCGTTGCGGTAGGTTTTTATGGCGTTTATCATAAAATTCATTCAGGAGAATCTGATTATGATCAAAGTGGAGTACTGGATAGAAAAGAGTTGAGTGGTGAAACCTTAGAACAATTTAGAAGTTTTTTACGGTCTCTTATCATGCATGGTGTAGTTGGAACAGCATTAGGAGGAGTGATGACCATTGTTGGTGAGCCACAAAATTTATTGATAGGAAAACGATTGGGTTGGGAATTTGTAGAATTCTTTTTACAAATGGCGCCAATAACATTGCCTGTTTTTGTTTTCGGGGTAGCCACTACCTTGCTTTTAGAAAAATTTAAATTATTTGGATATGGGGCAGAATTACCAGAAGTAGCAAGAAATATCATAGAAAATTATACTGAGGAGACAGATCGAAACAGAACTCCAAAGCAAAAAGCAGGGCTAATAGTTCAGGCTGTTTGTGGCGTTCTGCTTATTATTGGTCTTGCATTGCACCTGGCTCCAGTTGGTTTTATTGGTTTGGCTTTGATCATACTACAGACTGCATTTATGGGTATAATAGATGAGCATCATTTAGGGAAGGCTTTCGAGGAGGCTTTGCCATTTACAGCTTTATTGGTTGTTTTCTTCGTCATTGTTGCGATGATACATGATCAGCACTTGTTTGAGCCTATTATAAATTGGGCTTTAAGTCTTGATGCCTCTCAACAACCACCTATGTTTTATCTAGCCAATGGAATTTTGTCAATGATCAGCGACAATGTATTTGTCGCCACCGTATATATTGGTGAAATTCAATCTGCATTTGAAGCCGGCGAAATTACAAGAGAACAATTTGAAAAGCTTGGGATAGCAATCAATACAGGTACAAATCTTCCAAGTGTTGCAACTCCGAATGGGCAAGCAGCTTTTTTATTTTTATTGACCTCTGCCCTAGCTCCATTGATCAATTTAAGTTATGGTAAAATGGTTAAAATGGCCTTTCCATATACCATTGTTTTAGGTGGTGTGGGGTTAGCCTGTGTTTATTATTTCTTAAGTTAGGAGTATGAAACACTATTTAATAGTTCTATTATTATTTTTTTTAGCTTGCGCAAATAGCACACAATCTTCAACAAATTATATTGGAGTTAATATTCCAGATTTCGATAATCCTAAAATTGATTCTTTGGTTCAGTTATATGAAACAGACCGTGAAGCATTTTATAAAGCCCAAGAAGCTGGAGACATGTCATCCTATTATAAATCAAAGGTTGGTAAAAAAGGTAGCTATAATGTAACAGGATTCTATGATGATGTCATTGGCATATTAAACAAAGAAGGGAAGCAGGAAGAATTGACCAAATTTCAAGAATATATGAAGTCCTCAACTGCTAGAGCTAAGGCATTTATTGAAAGAAATAAAAAATGACCTAGCCTCCTAAGGCGTATAACCAAACATTAAATTTGAAACTATCTTTTCGACTCATGTGATCTTTTAGTGCTTGAATGTATATTTGCTTAACCTTTTCAGAATCTAAAAATTTACTTTGATGAAATTCCAATTCATCATTTAAAGGATCTAAATTTTGAATTATTTCCTTTGCTTTTCTTTGATTTACTTCCAAAACAATTTCAGATAATTTCTCTTGATCTATATTTCGATCTTCAAATATTTCTTCGATAATTTCAATTGCTTCACTGGTATAATCCTCAGGATCTTCCAAGATAGAAATTAATTCAAAATCTGATTTAGAAACGTAAGTTAAATATATGGACAAGCTATGCAGGTTTTACTAAATGAATTTATGCAATGAATTTAATTACTGAATATAAGGTAGCAATAATTTATTCTATGGAAGATATATTTTTATTTTAGATAAAAAACATTTTCATTCCAAAGAGAAGAATATAAACAAAGTTTACCTAGAGTGGCCAAACATGATTGTCATTAATCAATGGAACACCCAATTCAACTTCAGTAACTACACCATATTCTACATGTAGAGTCAACCAATTTTTCTTATTAAAGTGAGTATGGAAAAAGTCATATTCTTCAATTTCCCAGTTCATTTCTTCTTCACCGAAGATGACATCTTTGACAAACTGAATTTTGGCATCAATAAGTTTGTGGCCTGAAAAACTAAGTTCCGGATTTGCACATCGCAAATATCCAAATCTATTGTTCTCATCCAAATAAAAAGATAATCTTAGCTTTAAATCAAAATATTCAATAATATTAATATCCTCATTATCACTATCTACAACTTCTCGATCGGGCATTCCGAGAATCTCCCGACATTGAAAGTCAGTCATTCCAAATTTTAAATTTTCAATGCCCCTTTTTAAATACAGCTCCATCTAGATTTGCAAATAATTTGACAACAAGCTAACAATTTGCATCTGAAAAATTAGTGCAAAGCTTCAAAAATTGTACAATAAATGACTTTTTAACAATTGAGTCGTTACAATGTTATTCTTAGATGCCAAACAGTGGTCATTATAAAGCTTTGATGAATCAATAATTAGCGCTAGAGATTTAGTATTAGTAATTTTGCATTACTTTTCAACTTACCCTTCAGATATACAAATAGTAAATTTAATGAAGGCAAACTTTACCATATTAGCTTTATTATTATCAATTCCAATCATTGCTCAACAGCCTGAGGTAAATCAACAAATCACAGAGGACTCCTTTGAGTTTGGGTTTGGAAATTGGAATGATGGGGGCACAGATTGTGACATTGTTTCTGAACATGCAAGTTCAGGCGCATTTAGTGTTAGATTAAAAGATAATAAGCAACAAGGGTCATCACTTTTCTCAAACAATATTGATCTCAGTGGCGAAGAAGAAATTACTTTTGGGTTTAGCTTCTATACTCAAGGATTTGCAGAAGACGAAAATTTTTTCTTCGAAATATCAGTCGATGGTGGCAATAGTTTTGAAATCTACCAAGAATGGATTGCCTTTCAAGATTTTAAAAACGAAGAACGTGAAACAGAAATCATTGAGGTAAGCTACCCCTTTTCAGAAAAAACCGTTTTCCGAATTAGAAATAATGGATCCAGCAATCAAGATCAATTATTTATTGACCAAATAAAGATCGATCGAGGTTATAAACAATCATTTGTTACCCAAGCAAATAAAGTTATTGAACTAATCCCTGTAAGATCGAAATCGAATATTGAACCTATAAAAATTTTTCCCAACCCGGCCAATGACTATTTCTCAATTAACTTGAAAGCGGTAAGTGGATTACAAGGAATTATTGAAATTTTTAATCTCTCAGGTTCAAAACTCTCTCGAACTATATTCAAAAAAGATCATCCTGATGTTTTGGAATTTCCTTGTGACTATTTAGAAGATGGCTATTATTCCATTTGTGTCAGAACAAAAGAGGAGAAATTACATGTGTTGCGATTAATGGTTTCGAGAACATAATCTAGAATAACTTATTAAAGTCTGAAACAATCATTTCCAGCTCAATAGGTACATGCATGGTCCCGTGAATTTTAGTTTCAGAAAATCTAAATTCAAGAATATCCAAGTCTTTTATGTTAGCTTTCAATTCAATGAAGCCTTGCTTGTTAATGGATTGAACCTGAAGATCTAATTGATTCTGTATAGGTTCAATAAAATCTACCAAAGATATTTTCAACAATTTGTCTAACTCAGATTTAATTCGACCTTTTAACATCCACCCTAAAGCTTTATGCACAATATTTTTTGTCAATAAACTGATCTCAATATTTTCGGAAACAAATGACTTGATTTCACGATCAAATCTTGGATTTGCACTGATTAATATCTTGCCATTATAGGAGCCTTCTACATCAGCTATTACTCCCAGTTTATCATCCATTCCTTTTATTTCAATTTTTTGAATTGTTATCTCTTTCCCTGCTTCGCTAAATTTTTGACCAGTAAATTTCTCAGTCAAAATATTTGTAATTCTATTTAATTCAATTTCGATATTAAAATAAAGATGGCTTGTATCTTTATTTTGATCAGGTTCGATCCAAGTAAAAATTGGCAAATCATTTGGTGCTGAGCTGTACTCTTTTCTTCCTTTCACCTCTCCATATCCTCCCACTGAAATAATTCCTGTGGTCCAATCTAAAGAATTGTAAGTCCCACTCATGGCAAAGCTATCTATATTAATATAGAGATCAATACCTGCATCCTGATCAATAGCAAATGGCTGCTCAAACATATCCATTATTGATACAACCTGAGATTTTAGAGCGAATTTTTCCTTGATTGCTAGATCAATATTTTCTACAACATTGGCTTTTGTTCGATCTATAATTAAGTTCATTATTTTTTCGATCGGTAGATTAATTGACCCAATTTTTACTTGAGGTTTTTCTTTCCAATAGTAATCAATCAAATCAGTTTTTGTAAAAAGGTTCCAGTATTTATCGATGTTAATATCTGTGATAACTGACAAATGTAATTCCCCGTCAACCAAGATATCTTGTAAAAATGTTTTCTTATTTGCTATAATCTGTAAGGGTAAGTCGATCAAAACACTTTTATCTTGAAACTCAATGGTTGCGTCTTCCTTTTTTATTAAATCTAAATCAATGTTTTGATCTTCAAGATAAATAGGATTGTTATTTAAGATTGTATCTAATAAAAAGTTAAATGATTGAGAGAGAGAAACTTTATCTAATTTGTAGTTTAAATTTAGTGCCGATTTTTTCATTTCTAATATGATATCTTCAGGTCCCGTTTCGAAATATCCAATTATATCTAACTTTTCTATATTGGCTTCAGGGCTTAAAGGCCTTTCCTTAATTTTTTGCTTGGAGTAACAAGAGGTTATACTCAAAATCAAACAAATGAAAAGAATGGTATTGTTGAAAGACAATTATTTTGATATTGGTGTTGGTGTTAGGACGTCAAAAAATAAAAAAGGAGACCAAAAAATTGATCTCCTTTTCGTTTTTAATACTATAAACCTATTCTATTTTAATCAATTTCTTAATTGTCTTTACTCCATTTACAAACACTTTGGTTGTATAAACCCCTGGTGGAACTAAACTCCAATCATATTTAAGACGGTTCATCCCAGCATTTAGATTCCCATCTGCGAATCCTTCAATTTCTATTTTTTTACCACTAATATCCCAGAAAGAAATATTTGCGGAAGCATCATTATGAACATCTATTTCTATAGTTAATTCATTGATAAATGGGTTTGGCGCAATAGAAATTTTAGCCTCCCTAACAGTACCATTGTTAATAGCCACAACTTCAGAATATGATGCGTAACCATTTATATCATACTCCACAATTCTATAATAAGCCAAATCAATATCCTCAATATTATAATCTTCGAAATAATATTCTTGTAATGATATTGAAGAAGTTGCCATTACTTTTTCAAGAGGAGTAAACGCACTTTCTCCCTCAACCCTACGTTCCACTTCAAAGTGAGAAGTGTTATTCTGAAACGCAACAATCCATTCGATTAAATTATATGCTCCTCTATTCTCTCCGAACACATTAACCCAATCAACAGCAACAACTGTTCCTTCCACAAGACCTATATCCACATTCTCTAATACCATACCTGGAGTTAAAGAATACATAGCGGTTGTATTTAATCCATTACTATTATCTACATCACTATCCATCTCTTCATCATCTCCAACATTAGCAACGGTCACCAAATAATTATCCGGTGGTACCACCTTTAAATAATAATCATCTTTTCCTAAGTAATCAAAGACATAAGAACCCTCAGAATCAGTGGTTTGACTATCTATCATTTCATGCGAAACTGCATCATATAATTCAATGATTACATCTGCCATTCCAAATTCATCAGTATCAGCCAATCCATTATTGTTATTATCAAAAAATACCGTATTTCCGATTGTCGCCATTGGGTAATATCCAGCAGAAATATCACAATATTCTTCGCCTGATAATATGGTAAAGGTATCTGTCGTATTCGGACCATTCATACCCGTAACATCACTATCATTTGCAGATCCACCTACTCCTGGCACTACTGGCACTAAACCAAATGGAGGAATCATGAATTCTAAATAATACGTACCTGGAGGCAAACAAAATTTATAATAACCATCATCTGAAGGAGTTCCAGGTTTTGGACCTGTATGTACATAATCATACTCAAAAAATCCTGTGGATAACCCTTGCTTCCAAACTCTTACCTGCATTCCATTAATTCCATTTTCTTCAGGATCCCACTGATCATTTTGATTGGTATCAAACCAAACCAATTCTCCTACAGGTATACATATGTGGATTCCAGCATCAATGATGGTGTTTCCACTATTGTGATTTATCAATGAAGTGGTGCCCAAACCATTGGCGTTATCAACATCACTATCTACACTGTCATCTCCAACATTAGGCAATGTGAAGCTGTATTCATCTGGAACCCCAAAATGCACAATATAATTTCCAAATGGGATATCCTCAAACAAATAACCGCCAGAATTATCTGTAAAATCCGTGGACACCAATACACCTTCATCAGTAAACAAACTTACAGGAATATTGTCTATAGGTCCGTCGCCGGTACCCTGGGTACCATCTCCATTTTGATCCTCCCAAACTTCACCACTGATGTCTCCACTTCCACTACAATCTAAGCCAGTAAAGCTAGCTGCTGTAATATCGAAATTACCACATGCATCAGATACTGTAAACATCACTGTATAAGTAATTCCAAAATTTATAACTCCTCCAACCCAATCGTTTGTCCATGTTACTGCTCCTCCACAATCATCTGTTGCATTTGCTCCTCCATTAGCATTTAACCACGCATCAAAAGAAGCTTGAAGATCACTAGGACAATCTACTATCAAATCGCTTGCTTGGTTATTTATATTTGGAGCTGAGCTATCTATACTTTCAAGTGTCATTCCACATTGAATGGTTGTTACACCATCAGTTATCGTAAAACTTCTAAGGACAACCAGTGGATCATTTGCACAACCCGTTCCACTTGGCGAATCTGAGGCCGTTATAACAACGTCTCCACAAGGTGCTGGGAAGGTAGAAATTGAACCGCCCATATTTGCAAATATAATTGCATCCATGCCACCATCAGAATCAGCATTTAAAAACTCAGCGGGAATTGCTGGAAAGTTAGCACAACTAATGTTATTCATATTCGGCGGACAAGTAGCTTGCAAGTCACAGCACATATTCTGTGTAATCATGACAGAACCAGAACATCCAACATTATCCGTTGCAGTTAAGTTATAGGTTCCTTGATCACCACCAACGACATCTTCAGATGTTGAGTTATATCCGTTTGGTCCTGTCCAAGCATAGGAATATGGACCTGAGCCTCCAGAAACTGTCACATCTATATCAACCAGTCCGTTAACACAATTGGTATTAAAAGAAATATTAAGCCCACCGGTATTCATCAATTGAGGATTGTCAATCGCCATACAATTATCACAATCTCTTACTACTACTAAATAATCACCTGAAGGTAAATTATTAAAGGTATTTGATATTTGATAATTCATTCCTCCATCTACACTATACTCTAAAGCAGAGCATCCAGAGCCCGTTTTTGGTGTCGCATTTATGATCATCGAACCATTATCAAGACCACAACTTGGATCTTGCTCAATGATATTATCTATAATTATTGGACTGGGCTCAAGAATATCTATACCGCATACCGCAGAACAAGCTCCAGCATCTGTCACGGTAATATTGTAAAAGCCAGCAGGTAAATCAGTATCTGAATTACTTGTATTTGCCGCATCATTGGACCATGAATAAGTATATGGACCTGTTCCACCATTAGGAGTAATTGCAATAGAACCATTTGTACCTGCATTACAAGTTACATTCTGAATATTTGATGTACAAAACATTCCTGAATCACAACAATTATTTTGTGTATAAGAACCTGCAGCCGTACATCCATTTGAGTCTGTAACGGTAACTGAGTATGTACCCTGTGGACCATTTACTTCATTTGGCATAGGATTGGTAAATCCTGGCTCACCTGTCCAAGCATAACTATAAGGTGCAAGGCCTCCAGAGGCCATCACTGTTATACTTACCATGGTTCCTGAAATACAAGAAGAGTTCATTAAATTGACTGACACTCCTCCTGCATCCATTAAACTTATCGTTTGCATTGCAAAGCAGCCATTAATATCTGAAACCACTATGTCATAACTTCCAGCTCCTAAATTTGTAAAAGTATTTGATGATTGTGAAGTCATTCCTCCATCAATGCTATAACTCAAGTCCGCCAAAGTAACATTCGACGGTGGTGTTGCTGTAATCGTTATCGAACCATCCGTTCCTCCACACATTGGATTGACTGGAGTAACGTTATCGATGGTTAAGGCTGTAGCTTCCAAAACATCAAAACCACAAACCGTTTGACAACCTAGTGCATCTGCAATAGTAACATTATAAAATCCACCTGAAAGATTGTTTGCAATATTGCTTGTCAATGCCCCATCATGAGACCAAGTGTACATATAAGGTGCAGTACCACCTACAGGCGATACATTGATGGATCCATCACCATCACCATTACAAGTAACATTGGTAACTACTCCCGAACAAAACATAGAGGCGTCACAACAATTATCAACAGTATAATCGCCAACTGCTGAACATCCTTCCCTGTCTGTGACTGTCACCATATAATTACCAGGCGGAACAGCCATTAGGTCTTCAGAAATTGCCCCATTGGACCAAAGATAGGTGTATGGTAGTGTTCCTCCATTAGCGGTAATATCTATGGATATGGTGCCACCAGGATCACACATTGCACTTACTACATCAACCGTGACACTATCGGCATCTACCAATTGTCTACTTTCAATAATAAAACAACCATTTATGTCAGCAACTATGATTAAATAATCACCTGCTCCTAACCCTGTAAATAGGTTTGATGTTTGGAATGTTGCACCTCCATCAATGCTATACATTAGGTCAGAAAGTGATCCTCCTGATTGAGGCACAGCTGTTATTTCGAGACTACCATCCATTAACCCACACATTGGATCAACCTCTACAACATTTGTTATCGTAATGGGTGTTGGTTCAAAAATCTCTACAGTACAAACTTCCGAACTCCCAACCGCATCGGAAACGGTAATCATATATGTCCCAGCATTTAAGTTAGTAGCTTGGTTTGTATTGATTACAGGATTGTGAGACCATTCATAATCATATGGGGCGGTTCCACCTGATGGTGTAAATGTAATGATTCCTGTAGCTTCTCCATTACACACAACATCCTGTGTTGTGTGCGTACAGAATTGTGCGCTTGCTGATGTTACAACAAAAAGCATAGCGATACTTAGAATCAGAGTTGTTCCAACTCGATTAAGGAGATTTTCCATTGCAAATGTTTTACCTATTAAAATATGCTAGACCTCAATAAAGGCCTAGCATAGTATTACTCTATTTAATATGGACGACACGAAGATTGTGATCAAAAGACTTCGTTTGGATCTTTATCAACATGGTTCCGTATTCATTTATGTCCTGATGTGTAAGAGAAATAGTATTATTTCCAGCATTCAAGCTGACTTCTTTTGTATTAATCAATTGACCTGCAATATTGTATATTAATATTTGGCCTTCTTGCGCTTCTTTTACCATGATATCAATATTTGTTTCATTGGTCCAAGGATTCGGATTCGCATTACTCACTGCATATGACAAACCTTCCTTAGCATCAAGACTTACAAATCTTGCTTTTAAGTTTTCATCATAAATTTCGGCATTCAATCTTTCCTCGCTGATCCTAGGAACACCTACTGAACCAATACCCACGATACTAAACAACTCTTCTCCTGCTTCTATCTGCATACCTTCCGCAATATCATAACTAAGAAGCAATTTATTTCCCTGTATCTTATATTGACTATTTGATGGCTTCCATGCTCCTGCTATAAGTTTTTCAATCTCAAAGCTTTCATCCAACTCTAGAACCATTTGTGCTCCTACCATCGTAATTTCTTCACTTCCGTAAATGACTATCTCACTTCCAACTTGGTTCTCTTTAATGTCATACTTAAGCTTTAACTTACCAGACCGAGTTTCAACGTTCATTCCATTTTGCAGATTCATTTGTACTGAACCATTAACATCTCCCATCTTTACACCTACAAAATCAATCAACATATCTGAATCCAATGATGGAATTATATAATTTTCATTAAAACTTACATTCCATGGATTTTGATCATCCGTAAACTCATGTTCTGAATCGATAAATTTCCAACTATCAACACTTGGTAATTCATCATAAATTCCTAATATTAATTTTCTTAATTGGATTAAATCCAAAGCTGAAATTGATTCTGATAAGTTCACATCCGCTGCAATCAATTTGTAAGGACTATCTAATAAAGTCATTTCAAGAATATGTCTCTGTATCATGACAATATCAATTGTAGTTACACCATTGAGATAATCATCACTCTTTTTTGGATTTACTTCATATTGACCACCAATTGGCATATTAGGAAATGCATATTCACCTGACTCGTTGGTCATTTCTGGCTGCAATGGACTACCCATCAAGTTGACCTCTACGTTCTCTACTTCAAGATCATTTTCTGTTTTGATGACACCACTTACATCTGCTCTCATATCTTGGATTCCATCACATATATCAACTGAATTATTATCTTGAACATCTACAAATGTTTCACAGATTGCATACAATCCTGTATTAAGGTCTGTTACCCAAAGTTCTACATAATAGATTCCTAAGTCGTCGCAATCAAGTTCCAGATTAGTATCTTCTATGTCTGCTGAGAAACTTACAACTATTTCGTTTCCACAAGGTTGGAAACTCTCCTGATTAAAGTCACTTGCCCATAATACCACCATCTCATTATCAATTTCTCCGTCACCATTTGTATCCATTGGGTTCAAGTCTACACTAAGTCCATAAACACAAATTGCTTGTGGTGGTTTACTATTTTCTATTTTAAGTGGTTGTATGCAATATGTTTCATTTCCACATAGATCCTCTACTGTCCACTCTATAAGGTGATCTCCTACTGGGTAAAGGCCGGTAATATTATATCCATCTCCAGATTCTTCGTAAATCCCATCACCATTCAAATCTAATCTCCAAGTATGATCGAGATCCATTGTACAATCATCCATACCCATAACGGTAACATCAATTTGTACTTCATCACAATTTCCATCGTTACTTGAGAATACAACAGGTGCACAAGTTACTTCTGGATCAATTGTATTCGATATTACCAAAACTTGGTCGTATTCATAAGTTGAATATTCATCATCAATCACTTCACACCAATTTATCAAGGTCCAATGTCTTATTATTTTAAAACATGCATCAGAACCAGGCACCGCTTCAAATACTTCATCTTCCCAATTGTACCCTACAAGATCACATTGTCCTTCTGCAACGGTAGGAAAATCATAAGGGGCTTCCAATCTATCCGGTTCCAAATTGTTGGTATTACAACCTTCCAGATAAAAATCCAAAGGCCAAATGATGTCGGATTCGTTAAATGGATCAGCAGGAAGGATAGTTATCCTTTGTTCACAAGATGAAATAATTTCACCATTTGAGTCAGTTGCATATATTTCCCTGATAATTACACCAGTATTACACTGATCTACCTCATTAATAATATTCTGTTCTACATTGTTTGGATTGAGACAATTGTCAGTTACAACAGGTTCACCAAAAAATACATTAGGATTATTTAAATCATACGCATCTGTACAATAGATCGTCATGTCATCTGGACATGAAATTACAGGAGCAATTTTATCCTGTACATGGACAACGACCATACATTCGTTAAAATTACCAGAATGATCTACTGCTCTCAATACAACCATTACTTCTTGTCCAACATCTTCACAACAGAAAAATACTGAATCATCAAACTCTATATCTTCATCAGTACAAGAAGGATCCATTCTTCTCACGAGTATTTCTTTTAGACCACATTCGTCATGACTGCCATCATCAAAGGTTCCAGCCCATACCTCTGTATTACCATCAGAAGGCAATGAAACAACAGTATTTATCTCACAGACGGTAACTGGTTGCGTGTTATCTGTTATCCATACATCAACATCTAAACTTGTGCTATTATAGCAACCATCATAAACTGTATAGGTCACAGTATTAGGACCAACTGGCAAAGAAACCAGTCCACCATTTGAGTTTTCAAGAAACCCACCTGGATATTGGACATCTACATGCGAAATATCTCCACATGCATCGTAGGCCTCCACTGGTGGCAAATATATTTCTCCTTCACATCCATAAACTGTTGATCCCTGCAAAGGGCTTATTGATTCAACAACAGGACCTTCATCATCAGTTATTTCTATAAATTGAACACCTGTACTTGCAAACTCTCCAGCACAATGCCACTCTCGTACTGTCCAAGATCTCATTATCTTTTTGGTACAACCATGATTTAAAACTTGATCAGAATAATCAACATAAATATTACACAATGGACTTGCAGTACCTGGATTCAATGGATTTCCATATATATAAGGAACACCAGTACCTGAACCTGTCATAGGATTTGGATGAGGATTTCCATTGCTATCTACTACAAAAATATCATCACATGATAATCCTGAACCAGTAAATGGAGAGATGTCATCTGGAAATTCAATGTCATCTAATTCAATTCTTTTAACATATATTTCTACAATACAAGGAACGCTTTCGATTCCATTACCATCCACTGCAACATATGTCCGAGTCACCTTTGAAAGATAGTCTGGATCACAATCAAATGGTTCATTCACTTCATCAATGATTACTAATTCTGCTTCATTCGCGCAATTATCTGCTGAAATTGGCAAATCAATAAAATCCAAACCATTACAAGTAGTAATGATTGGCTCGATTGGACAAGTAATCTGGGGTGGAAATTTATCTTCCAATAAGACTGTAGACCAGCACGAATTACCTCCACCAACAACTTCTACTGAAGCGGTTAACTCTTTTTGTAACGCATCGGCAGTTAAAAGTACTCCATTAGGGTAAGCCTCTCCCATGATGTTACCATACTCATCTGTAATTTCTAATTTGAAATGAGAGACACATCCCATGGTCGTTTCAGAATCTGAAATTAGCATAAAAGGTGTGACCAAAATCTCACAATCTTGATTTGCAGAAACATTTAGATTTTGACATGCCATCACTCCATCAAATCCAGATCTTATGTCAATATTAATTGTACAAGAAAGTACAATGCCATCATCGTCTGAATATTGGTACTCAGCTTGATAAATTCCAGGGACCAATGCAGTCCCATCTCCAGCACCTGGATAAGAATCTGGGGTTGGCCCTGAAAGTTGCTCTACTACACCTGAAATTGGACAACCCCCTATTGCGATCGGGGTAGCAAAATACACGGTAGTATCACAATTAAAATGATCTTGGATAGTTACAACTACATCATTTTGACAATCAAGTTGAATTTCAGAAAGTACCAATTCAGAAGAACCATCTATATGTTCATCTAAGTGATTACTTACCGAGAATCCTTTGTTTTCTGAATACAAATCGGGGTTGGGGATGCCTGCATATGCATATATTGAAAATAATAAGCACATCAAGGACGCAGGTAGTTTACTCCATGAGACCTTAGTCGTCATAACTGTTGATTAAATAGGTTGAATAATAGTATTAACTCGAATAGAGCTTACTATACTGTTGTCTGGGAGGGATAAATGACAATTAAAGCAAATATATAACTAATTGTTTAATATGTATATAAATATTATGATTTTTTTTAATAAGTAAAATTCCAGACCCAATTAAGGGCCTGGAATTCTTGTCAAATAGTCTGTAACTGCTACTATTTTACCAGTAGCATTTTCTTTGAAATTTTATAATTTCCTGTAATTAGCTCATAATACAATACTCCTGCTGTTGGTATATCAGCATTCAAAATCTCTACTTCGTTGATTCCTGATCCATCACTTCTTGAAATGGATTTGATCAACTTGCCATTAATATCGAATACATTGATCGTAACTTCTTGAGATTCCGATAAATAATACTTGATGGTAGTTGTTTCAGACCACGGATTTGGACTATTTTGATACAATACAATCTCATTTTCAGACTCTAAACCTGTGTCTGGTAATAAAATCACCTCTCCAACTTGGCCCTTGAAATATGATTCTGGCTTCACTCCCTTGGTATCAATTCCAATAGCATCATTAACCGAACCACTTGTTTTTGCTAGTACTTTTAATGTAATAAAAGTCCGCTGTTCTTCTTCAAATTCTTGCAAACCACTCCAGCTAAAGTGAAGTCTGCCTTCTGCAATTTCCCGTTGATTAACATTGGCGTGCTTACAAAGTGTTTCATCATTAACAACAACTTCTTCCAACATCAACATATCATTATCAACATTTAATGAAAACTGAGTCCCTTCAAAACCATCACCAGGCATAATTGATAATTGAATATCAAATAATTCACCATCGACAAAATCTCTTTCCGCAAAGTTCATTAATAATGTATTGGCACTTCTGAGTTCAGTAATTCCATTTCCATGAAGCCCAGTCACAGCAGAGCCATTAATATCACCTACCTTAACTCCAATGAAGCCTACATTCATGTCATTTTCAAATGATAAGATATTGTAATTTTCTGGATACCCTGAATTCAATGGATTGTTTGGATTTGGAAACTCAAAGTTTTTATCCACCATTCTCCAACTAGTGTTATTACTAAATTTATCCTTAATACCTAGGATTAATTTCCTCAATTCAATAATATCTAAAGAAGATATTGATTCTGAATCGTTAACATCAGCCGCGATATAATCATATGGCGATTCAAACTCTTTAGTCTTCAATATATGTTTTTGAATAAGAATCAAGTCTAAAGTAGTAATACCATTTAGGTAGTCTCCATCCTTAATAGGATCAATTACATATTGTCCACCATTAAACGGCATGCTCGGGAACGCATAGGTACCTAAGTTAGTCGTCATTACTTCCTCAAATGGACTACCTACCAAGCCTACTTCGACATCCTCAACTGGAATGTCATATTGTGTCGAAATATTTCCAGTCACATATCCTTCAACAGCTTGCAATCCACAGATCTCTTGCCACCCATCGCTCATGTCTCCATCTCCATTTGGATCATTTGAAAAGAATACAACGATTCTACAAGAATCAATTAATTCACCATCCACCCAGAAATATAAGAAATCATTGATATTAGGATTTACTCCGTTGTCAATAATTGTTTGACAAGAATATGTTTCTATTGTATCTGTAATATCAAGTGGATCATAAGATATTTCAACCTCAATATGATCGCATAAATTGTCTACAATATCGTAGTCATTGGATATAATATCATTTGAACCATCATCTTCTAAGGCAAAAATAAATTTCTGACAATTGTATGTTAAACAATCCTCTCCAACAACATTTACCTCGAGTATATCTGTAGAAACATTCCCACAACCATCCGTTGCTGTCATGGTTATGATGACATCCTCATCAAGCCCACAGAACTCAACATCAAAAGATACATCTCCATTTGCTTCAACAACAGTCTGCCCCATCAATCCAGGAGCGTCCATTGTAACTGTCACTGGTCCTGACTCAGGGCAATCATCTGTTACATTGTAACTTAGCGTAATTATCGCACTGCAAGAATTATTATTGTTCACCAAATCAACTGTCAAATCTGCAGGACTTAAGTTAATCGCTGGTGGTGTATTATCAGAAACATTTATAATTTGTGTAAAAGTAAATATCCCACCTGGCAACTGACATTCATCCGTTACAGTAAATGTTCTTTCAATAGAGAAATTACATTCATTATCTGGGTTAATGATTACATCTTGCGATGTAATAGTTATACTAGAACATTCAGCATCACTTTCATCAACTACAGGCATAGCGTTCGGATCTGGATCAGAACAATTTAGATTAATAGGTGATGTAGGCCATGTAATATCATCTTCTGTAATTGGACTTGTTGGACCTAATACATTAATAATTTGTGTACACATCAGTGGATTTCCATCTGCATCGAACAGAACATTGCCATTAATGTCCAACAAAGTAAATGTTCTAGATATCACACCAATGTTACAATTATTTAAATTCATAACTACTTCTTCACTTGTTGAAAAAGATGAAGGACAGTTATCACTTATTCCACCCATATTTGGCTCACCAAAAACAGACAAATCAGAAATATCAGCATCACAAAGGATATCTACATCTGGAGGGCAGAAATTTGGTAATAAACTAGGAGGTACATCATCAACAATCGTTACGGTTGCCATACATTCTTCGACAAGTCCCGTATTTGTTGTAATAGTCAATATTACAGTATTGTCTCCTAAGTTATTACATCCAAACATTGAAATATCAAGGTCAAACTCCAATTCTGCACTGCATCCAGCAGAGCTTCCATTATCAATATCCTCCGGATCAATAAATACCTGACCTGCTTCTCCGAGATTAACTGTAATATCCTGAACATTACAAACTATCTCACTTACATCCATTAGCACAATATCAGCTGAGCAAGTACTTGTATTCCCGTAATTATCCGTAAAATCAATATTTATACCCGCAGATCCAGTCAATACAGTACTAATATTTCCATTTAATAAGTCACAATTAACAGTGATGTCTGAGTAGTTAATACTGCTTATCTCTCCACAAGCATCACTTACTGTGTAGTCAATATCATCTAATGTAATAATAATATCATCTCCAGTAAGATTTACCGTAAGGTCCTCAATTGAACATACAGGTGCAATGGTTTCTTCAACAGTAACATTTGCAGTACATGTCGAAGTATTTCCGGATCCATCAGTAACCGTCAATACCACAGTATTTACACCAAGTTGAGTACAATCGAATTCATATTCCTCTGGGGATAAAACTACAGTACCACAATTATCAAATGAACCATCATTGATTAGATCTGAGGATATTGTAATCGAATTACCAGAATCAATCGATACTGTAATATCCTGAGTATCACAAACTGGTGCAATTTCTTCTTCTACGGTAACTTCCGCTGTACATGTTGTACTATTACCAGCAGCATCTGTCACTACCAAAGTAACGGTGTTTGTTCCCAAATGAGAACAATCATAGTCAATACTATTGGTAGTAGAACCATTGGCAAGCAAGAAAAATACAGTTGGGTCTTCATCACAATTGTCTGTAATATTCCCACTGATCTGCCCTACCGTTATTGTTCCAGAATTATTAGCATCTAATAATATTGTAGCATCAATTGCATCACACACAGGATCTTGGAAATCACTAACAACAACCACTGTGACATCTGTACTTGTATTACCACAATCATCTGTCACTGTATAAACAACAGTTGTCGAACCAACTGGATATATTCCACTTGCATCAGCACCACCATTATTAAAATCATTGGTTATAACCAAACCAGTATTACATTGCCCAGAAGCAATAGCAAGGTCTAAATTAATGTTTGCTTCACAATTGGCATTTGCAAGTCCAGAGGCACCTGAAGGCGCAACAATGGTTGGATTACTTTGATTCATCACCATTATATGCTGTGTGTAATCAGTATTGCCTGCAATACAACCACAATTCGCAATAACATTCCATGTTCTGACAACTCCGGTACAATCATCATTAGGGAAGTTAGCATTTACATCACTATAGGTAACAGTAAAATCATCACAGAAGCAATCTTGTGTAAAGCTTGGATACCCACCAATTACATCTGGATCCAAATCTAAAGAACACGCCGTTACTATTATTTCTTCTACAGGAGGAATAATACATTCTGCTGCATTATCGCAAAAATCTACTTCATTATTATCCTGAACCTGGACTGTAGAGGTACAAAAGTCAACATTACCAAACTCATCAACCACACAAATATTTACTATTTGAGGGCCACAATCCGCACAATCAAAACACATTTCTGTTGTGTATGTACTTGGATCTGAAGGATCCTCGCAGAATACAACTTCAACATCAAATCCGCATGGATGACTGCTGCTTGCATCGAAAGAATCTGACCAAATACATCCCATTTCCGTGTCAAATATTCCGTCACCATCTAAATCCATAGCTTCCAAACCAACAGCTAGTCCATCAATACATGCAGCAGTTGGTAGCTTACAATTTTTAATGGTAAAACTATGTAGGGTTGAAGTCATGTTTCCACACCTATCTTCGAAGGTATACAAAATAGTATGTGTTCCAATTGGGAATGTACCATCTGCAAAAATTGCATTTCCAACTCCAGTTACCGGAGAATAGTCGGGCGATCCATCTGAAAACAAATCAATTTCATATTGCCAAATCATATTTGCACCTGGAGTACAATCATCTATTGCAGTTGCATTTAAATTAATGAAACCTCCATCACATTCATAGGTACAAACTTCAACATCTCCTCCAACAGCAATTACCGGATCTACATTATTATTAATCTTAATGGTTTGTTGATATCGAAAATATCCTGAAATAATTCCATCATCTGAACTTTCATCAATATTATTTAGATCGCTATCATCTTCATCAAATGTACACCAATCAATTACTGTCCAAGTTCTTAATATTTTGAAACAAGCATCTGAATCATTTCCTGAAAAGAAAAACACATCATCTTTGTACTCAACGCCAACTAAATCACAGAATTGCTCATCTACAATGGGTTCATCAAAGCCTATTGGAAGGTTTTCCGGAATTAACTGACCTGCTTCACATCCTTCATCAGTGTAATAATCTTCTGGCCAAATAATTCTACTTTCGTTAAATAGCTCAACACTTTCAATCGTAATGGTCTGTCTACAAATTTCCCCACCATTGGCATCACTAGCTCTAAAAGTTCTTATGATTTCTCCAACGCCACATTGATCTATATCAACCCTCGGTGAAAATTCCGTTACGGTAGCTTCACATCCATCTTCTGCTGTTGCAGTTCCAAATCTTTCTTCAAGATTATCATAATCTATAATCTCATCGCAGGTAATCGTCATGTCATCAGGACATGTAATTACTGGAGGAATTTTATCTTGAACTTCAACCAATGCCATACAATTGGTTATTCTGCCAAAGTAATCAACTGCTCGTAGGGCAACCATATGCTCCTCTCCTGCATCAGAACAACAGAAATTTACATAATCACTCCATCCACATGGATCTGTTATTTCTAAGACAAATGCTTCTTCCCTTGCATCATTGACAACAGACCAAGTCCCATCAGAATTTGCAACAACAAAGTCTCCATTATTTATTGGGTTACCTCCATTCCAATTGCTATAATTTGCCGGGAATCCATTATTCCAAACAAATGTACCTTCAGTGTTTGAATCACTGATTCCAATATAATATTCATCACCTTCTAATAATCCATCTACCTGTGTTCTTATCCATGAGTTTTCATTATCGGTTTCAATGATTGCAGGATGGCCTCCCATTGCTTCGCTATAAGCAAATGCTTTGAACGAAGTAGTTTTGGATTTTGATAGGTAATAATAGTGTCCATCTAATTCGCCCAAATAGTCCATATCATGGAAAGAAGGCAATTCGCAAGGACAATCTTCGGGAGGATTAATCCTTTGTACAAGTAAGGTATGAAGACCACAGTCATCATAACTTCCATCATCAAACGTAGAAGCATAGGCCTCCGCTGTGCCATCACCTCTTAGTGAAACCACCGTTTGTTGGTCACATATAGCTGTTGGAGATGTTTCATCCACAACAGTAACAGCCATATCACATTGGCTTGAATTTCCACATGCATCATAAACTACATAGGTAATATTGTGCTGACCAGCAGGCAAGGTCACATAGCCACCTTCCGATGCATTGTTTAAGAAACCTCCTGGATATTTAATATCAACTTGGAATTCAGTATCTTCACAATCATCTGTAATTTCCATTGGTGGTGGAAGAAATACATTTCTCTCACAACTTTGACCAGAAGTACTTAGAACAACATTATCTCCACATACTACTTGAGGTGATCTAATATCTTCTATCTCTATAGTTTGCACATAATTTTCAATTACGCCTAAGCCACAATGAGCTTCATAAATGGTCCATGTCCTCATATACTTTTTCACACAGCCTTGATCAGAAATAGTGATGGTTTCATAATCAATACCGACATTACAATAGTAATCCGGAAATGGATACAAATCCTCATCCCAAAATGTCGGCACTCCTGTATAATCAATTGATGGCGTGCCATCTTCACCATATATTACATTCGCACATCTTAATGCTGTATTGTTAGCAACTTCATAATTTCTTGGCGGAACAACTTGAGAAAAATCAAATCGCTCAACCATTATTGTTTGAAAACATGGATCAGATACATTGCCATAAGAATCTGTCGCTTGATAAGATCTAACTACTTGTTTTACGTAATCTGGATCACATGGCAGTGGTGTAATTGTCTCTGACAACATTACAACTTCCTCAACAGTTCCACAATTATCTGTAGCAATTGGCATGTAAGTACTCATTGCATAACAAGGCAAAGTAATATCTCCACATTGAATTACTGGAGCCATTTTATCTTCAACAAATATATTTGCCCAACATGAATTTCCAGAACAAGCATCTATAAGTTTAACAACCAATGATTCACCTATGTGCTCTACCGTGATCATATTATCAGGCACAGGATTCATCGCTGCATCTAATAGCATCACCCCGTAGGCAGCATTTGGATCCATAGTTCCTGCATGTACCATTTCTGGTGTTACTTCAATTGCACAATCATTATCCATTGAAACATTCAAATCATGTATGCATGCAATTGGACCTGAAGCTCCTCCGATATCAACATTAATTGTTCGAGGCTGAACACAAGTCACACCTAGACAATTAACTTCTAGAGTTATTGTACCTGGATTTGCCCCCCAAGTTACATTAACGGAAGATTCTGTTGAAGTCGAGCCATCAGGTAAGGTCCAAAATGGATCACAAAAATCTCCTAAATCAACACTATAAGTTCTTGTTGAATTCGCACATGCAGAATAAAGGCTTTCTCCTGCATCAGTAATCATAATTGGCATTTCATAATCACAACCATCATTAATATGCTGAAAAAATACCCCTTCTTCGTTTGCTATCCTTACTTCATATCCTAACCCTTCTATGTGCACTCCAGGTAAAGTATATTCACTATAACCAAATCCTATGTTATGTTCTAATAACTGATATCCAGTTGGACCAGTAGTAAAAGGAATAGGCTGTCCTGGAGGATCTGGACTTGTATTCATATAAAATCCATTCACATAATCTATATACCAAGATTGACCTGATGGTCCAAAGACCTTTAGGTTATCCATAAATTGTCCATTTGTACTCGTTGTAGCATTTCCTAAACAACTACATTCTACTTCAACTTCGAAATCCACTACAAATATTCTAGCTGGATCGGCATCATCCTCATCTCTCTCTCCTGAATCAAATATCTCATCATCTTCATCAGTATCTGGTCTGCCACCCACATCATTGGCTGGATCTCCATCAGGATTTGAGTCACAATCATATTGAGCAACCTCGATACCGTACATATCTGTAGCTGCCATGATCTCAGCATAATTGTCAATAGTTTCTAACTCCGCATCTTCAGATACGATGGCAATTAAGCTTACACTTACATTTGATCCAGGCTGCAAGCCATTTTCAACAGCTACCGTTCTATAGGCTTTGCCACTCGAAGAATCAAAATCCCAATTAGCATCATTTAGAATCAGCTGTTCTGGCAGATAATCAACCAAGGTAATGTTGTCCACAGGTACAGCACCTTGATTGTAAACTGTAATTGTAAATTCTACCTCTCCACCTCTTTCAAGTGCTTTTTTATTAGAAGTTTTCATTAAAGCTAAATCAACTTTTAGCCCAATAATTTCTGCTACATCATGATCATCTTCATCATTTTCTCCATGATCATCAACAACATTGTCTTCAAGGTTATCATTATTTGGATCTGAATCTGGATCTGAATCAAAGTCTCTATCATTGCCGGAATTAGATCTGGCATCTACAATCTCTGCAGTATTTATTTGTGCAGTGTCTTCTTCAAATTGTCCAACTAAAAAGGTTACTTGAATTATTTTTGTTTGCCCAACAGTTAATCCTTCATTATCTCTAAACGAAATAATTCCTGGACTTTCTACTTCCCAACCATTTTGACTTGGAGCTACCAAGAAGGTAAGAGAGGAAGGATAATAGTCATTGATTACAAAATAGTCAATATCAACATTTCCTTGATTAATTACTGATATATTGAAGGTAACTTCTTGGCCTGGTCTGTATGGTTTTGATTCAGTAACAACCTTTCTCAATGCTATATCAAGTATTTCAATGACAGCAACATCATGATCATCTTCATCAATAGTGCCATCATCCATAATCTCATCGTCAGAAGATCCCCCGGCTATAGCACCATTATCATTACCACTAACATCATCAGCCGTTGAGTCAATATCTGAATTTTCATTACCAAACTGATCATAGGTAAATGAAATTTCTGCATAGTTTTCAAAGTTTTGAAAAATGTTATCACTAATAGTTAAAACTATTGGAATTCTAAAATAATCATTTGGTAGCAATGGCTCATTGTGAACATACTTTGCCATATCTCCATCACGTACCCAAAGTGGATTTCTTAATGGATTAAAAATGAAACTTGGGTTTAGATAATCGGTTACTTCGACTTGAGTTGCAGTTACATCTCCTTGATTATAGACATCAATATAAAAAACTACCTCCTCACCTCGTTTAGGGTTAGGATTAGAACCTACAGTTTTCATAAGTGCTAAATCAAAATTTGTAGGAGCAACTAGACCAATATCAAAACTATGATTTACTTCATCATCAGTTGCAATTGAAACTGGTATCAAATGTTTTGTTGCACTACAAGTATTTGAATTCGCAATTAAATCAGAACCCAATTCTTCATCAACATTTCCAAGTGTAATGTTATACGATCCGCCATTGATAAAATAACTTCCGGCACTAGCATCACATAATGCAGGATCTAAACTGATATAATAAAGCTTATTTGCTATCAGACCATCAAATACGGGATTGGCTAATCCAGTATTTGAAACATTTGTATTGTTAAATCTATAATTTCCGTTTTCATCGGTACTTGTTCTAGCTACTTCAAGACAGTATTCATCATAAAGTACCAAATCAATATTTTGAGCTCTGGCTTCACCAGGCCCTTGGATTCCATCTCCATTTTCGTCAAACCAAAGGTAATTTCCAATCTCAGGTTTTGGACGTGGACAAGTTGCAACAATTTCACCAAAGCCTGTTGCCTTACCAAAAAGATCACTTAAATTCTGAGCGTACAATTCTTTTGCATTGGACTTTTGACCATTTGAAGTATTGTATCTGTGTAAGCCTCCAGAATATGCATTTAAGATTGGATCATAAACAGCAGCAACTACTTCACCTGATCCTGGAAGTGCATAAATAGATCCCAAGGCAACTTCATTATGATAACTTGCATTTCCTGGATAAAAATCATCTCCAAAAAATTCTCCACCATCGGGACCTTCACCATTATCAACACCTGTACCAACCAATGAACCTGCAACACCATTGCTCTCTAAAGTCCATACACCATTATTGTCCCAAACAGTCAATAAGTCTGGATATTGTTGGTCAACTCTTCCAAATGAACCATCACAATATCTGTGACCATACCTATCCGAAAGTGCTATCAACATATTGCCTTCATCAGTAAAATCAATATCCGTCAACCACTGTGAAGTAAAAAAGCCTCCAGGATTTGAGTCATCCCAATATCCTTTTAATATAGAGGTTTGATATATTTCAGTAAAGCTTGTTGTGGTTGGATTAAACTCATAAACAATCCCAGTTGAATTATTTTGATCTTTACTTTGACTAGCATCACATGTAACACCTATATAATATCTACCATTGTGATATTCTAATGCAAAAGATCGCATTTCGCCACCTACACATTGTGGATCAGGTATTGAATATATTTGAGTGTTTGCAGCTGTTGGGTCATTCAACGGTATTCTAACTAGGTCATTATTATAAATATCAATAACAAACAAAGAGCCCCCGTCCTGAGAAAGTACAATATTTCCAATGCCATACTTTCCAACTTGACTACCAAATGTACAATCTTGTTCATCTGTAGTTGGCAATGATCCAGTATCAATACCTAGATCACTCAATTTTACAAATAACTCTGTTGTATTAAAATTTGTGTTTGTTTTGAAAATGGCATCATGTCCAAAAGGTGTAAGTGCTGCATATTGCTTAACAAATGAAGATGAATAAACTTCAGCATTTGTTTCATCATATGCCAATCCCCAAACTGCACCAGTTTCTGCTTTCGTTGCATAATAGGTAACTGGACTCGATGGATCAAATTGATAATCCAAACCTACAATTGTTGGGTTTGCTCCATAAATAGACATATCACCCCTCACAAAACAAGAAATCAAAATCTCTGGATTGGTACTACATCCTTTAAATGCATCCGTCAAGCCAAAGTTTTGATTACAGGAAGGTACCGTTGTATAACGGATGTCCGAAAGATGATCTTCCCCTATATGAGTAGATGCATATGATTGCAAATAAGAAACTTCAACCCTATATGAGTCGTTATTGCTTAAGCCAGAAAAAATGTATTCGCCATTTGAATTTGTAAAGTCGGTGGCAATACTATTACCTGAACCATCATACAACGTCACCAATATGCCGTTGATTCCTAATTCAGCACTGTCAAATTTTCCATTGACATCTTCATCAAGATATACTTGACCTTCAATATTTCCATCTGCACATTGGGAATGCACCAGCATCGGAAACAAACATAAAAAGAATGCGAGTGATAGGTATCTGAATACATATACACCTGCAGGGTTACAGAGTTCTCTCATTTGACCTTTAATTAAATTGTAAATTTCTGACCCCCTTTAAAATCGGGAATCTAGCTTACTGTAGCTGGGAGATGGGTAATCGGTTTTTGGTCGAAATGATCGATAATATTTGACAAATATATAACGATTATTCGTAATACGTAATCATATTACATTTTTTTTTAATATCAAATTGCTTGATTCTGTGCAGGTTGAAGTTATTGAACTAAATTATTAAATCCTTCAACATCTAAAAAATTACAAATAAGCAAATTACTTAATCTACGATATAGGCTTTTTTCGTGTAATTCAATGTATTCGTAACCAAGCTGTAAAAACACAATCCATTATTCAATCCTAATCGGTTTTTATCAATAACCATCGAGTTAAATCCAGCCTGTCCAACTGATTCAAAGGTTTGTAAAACCTTACCAGATATATCAGTAAAAATCAATTGGTATTCCTCCTCCTTCTCGAAAATGAAGGATATTGTGGCTTGTTCATTGAATGGGTTTGGAGCTATTTCAAGCAATCCAATTTCGTTCCCCATATTAACATCTTCAATTTTTAGTTCATAAGTTTTTGGAATGTCACCAATATAAATTTCACTGTTAAGGATTGAAGGCGCTAATTTCAAACTTGAATTATTATCTTCTAGGATCACTGAAAATAATACCACTCCTTCCTCCATTGTCATATTTGTTTTTGTATTCCACGAGATAAGAATTGTGTTTTCTAGAAAATTTATATTCTCAGAAGCAAGATTGAGTCTATCCGATTCAATTTCTATACCTTTTGTTTTAATGTCGCTCAAGGCAAATTGAAAGCCTGCTAAATTCAGTGTTTCTTTTGTTATAAAATCAATCTTGCGTTTACCTTGTTCAAAATTCTCCAATACTAATAAACTCATTTGCGGAAGCGACCTTTCAGAAAGGTGATCAGATCCGAGATCCACTACAGCACTATCATTGACATCTCCTACTTTAACACCAATAAAATCAAGTTGGCTTTCGTTGGCATCTAGATTACCAATTGATATTACCTCATCAAACGGCCAAGGATGATGGGCGTCCATTTGAATATTTTGAGGAATTAATCTCCAACTTGTATTTCCAACAATTTCGACCTCAATACCTAATATTAACTTACGTAGCTTGATTAAATCAACACCAGATATTTTTTCATCATTATTTGCATCCGCAGCAATCATTTTATATGGACTCTCTAAATCCTTTTGACCCAAAATATGTTTTTGAATCAGAATCAAATCGAAGGTACTTACACCATTTAACCAACCATCATTATCGAAACCTGATAGTCTATAATCTATATACATTGGGTTATTCTCAAAAGAATATTCACCAGCGAAATCAGTAATTATTTCTTTTGGATAACCTACTTGCTCAGACTCAAGACTCATTACAACTCCTTCGATAGTTTCTCCAGATTCTTTATACACCCTTCCTGCTACCATGGCTCTTGGATCACTAAGTCCACAAGCCAATTCATTATCGGTTAGTTGTAAGTTAACTTGACAGTAATCAAAATTACCACACAAATCCCAAACATATACGTCTAACATATACACCCCTCCGTTATTATAGGACTCTTCTAGTTCATCACAATCGAATATTTTTGAACTGCTCTTTGTTTCAGCATCCCAGCTTTCAGCATCTCCTGTTATATAATTATTGAGTGTCGTTACTCCAGAATCATTATACCATGGATCTTCCTCCGTTGGATCATTTAATTGAGGAGGCGTATTTGAAGAAAAGGTATATGACAAATACGCTTCACTTGTGCAATTATCAAAACTACCAGCATTAAAGTCTTTGGCCCACAATTCGACCCTTCCATTTTCCATCAAAGCAGAACCTAGATTAAGACAATATGGTGTTGGTTTCTTTAAGTCTTTGATGGTCACATATTGAGTTTTACTAGCAAAATTCCCACATCCGTCTTCTACCTTCCAATGCACTCGATGTTGTCGACTACAATTAGACTCAATTCCATCTGGCAATTCTACATACATGGTATCCATCGTTGGGGGCAAATAAAAGGGATCTGAAGGCGAATACGCAGTGCTAAAGGTATAGTCAACCTCCCAATCATTGTTTAAATCAATTTCTACAACCCATTTGAGCCAATCAGAACCACATGCCCCATTATCAATAGCAGATCCATGCAGGATCAGCTGGTCCGCGATACAATCCGCTTCACTTGAAATGGTTGTATCCTGAACAGATATGATTGGATCAACAGAATCAAATAATCTTATAATCTGAGTGTGTGTATATACTCCCTCGGCAAAACCATCATCAAGACCAGGTTCAGGAATATCATTATTGTCAGGATCTGTTGGATCGTAGGAACACCAATTGATAACTGACCATTTGTTTAATATTTTAAAACATGTACCAGTTTCAAAAAAGAAAGTGTCGCTTTTCAAACTTGTTCCAATTGTTTCACATATTCGATCTGTAAATATTGGTTCTCCATATTCTCCACCAAGACAATCCACTGTTTGATCATCTGGCCAATCAATCTCTATAGGTCCTTCCTCTGTCGGCCTCATGATAATCCATTGAAGACAATTAGAACCACCACAGTACCAAGTTCGCTTAATTGCTCCTACTCTACAACTAGGATTATAAGCCGGAATTTCTTCGCCAACAAATGGAGCACTACTTGCTGGCTTTTTCGTATAAGAATCATTTGGGGAGTCACAATACGAAGGAAAACAAGCTCCTTCTGCAGTCGGCTCACCAGTAATTTGCATATTAGCAAAATCTTGCTCACAAGTTAATTCAATATGATCAGGACAAACTACCAAGGGAGCAACCTTGTCTTCAACCCTAACAGTAGTCCAAGCCTCATTGTAATTATCTCCAGCCGTTCCAAAAACTCCATTACCATCACCATCATCCCATACCCTAATTTGGACTTCAAACAAACCATAAGTTTGTCCATTCTCATCAATTAGGATTAAATCCTCACAACAAAATTTGACAAACTCCCCATTGTCATCGTCTGTATCCAGATCATCATTATGACCATCATTATTAAAACTTGCATTCCCTTCATGACACCAAATATTACCATCGTTTCTCCTTATTTCAACTTTTACATCAGAACATCCATCGTAACTATGATTATCCACATCTTCTGCATAAAGCTTGGCAATACCATTACCTTGAAAATTTGAGGTTAATTGTACTACAATAGATTCCGTTGTTATCGCAACGGGAGCGGTATTATCTCTCACGGTAACTTTCACTTCCGATGTGCTTGTGTTTCCACAACAATCCTGTCCATAATAAGTAAATATATGTGCACCAATCGGTACATGTAAAGCTGTATATCCACTCATGACTATTCCCAAAGGTCCTTGCACCCAATAGTTTGTTTCATTATCACAATCATCGGTCAAATGATCCGGAGCAGGCATTTCAATATCAGCAAAACAATCCCATGGATCAACACTGACTGTAATGTCCGAAACAGATAAGTCTGGTCCATCTATATCAGTAATTTTGATCAGTTGTTCAAAATTTACTGTAGTCCCTTTGCACCAATCGTATAAGGTCCATGTTCTTATGGTCTTTGAATTACCATAACAGCCAGGACCACATAAGTCATATAACTGATCTTGATAACTAACATTCAGATTACATGTAGGATTGACAAGCGGTGAAGCATGATAATTGCCATCAAAACCTTTGGTCACGAAATATGGAAAAGCATATGGAATTCCTTCATGATTTTCAACCAATACCTCTGATTGGACATAATCATCCTCATCTCCTGATGGAGTAGCAGGAGTATCGATATCGAAATATTCCATAATATAACTTGGATGAATCCCACTTCCACAAGGCATTACAATTTCTTGTTCCGGAAAATAGTAATCATGAACACCACTAGCAGGATACTCTTCCCATACGCCATCAATCGTATTTCCTGGCCCCGTCAATTGTATAGCCTCAAATAAATATTCCTCAACACAGTATTCGGTTAGTTGATATCCGGTATTCAAATTATAAGTATAACCTGTCGACCGTGTTACCAACATGCTACCACATTCTTCTGCTTCTGAAACTACAATACTTGGTTCCAAAGTGAGAAACTCACCACAATTGTCATAAGGAACTTCAAGAGGCGGCAAAATAATTTCTAAAAGAGTTGGATCTAATAAATCTGTACACCTAAACTTACAATGAGGGTTTTTAATTATTACCGTTCCATTTGCAACCGATGCATCGATGAAAAAATCACCAAAATATATTCCAGAATTCACAAAGCTAGAAATGACCAAATAATAAGTTTGACCTTGTTCTAATATCATTGACAAATTTGCAAATCCACTGCCTGCACCTCCAATTTCTATGAGATTATTACATGGCTGAGATGGATTAAAACAATTTTCATATAATGCTAAAAACAAATTGTCCCCAATTATATCAAAACTGGTGGACTGAAAATTTGTCGATCCATATGACTCTATTTCAAATTCAAAAAGTTCATAAGAAACCCCAAAACCAGATTCACAAGCAACATCTGCTACTGCAAATGGTCGATTATATATTTGACTGTTTCCATCCAAAATTCCATGGAGGTAGTTAACATCGACTAAATAAGACTCACACTCACAATCTATCACAGGTGGCAACTTGTCTTCAACCAATAAGTATCCTGAACAACTTGCTCCACTTACATCATTGGTAACTGTGTATTCAAACCAACCTGGCTCAGAAATGATCGTACCATCTATGCCTTCAATGCTATAACTTACATAACAGCTTTCTGGAGGTTCACCAGCCACTAGCATGTTCAATGTAATGTCTACTTCGCAATCTACATCTAAAGATACGTTGACTTGCCCATTGCAAGAAAAAAGGCATTGGGCATTAGCTTGGCCAAGTAAAGAGAAGATCAGGAACAGGGGTATTCCAATGTATCTCGGTTTCATTCTAGGGACTATTTAAGGTTCTATGCTCAGATTATTGACCTAAATTTAGAAAACAAAGAAACAACCAAAGAAGATATATCCCATTGATAACCAGATAGTTAGAGGTAATTTTTGGATAAATAAAAAAAACATATATAAACTCCCCAATTACAAGGCCTATAAATATTGAACTATTTCCTAATCTAAATTCTACTCTTTCATCAAATTGATCTAAAACAAGTGTTTTTAACCACTTTATCCAATTAATATTGATAAAACCATACTGAATAGGTCTAAAAGAATATGAGTGTCTAATATTCCATCGTTGTAAATCAAATCAACCAACAGAGCAACTTTTGAATCTTAGTTATTATACGGCTTGGGCTCGTGTAGCTTTCTGAG
>JAHDIE010000016.1:58766-62282 GCA_020630955.1 Saprospiraceae bacterium
AGGATACCCTTAGTTGATATTAAAAATACAAATTTACAGTAGGGCAGAACAGACAAAATGTTCTTTTAATAATGGAATAACGTTAAGCAACTCTAAGCTTTTGAAGCTTTGATTTATGTAACTTATCTTTGACATAGTCTTCGTCTACCACCAATGCTTTTAAATCCTTATCAGAAGGAATATGGAACATGGCGTCAGTCAATACAGCCTCACAAATCGACCTTAAGCCTCTTGCTCCCAAACCAAATTCAATGGCCTTTTCTGCAACCAATCCAATCGCTCCTTCCGTGAATTCTAACTCTTTTGACTCCATGTCAAACAACAACTTATATTGTTTGATTAACGCATTTTTAGGTTCGGTTAAAATCCTTACTAAGGCTGCCTTATCTAATGGATCCAAATAGGTAAGAACCGGAAGACGGCCTATCAATTCCGGAATCAAGCCGAATTTCTTAAGATCTTGGTGATTAACATATTGAAGAAGATTTTCTTGATCTACCTCCTCTGTACTGCTTTTATCAAAACCAATGACTTGAGTATTTAATCGTCTTGCAATTACTTTTTCAATACCATCGAATGCTCCTCCGCAGATAAATAGAATATTACTAGTATTGATTTTAATCATTTTTTGTTCAGGATGCTTTCTCCCTCCTTGAGGTGGAACATTCACGTCTGCTCCTTCAAGCATTTTTAATAAAGCTTGCTGTACTCCTTCACCAGAAACATCTCTTGTGATAGAAGGATTGTCATTTTTACGAGCAATCTTGTCAATTTCATCAATGTATACAATACCTTTCTGAGCGGCTTCAACATCAAAATCACATGCCTGCAATAATCTACTCAACATACTTTCTACATCTTCTCCAACATAACCAGCTTCCGTAAAAATTGTAGCATCTACAATGGTAAAAGGAACCTCTAAGAAATTAGCAATGGTCTTTGCCATAAGCGTTTTTCCAGTACCAGTTCTCCCTACAAATAGAATATTAGACTTTTGTATATTTATGTCATCTTTCGCAGTATAATTCAACCTCTTATAATGATTATACACAGCAACAGACAAATATTTCTTGGCTTCTTCTTGGCCAATAATGTATTCATCAAGATATTCGGTAATTCCCCTTGGAGTGATATTTTCTGGAAGTTTGAAATCTGCGGTTTTTGGATCACGGCTCATCATTTCTTCAGTAAGAATATCATGCGCCTGTGAAACACATGCTTCACAAATATGTGCCTCAATTCCAGCAATTAAAATAACCGTTTCTTTTTTATTCTTCCCACAGAAAGAACAATGTTCCTGATTTCTTGACTTCAAACTATAATTTTTAGATATTCTTAAAGTTAGGCCTTTTTCCTTGGATTATCTCGATCTAACACTTCATCAACCAATCCATACTCTTTTGCTTGCTTAGATGTCATCCACTTGTCTCTTTCACTGTCAGCTTCTATCTTTTTAAAGGTTTGTCCACAGTTATCTGCAAGGATATCATACAATTCTTTTCTCAAGGACTTAATCAACTCATAAGAAATTTCCATATCAGTAAACTGTCCTTGCATGCCACCTGATGGTTGATGTATCATCACTCTACTGTGCTGAAGACAAGTTCTTTTGCCTTTTGTACCTGAACTTAATAATACTGCTCCCATGGAAGCTGCCAATCCAGTACATATAGTCCCAACATCTGGTGAAACATATCTCATGGTGTCATATATTCCTAATCCAGCAAGAACCGATCCACCTGGACTATTAATAAACATTTGAATATCTCTTTTGGGATCTGTTGACTCCAAAAATAGAAGTTGTGCTTGGATAACATTGGCAACGTAATCATTAATTCCAACACCCAAAAAGATAATTCTATCCATCATCAATCTCGAAAATACATCCATCCCGACCACATTCATTTGCCTTTCTTCAATTACTTGAGGAGTAAATCCTGTTACATTCGGATAAGCCAATGTTGCCTTCTCCATATAATTTTGAAGGTGCATATCACTCATTCCTAAGTGTTTTGTCGCGTACTTTCTAAATTCATTTTTAGGGAACATCCTTTATTGTTTATTTTGTTTATTAATATCGTCAATAATTTTATAGAAATCTTCCATATTCTTCTCCTCAAACTTCACAGTTACATCTTTTTCAATCTCTTTATACATCTTGATGGTAACGGTTTCGTCTACCAACTTTTTTCTTTGTTCCTTATCATTCATAAGGTTTTGAGCGATCATTTGGATATACTGATCGTTTCCAGCAACATTATAACCAAAGTAACCCTTTACTTGTTCCTTGGCCCTTTCCATAATTTCCTCTTCTTCGACCTTAAGGTCGTATTTTTTGATAAGACTCCCCTTGATAAGGTTCCATTTAATATCACTTTTAAGGAATTCCAAGAATTGTGCCTCGTCTGCATCTTCCTTTAGAACTTGAGCATTTTTTGCCCAATTCATCAAAAAATCATCAGGAAGGTCAATTTTTGTTTCCGCCATCATCTTTTCCATCACATTTCTGAATAGAATATTTTGGCTTGACTGACCATGCTCTTCTGTCGTCTTTTCTTTCAATTTTACCAGTGCAGCTTCCTTTGTCTTGACTTCATCTTCTGGAAACATCTTTTCAAACAAATCTTCTCCAACTTCCATTGGGTGCATTCGTTCTACATTGGTTATACTCGCCTTGACATCTTGGTTGTAGCTACGAGTATCCGCATCCTCCATTTTTAGATAATACTTGCGTATAAATGTGTCATCTTTTCCTTCGATCTCCATCAGGTTAACATCGATGCTCTCATCCATCTTAAGCTTCAAAATCTTCTCTTTCACTTCTTCTTTTATATCGGATACTAAAAACTTAACCTCAGCTTCGATTGGCTCAGTTAATCCTTCTTCATCAGTCAGCAGTACATCTGCCATCAAAGTGATCACATCATTTTCTTCAATGTCCGTTTTTATTGTTTTTCTCTCACCTAACTGAGAGGCAATTTTTTCCAAGTTTTCTTCCAATTCTTTTTCAGAAGGAACAACATTATATCGTATATACTCATCAGAACTATTAATTCCTTTTACTTCAAACGAAGGAGTTAATGCGACATCAAATTTGAATGTAAAATCTTTAAGATCTTTGTGAGAAATTTCCGCTACATCATTGTCATCACTAAGGACCGGATCAAGAATTGTTTCAATTTCATTTTCCTTTAGGTAATTGTACAAACCAGAGATGGCTTTTTCATTGACCATTTGGGCAAGAACTTGATCTCCATATAGGTTCTTAACATAAGAAAGTGGAGTCTTCCCCTTTCTAAAGCCTTTTAGATGCGCTTTGTTTCTTTGCTTTTTAATTTCATTTTCAAATTCAGAAATGTAATCTTCTTTGGCAATGGAAATAGTGAGATTCGCCACTTGCGAATCATTTTTTATAAAATCTATATTCATATTAATGTGTGAAACCTTACTGAAGAAAGTTTGAAAAATGGTGCGGGTAGAGGGAGTCGAACCCCCACGCCGTTAAGCACTAGATCC
>JAHDIE010000069.1 GCA_020630955.1 Saprospiraceae bacterium
ACTTTTGAATGCTCAAGAGATTTTGTCAATTGCACATTGGTTTTTTCAATGGTAGATCTTTGCCGCTTTATTCTCTTTACTGCTGAAGTCAACCTAAAATATCCAAACCCAACAAGAAGGGAGAAAAATAAGGAGCTTAGAAATAAAGTTCTGAGTAAATTTTTTCTTTTTCCTTCCAAACTGATCATCTCTTTCTGATCATTTATGGTCTTCAATTTTAATTCATCATTATACCTTGCATCAATTTCAATAATCTTCTCATTGTTGGAATTTCGAGCTTCTTCTAACTCCATCTTATATGCAAGATCTTTATAAAACAAGGCAGAATCCAGCATATTTTTTTCTCTGAACAATTCACTTCGAAGATGGTAAGCTGTAGGAAATATTGCCTTGTCTTCATGCCCCATATCGAGGCCCTTTTTTCCTGCAATTAAGCTAGAATCATTATAACTCATCGCTAAGTTATTTTTACCATTTCTATAATGAAGCTTTGCAATATTATTGTAACTAAAACTAAGTCCTACATAATCACCACTTCTCGCCCACTCTTCACCTGCTAGCCGGAAATGCTCCACACTCTTTTCATATGATTCGTTTGGGTTTAACAATCCTAGCAATAAATGTGCAACGGCGATCTCAGAATCTTGCCCGTACTCTGTTGAAGATTCCAATGCCCTATATGCATAATAAATTGCAGAATCTTTCTCAGCAAATATTCGATGATACGAAGAACTTCTGATATCAAATCTAGGCAACAAGCTATTTATTTGATGTTCAGAAATTACATTCTCCGCAATTTTTAGATATTTAATACAGTTTTCTTGTCGTCCTAATTTTTCATGCAATCTCGCCAAAGACAATTGAGAATTGGCATATACATCCCAAAACTCTAATGCCTTACTTTGCTTGGAGACATTGAATAATTTTTCAATCGCATATTCGTTTCTATGTTCTTTTTCTAACGCTTCTGCAAATTTATCTTGAACCTTAAAGCCAAATTCGGTATTCAAAGCGTTATTGGTTTTCAATTCTTCCTCCAAAGATTCTAAAATTGAAATGGCTTGATTATTTTCAAAGGACTCCATATGACCAATGGCTTCTTGAAACCTTAGATTCATTTCCGATAACTCCTGATTTGATTGACAAACCAGCAAACCTGGCTTAATTAAAAGACAGATAAACACAAAGGTTAATATGACTTTTGTGGCTTTAGCCATTACTTTTCATTAATGATTTGAAGAATAGACTAAGTTAATTTATTAAAATTAATCCGCTGAGTTTTCAAATCTATTGTTCTCTATAGTCAATTAATTGTTCTTAATGAACACACAAAGCTCCAATAAAACAAAACATTAACACCGAGCTCAACACATTTACGGAAGTAGGCATATGAAGACTCCAAAACGACAACTCAAATGTTATAATAATAAAAGTATATTTCTAAACGAATTAAAAAGCTAAATTACTAAGCATAATCAAACAATCATGAAAATAAAATACTTCCTCTTGCTTAGCTTCTTCTTTACTTTTTCAAATTCAAATGCTCAGTATAATGAGTATGATATAGACTCAATTCAATACATAAAATATACACCGAATGATTCGATAAATGGTCTCACTGAGATGATTGCTTCAATGGAATATCTTAGTGATCAAACTAGAAAGGTGTATAGAGACTCGATTAAGGAAGGAGTTAGATATGTTGTTAGTGAAGCCTATGAGGAAATTGATTCAGAAGGAAGAGTAATCCATTCTGAACGCAATGATTTCTATTCTCAATTTGAAATGGATTATCTATATAATGCCATTTATGAAAATGGAATTCTTAAGCAGAGAGACTATTCCTATTATAGTGATCAACCTTGGAATTTTGGAGAAAATAAAAATAGATCCATATTTGAATTTCATGACGAATTTGGTCTTCCCACCCAAATCAGAGAATTCCAAAATCTAAATGGTAGTCAAAATTTAGAACTTGTAGCCACAATCATTATTGAAAATCATTATTCCGACGGATTACTGGATAGCATTATAAAATTCAAATTAAATGAATCATTTGGAGGTTTAGAACCATCCGAATCAACCTATTATAGTTACGACTCAAGCGGGTTATTGACTGCATTTGAAAGGTATTATTATTCATTTGATGGCACAGAAAGGAATTTTGCTGGCAAATGGGAATACTTCTATTTGAATAATGGCAACATGGATTACACCCTTTTTTATAATTCCATCTATCAAACAGAAGACCCAACAGATTCTCAACTGGTCCTAAAAAAGGAATACCTCTATGATGCCAATGATAAATTGACAAAAGAATTATTTTATCGATACAACAATGATCAGGATTATTACCTAGATAGATCCGTAAATTACTTTAGAAGCAACATCTCTTCAATTTTTAACCCAACAGCGGTGATATCTTCCATATCTATAAATTGCACAATAAATAATCGTATACTTCAAATCAATATTACAGACTTAGAAAAAACAGATAGGTACAATATTCAATTGATCAACTTACAAGGAAATCCAATTGATAAAATAAAGGTAGAAAATGAAAAGTACTGGAATCAATCTTATACCTTAATTCCAGGAATATATTTACTCAACATCAAAAGCAATAGTGGAGTAAATGAATCAAGAAAAATTATTATTTGGTAGGAGTAAAACTTGGAACTTTCTACATATTATACCTCATTCCAAACCCTAGGGAATAAAAATTACTGTATTTATTTAATTTTATCTCCTTTGTAATTCTATACCTATATTCCACTTTACTCACCACAGAAAATTGATTGGTCAATTTATATTCCAGAGAAAGTCCAGAAATATAATCAGGATTTAATTTTATTTCACTCGCATTTAATCGATAATCAGTGATTAAATAATCGATATCCAAAATATCCACATGATGCCACTCAAACAAATGAAATGAAGCACCAGAAAAAATCTCTAAATCAAACGATTTTATATTGAAGATGTAACCAATTGTTATCGGTATGGATAAGCTATGTGTTTCATTATACTTTTTTAAGTTCCGATTAAACAAATAGATATCAGAAGGCTCCGAAGTATTAAAAAATAAATCACTATTTACTCTAGTGGAATCATAAACTGCAATAAATTTTCCATCTTCATCCCCAAAGTACTTTCCTTGCCATTCTAATTTACGGTTACTTCTAAAATAATTAACCCCAACTTCTATCTTCCAATTCTTCCATTGATAAGAAACAGCCAAGAGGCCTCCAAAAGATTCCAATGGCTCTTCCGTATTAGATCTTAGCGCTTGATATGCAGGTAAATCTGATTCAAATCGATCAGTAAACAATCCCGTGGTTCCAAGAAATGTGAACCTAAAATTAGAATTTTTATTTTGACCTATTGGAGATGTGGTATTCGAATCAAATAAAAATTTTGTTCTTTCTTTAGCCAAATAAGAAAATGATATTGGCAATAAGCTCATTTCATTTTGATAAGGAACCAATGCTGTGTTCGTAAAGTTATTATGCTCATTCTTTCGGTGTTGCTCATCGAAAGTTTCATCGTTTTTTACTGCAACATTTGTTTGAGCTTGTGTTATCGTAGTATCTTTTATCAGAACAACAGATTTATGTTCTTTTTGAACATTGTCATTTTTTTCCAACTTAGAATTATGATCAACTCCAAATTGTGAATCATTTGTGCTTATAATTTTTAACAATGGTCCTTTCTCAATATTATTAATAGTGGACTCTAACCCGTTCCTTAGACCAATAGCTTTAGCTGTTTGAGTTGAGGATTCTGAGATTTTGGTCGCATTATCAACATCTTCCCCAATTGCCACTTCTGCATTTTGTTTAACAAAGGATTCATCTCCATTGCCAATCAAAAATATGCACAACATGATCGATACAAATGCGAAACCAAAAAACAACCAAATGATGCCTCTTCTTTTTTTCTTTTTAGGTTGAACTACTGCCCATATTTTTGCAGAATCAACCTCTGATTCATGCTGATCGTAACTTTGTTTAAAAACTTTTTGAACTTCCTTCTTCACGAGTAACTAATTTTTGAAAGCTTAAGAATATTTGTTTGCAGATTTTTCTTTGCCCTAGACAATTGAGCTCGAGAACCACTTTCGCTGATATTTAACAACTCAGATATTTCTTTGTGACTATACCCTTCAATAATTTTAAGCGCAAATACTTGTCTAAATCCAACAGGAAGGGCTAGCACTAAGTCCATCAATTCATGATAAGATAAATTTGAGATTACATCAGATGAGATCTCCACATCTTGAAAAAATTCACCAACAGAGTTTTCATTTTTTACTTGGAAATTTCGATTTCTATTAAATGCTTTGTTCATGACTATCTTTCGCATCCACATCAACAACTGATCTTCTCCATTTCCATTAAAAGTTTTAATTTTTTGAAAAATGGTTAAGAAAGAATCTTGTAAGATGTCTTCGGCCTCCCTTTTTCTATAGCAATATAGTTTTGCTGTTGTCAACAATTTTGAAGAATAGGAGAAGACAAGCTCTTTAAATGCTTGCTCTTCTCCTTTTTTTAATCTTTCTATAAAGCTTCTTTCCTTCACAAAGGATTTTTATATAATTGGAATGGTTAAAAAGATCCTAACTTCACCCACATCTCCAGGATATATATCTGGATCTAGGATTTCGACTTCAGTCGCAGTAAAATTTAATCGAACATATTTATTACCTGCTTGATTTATTTCTTCATAGCTTGCCACGCCACTAATTTCAAATCCTTGGCTTTTAAATTGACCAATTACATTGGCAGTATCTTCTCCTATTGTAAAAGTATACACCCCTTCATACTGAGGATTATCAAGATTCGGATCAAAAATCAACCAATCAATAATCGTGTATTCAAGTACAATATTTGTAACTGCTCCATTAAAAAATGTATCAATGTTTACACTATACCCAATCAAAGTTGAATCTTCATTCATCCCCCAATCCATATTTTCATATTCAATAAACCATCCTTCTTCGACAAAATCTTCACAAGCAATAAGTGTTCCCACATTTTGAGTTTGTGTGATATCCACTTGAGCGACTGGAGAGATTAATGAGTTTGTAATGTCAAGTCCGTATATATCGACCTCACCTCCTAAGCAAGAAGGAGAAACAAGCTCAAATGAGCCATCATCTTCACATAAGAAGGTAAATTTGGAGACTCCATAATCTATGACAACAGCTGCATCTACGATTGCTTCTCCAGTACAATTTGTAACGATTCCAGAAATCAAAACGTCATTCAATATGGTAGTTATATTTATTGCTGACAGTGTAGCGTCTTCAAAAAATGGACCTACGGTTTCATCATACAAAATCCCACCACATGGATCCAACACTTGAATACTTAATTCTACACCTTCTGGCACACCACCACCAAATTGACCTCCCGAACTTGTAGTTGCACATCCCGTAAAGCCCGTCGTTTGGTCTGTAACTTTTACCAACATTCCTGAAGCCAATCTTCCATTGATACTAACAGTTCCGTTAATATCAACAATTGGAAGAGGATAGTCACAGTTCCAAAAACTAAAATGCGAAACTTCCCCTTCATAGACCCCGTTCACAAGATTTGCCTCGCCTTCTTCTAACCATATTCCATTTACTTCATCAAAATGCCAGAGCGGGATCACAGAAGGTGCTACAGACCTTAATTCTTCAGGAACATTTATTTTTATGGTTGCTTGTTTACCTTCCGGTAAATATATTTTTTCACCATTATCATTTTCCAATTCAACAGCAAGCATTCCAAAAGTTGCCAAGGCATTTAATGATCCTTCAGAATCCAATCCAATTAAATCTCCAGGCATCTCTTCAAATGTTGCAGGGTTAGTTGGATCTAGATATTTAGCAAAAACATGCACTTCTCCTAAATAGCTCGAACCATCTAGATTCTTATAGTCTCCTCCTGGAAATAATATTTTGGCAGTAGAGACATTAATATCTTGACCTGCATCAGAAGGAAAACTACCTGTTTCAACTTTTTTGATCAATTGGATTTTTACATTATTTTGTTCATTTGCGATTGCATTAAATCTCCTAGATGCATGAAAATACCCGTTCTTTTCAACACTTATATAAGTACCATCTGCAAATAGTTGTTTATCGATAAAGATAAAATTTCCAAATTGATCAGTAATCAGTGTTTCGTTTTCCATCCTAACTAAAGCATCAACCACAGGTTTCCCATCTTCATCAGTCACAAGACCAATTACACTTCCTTCAACATTGATATTTGAGTCTATAATTTCAATCTCATTCTGTGTATTTTCATCCATCTCCTCGCGTTGACATGAGAACAACACCAAACTAAGAATTATTATTACATATATATTTTTCATCATTTTACTTTTCAAAATTCATAATTATTGAGTAGCTACAACAATCTAATTTATTGAAAAGAGAAAACGCTGTATTGAGTAGTAATAATTTTTAAATTTGACCTTCCGACTCTCAGAAGATTGGAATATCAGACTATGGGACCTATGACCATCTGACCAACAATCCTTCAAACTTGCAGGCCATTCGATCATCGAACTTCCAAACCATCAAACCCTTAAAATCCCATCTTCATCCCAAGGCTAATAATATCTCCTGATAATCCAGTACTTCTATTGTAGTGACTATACTTTAAATCAATGGATTCAATTGAAAAATATGGTCTGCTCTTAAATGGCATTTTGATCTTGGCAATTCCTTCCGACCTCGAATACATCAAACCAAACCCATAGGTGTGTGATTGTAATGCTGAAAGATCATAATCAGAGGTATAAAATACATTCGAAATCTGGTGGTTTTTATATGGTGCAAAATAATCCACTGATGTCTGAGTGTGATATCGATAATGTGGGTAGATTGCAAAAAATCTTGTAATCTTTATTGGCATCTCAAGGCTTGCTGTGTGGCCCTCCATTCCCCAACTATCCCAATAATAACGGTAATAAGTTCGCAGGATGAGTCTTTCAGAAAGATGGGTATTCCATCGCACACCAATCGGTACCTTCAGCCTTTCGCTAGGCAAGCGTTCTATATCTGGAATATTTTGATCTCTAAAATAAACTCGATGAAAAGGGGTAGACAACAAACCATTCATATAGGTAGCCTCCAACATTATAGCGGCTTGCATTCTTTTGTTGATAACCTGATTCAAAGACAAAGCCACATTATAAGATTGTCTTTTGTTGTCAGGCAATTGGACCTTTCCTCTCAATTCTTGAGGATAAATCAGATACCACCAATCGTAAAACATTTGAGCATTCAGATCAAAGCTTGTATTTCCATTTTTTGATATGACCCCATAATTCATTCCTGCGTTCAATGAGGTATAATCATATTCAATACTTGTACCCAACCTGAAACCAGAAGTTCTTCTATCGTCCAATCTCTTTTCAATTCCAATGGCAAATTGTGAACGGACATCGGAAGCACTATCTGAAGATTGTATATTATCAATATTATCTGTTGATGCGGACGAATAATAATCATATGCTGCATCAATATTAAAGCGAAAATTTTCACTTGTTGAAAGATTGATCGATAATTTTTGCGTAAAATCTGTCAATTGTTCTGTCCCAATTCCTCCGGTAACCGCTCCATTATTTCCATCTTGCTGATAATAACTATTAAGAAAATTAACATCTATCTTTTTCCAATCCGGTCGAACATAGGTCTCCTTACTTAATTCTATTGTATCATTCCGATTGAAAATTTGTTTTTCTCCTAATCGGAAATTCCTTATTTGAGCTTTGGCGTGATCCACGCACATCAGCATCAAAACGACGAAAGTGATGATCGTTAATTGCATCCGCAACCTCCTCCTACTTTACCTCCATTGGCTCCGGAAGCACCCTCGCGGTATGTTTGAAAATTTGTCTCAAAATAATCCAATTTATTACCAGCCAAATCCATGCAAGGATCATTAAGATACATTTTTTGATATGGTTTTACACTGCAAGATGCCATTAGAAAACACATCCCGAGCATTAATATTTTTAGTCTACGCATAAGCTCTTTGTTTTAGTTGGTGAGAAAAATGACTTTTATCCTTGCTGTCAATAATGATACATTCCACTCCATTCAATTTGTTTACCAGTGCTATACCCTCTTCTATTGGCAACACAGACAGAGCAGTTGCTAATGCATCCGAAAATTCTGCATTTGGGCTAAGTACTGTAACATTTTTTGTATGAGATACAGGCTCTGCAGTTCTTGGATTTACAATATGAGAATATCTCTTCCCCTTAATAAGTGTATAATTTTCAAAAGAACCTGATGTAACTACAGAGCCTTGTTCTATCCCTATCTTAAGTAAATTTCTTGTGCGGTCCCTAGGATCTGGAATATTTATTCCCCAATCAGATTTGTTCGGTGGACTACCCCAGCACAACAAGTCACCGGAAGCATTGACCAATCCATTTTCAATCCCGAATTGCTTCATTACAATTTTTGCCCTTTCAGCAGCATAACCCTTCCCTATACCTCCAAAGCCAATCTTCATCCCTTTCTTTTTTAGAAAAACTGATTTCGATTCTTCATTCAAAACAATCGACTCATAATCTATCAAAGCTCTCAATTCTTGGATCAAAGATTCTTTCAACCATTGATTTTCCGATTGATCAAAATTCCAATAGTATCTAGATAAGGTACCACTTATATCAAATGCACCTGCAGTTAATTTTGAAACATGTATACTTCTTTGAATAAGCTTGAATAGCTCTTTAGAAACACACACTTCTTTTTCTCCTGCTGCCATATTTATTTTACCAGTCTCACTTGTCGATATCCAACTAGATATCAATGCTTCGATTCTTCTCATTTCTTGCTCACCAGCTCGAATGGCATCCCAAGCTACCTGCGGAGCATCATGAACTGCAGATAATACAAATCCACAACCCATTATTTTCGTTGCATGATGATGTGCTTTCATTGCTGTATACTTTTAATGCTTTGCAATTGTTCTTGAAAATTCTGAAAATTCAAATTTTGGCTGTATTCTATTTCACCCCACACTAGGCCTTCGGCATCTAGTAATATAATCTTTGGAAATTTCCCTTCAGGATTATAGGTTTCAGCGAGTCCTTCATTATGAGTTTCCTCTTCTTTACTCAATGCATTTTTTCGCTTGTAGGGAAAGTCTAGATAAAGTAGAACTTGATCATTTTTAGCTTTTTGAAAATCTTCAGATTCGAGGATGTCCTGTTTGAATTGTATACATGGCTTACACCAATCTGATCCAGAGAATACCATTAAAATTTGCTTCTCTTCCAGTTGTGCAAGTTCTTTTGCTTTTTCAAAGCTTAAAAATGACTCTTGTGCTGAGCAAAATTGAGTCAATAACACGAATAAGATGATGATTTTGCTTTTCATAGTTTGTTATTTACCTATAGAACAAGCAACTGAAGTTTTACCCTACCCGTGGATGAGAATATTATAAATATATTCTAAAGTGGAAAAGGAAGGTCCGAGGTAAAAGATGTTTTTCAATGGGCAACAGCTCAGGTTTCACCGTTGATTCATCATAATTTGCAAGCACATAATGCCTACTTTGTATGTTTTGTCTATTCAATGTATTTATCAAGGAAAGGCCAGCTGTAAGTTTATATTCCCTCCATTGATATAGATAATTCAAAGCAAAATCAATACGATGATAATCCTCCAATCTTTGATCATTGATTTCTTCAAAATCAACTTCATAAAACGCTTCATCCTCATCTTCTTCTATCTCTAAGACTTCTTGAGGTAATGAATATGGAAGACCAGTTCGATATTGATAACTTGCAACAAAAGACCAATTTGCCAAATTAATACTGTTGGTCCAATTTAATACATGGCGTTGATCAGTATTAGCAGGGAAAAATTCCTCATCGTCTTCAAGGTAATAAGGAAAATAAATTGACTGGTCAGAAAGAGAATAATACAAACTACTTTTGAAGTTATTTATTTTTTTACTCACTAAAATATCTAATCCTGAGGATAGTAACTCACCCATGTCATCAAACTCAAACTGATTTTGAACAGCAGGATTTTCAGCAGAGATTCCAGTTGTGTGATGAAAGTATGATTCAAAATCAAGCAACCAATTGTTTTTCTGAAAAACAATGCCCAAAGTGATTTTACGTGCACTTAATATTGACTCTTCGTCAGAGTCAGTTAAGGTCCAAAATGCGTTATTCAAACCCAAATCACCTACTCCTGTTTCATACAATTGACGTAAATATTGGTAGAATACTCCCCCACTAGATTTTAATTTCAAATGAGAACCAATCTTATACCTTGCAGAAAATCTGGGAGAGAATTTTACATTGGATAATGCCTGCGCATAACTAATTCTCCCACCAAACTCAATTTTTAATTTATCAAATGATACCGCATCATTTAGGTATACATGATGAAATTTACCCAGTGTGTTATCTTCAAAATTTTTGGAATATTCAAAAGCTGATTGCTCGAAATAATAATTTTGTAAACGCTTTTGATCATAGGTATATCCAAAAAGCAATTGATGTCGATTTAAGCCTTTCGTATGCTGAATACCAATCTGCAAATCAGATATTTGATTATTAAGCTCTTCCTCTAAAAAATCATTCGCAGTAGTTAAATCAACAAATTGAAAATAATTCATAGAATTAAACTGGGAATAACCTACATTAAATTTGGTCAAATCACCTGATTCATGATTATAAATCAGCTTATTGGAAAAAGCAAGCGTATTAGAAGAAAGTGTATCAGAACTTTCATAGCCCTCTGAAGTCAATATTGTTGTGTAATCGAACTCATCAAAAGAATATAGAAATGAAGATTGAAAACACCATTGATCATTGGGTTCAATTATCAACTTAGCATTTGCATCTCCATAAGAAAGTGAAATTTCTTGTTCTTCAGATTCTTCAATACCTTCAGATTCTTCCAATTCATTAATCCTTGAACCCTGAAAAACTTTCGATTTATAACTTTCTAGTGTTGGATTCTCTTCTAAGATATCAAACAAGGATCTTCTCCCAGCTAAAATTATTCGGGCCTTATTTTTTAAAAATGGAAATGAGATATTACCATGGGCCTCGGTAAGGTTACTTCCAATACTAACTTGCACATCAGATCCAACACGATCAGGAAGATTCATTTCGATGACACCACCAACACGATGATCAAAAGAAGGATTATGAACACTTTTATAAACTCTAAGCTCCTTTAAATGAAAAGGATTAACAGAACTGATCATTCCAAAAAAATGACCCTTGTCATAAAGACTTACCCCTTCCCAGCTGATTAAATTCTGATCAGCAGATGACCCTCTTATATTCAAATTTGTAGCACTGTCATCGGAACTGTAGATTCCAGGAAGCAATTGTACTTTTCGAAAAATGTCTTGCTCTACAATTTCATTCTCACGTAGAATCTGTTTCAGATTCATTTCAAATGACCCATATGAATGGCCTTCTGAAATCCCCTGAGATAAATAATCGCGAATAATAATTTCCTTACTTATTAACTCCTTATCCAGTTCCAAAAAAATATCAGGGCAATTCAATAATTCTTGTACCATCAATTCTTTTGATTCATACCCTAAATATCGAAATTGAATGAATTCATTCTTAAAAGCTTCAAATTCGTACTCAAATTTCCCTTTTTCATCCGATTGGATGCCTTGCAATTTCGAAAGCACTAACGTGGCATAAGGGAATGCTTCTTCATCAACTGATGACCTAATGGTACCACAGATAATAAAATTTTTCTTTTCTAATGGAAGTAATATAATTTGTTGAGCATCCACTTTAATATCAATAGGAGAATTGTAAAAAAATTCCTTGATATTTTTCAGAGAAAAATCATTGGAAAAATCATAATCTAAAACTAAAGTATCCGCTACCTGAACATCGTAGTTAAAAACAAATTCCGAATTGCTTTCTATATTTTGAAGATGTTGGCTTAAAAATAAGGCTTGACCATAGGAAACGTTTACAGAGACCAAGAACAAAATAATTACAGAAATGAATGCTCGAATTCTATTTAACAATCACTATTTTTTTACCATCAATTTGATAATCTAAGCCCATTGGGCCACATACTTGTTTTAAGGCCTTTTCAAGATCCACTTCCTCAAAGGATCCAGAAAATTTACGAGAATCGAAGTTGTTTTCAATCGAAATATCAAACTGTCTTTCCATTTCTCGAAAAACTTCTACCAAACTTTCTTCATAAAATCTCAAAGTACCTGATTGCCATAACGGTGCAGAATTACCAATCGTATTTTTATCCCCCATTTTATGATCAACAATAACTACAGATTCATTCTTTGAAAGAATAGATTGGTCAGTCGCTGTACTCACTTTTACACTTCCTTCGTAACATTCGACATAAAGATGATTCCCCCATGCTCTTACATTGAACTGAGTACCTAAAACTTCAACACTTCCATTCCTCGTTTCAACCACAAACTTTTTACCTTTTGTTACTTCGAAGGATGCTTCGCCCTGTAAATTAACAACCCTTTCAGAGGCTTTAAAGTCTTTCTTATATGAAATTTCAGAACCATCATTTAAAACTATTTTAGTTCCATCATCAAAACTCACATTTTGAATTTCAGCCATTCCTGCGTTAACAATGACATTGCCATTGTTGAATAAGAATAAAAAGCCAAAGAGCAATAGCAAAGAAGCCGCTAAGCCAATCCATATAGGATTTATAACTCTGGTTTTAGTTTTTACTTGTCTCCTCTTCAGTAGATCATCATACCCTTTTTCTTTGTTAAACCTTGGCAAAGTCAAGCCTTCGGTTGCCCTTAAAATATCTTGGATTTCATCCCATTCTCCAGTCTGCTTCAATTTTTCTACTTCTTGTGGATTTAAGTCTCCACTAACTATTTTAGCGTATATGTTTTCATCATAGGCCATGATATGTTTTTTTAATCAACTTAATAATTTTACACCTTTTTGTGTACCTTTCTTAATGCGGCCAATGCAAGGTGCATTCTTTTTTCAACAGCTTTGACACTCAAATCTAATTCTTCAGCAATTTCCCGATATTTCTTTTTATCAATGCGATTCATCAAGAAAACCACTCTTTGACCTTCCGGTAAATCAGCAATTGCTGTTTCTAATTTTAATTTAAATTCTTTTTCTTCGAGAATATATTGTGGGTCATTTTCAAATTTGTTTTTATCCACATTGTGTTCAAACTTTAACTTTACTTTTTGATGGCTGATGGTATTTAGAAACAAGTTATTTCCAACTGTGAACAAATAAGACTTAGCTTTTTCAAATGTAACTTTAGCACAGTTTTCCCACAATTTAACAAAGGCCTCTTGTACCAAATCTTCTGAAAGACTCATGTCTCCAGACTTATAAAATAAAAAATTGCGAAGGTACTCGCTATGTTCAAAATAGGTGCTTTTATACACTTCTTCCTTACAAACTCCTTTGGCCATTCATTTTTTTTTGACAAAGATAAACAATTCAACAAAGGGGAGTGGATATTGATCCACTCCCTAATTATTTGCGTCCTATCCATTTGATGAGCCTCCATCATCATCATCATC
>JAHDIE010000070.1 GCA_020630955.1 Saprospiraceae bacterium
AAAAGTAGGAAGTAAATCGAAAAAGAAAATCAATTTCTTAAAAGCAATATTCATAATAGAAATTATGACTTGAATAATAATGATCGGTAGTTTGTTGATACTATTACCATCTCCTTCTCTGCTCAAGAGAAAAAGTAAACATAAAAATGTTAATTTCATGATTATAACAATTACCATATTTACCGAAAGGACAAAAAGAGCTAAAATATTTTCTCGCCTCTTAAGATTAATTATCTTGTTAGACTAAACCAGAATAGAATGAATAATAGATTAATACGTCTTTTGGTGGTATGCATGATGCCAATTGTAAGTTTTGGGCAAGTGGATTATGATGAGATTATTAAAGCTACCGATAAGGTATTTTTAAAAGATGTTATTATACATGATAAACCAGGATCTGTAATTGAGTACGGCTCAATACTTGTAGAGAATGGAATGATTGTGCAAGTTGGAAAGAAGCTTACAGAACCTGATGATGCACTTATTTTGACAGCAGATTCTCTTCATGTTTATCCAGCATTTATTGATGCACTTTCCCATAGCTCTATTAAGAAAAAAGAAGATGGTGAGAGACCTAAAGTTAAGTTTCCTGGTTCTCCCCCGGATGATGTTGCTGGAATCACCCCAGGCAAATCAGCGTTTGATTTTATCGATGCAGAGTCTAGTGATCTTATTTCTATGAGAGAACTTGGATTTGGTATTGTACATGTTGCACCAAGAGGAAGAATGTTGCCAGGACAAACAGCAATCATTTCGACAAGTGGTAAATCAAAAAATGAAATTCTTATCAAGGAAAATGTTGCAAATTATGCTCAGCTAAAAACTTCGCCAGGAGTGTTTCCGGCAACCATGATTGGAGTGTTGACCAAGTTTAGAGAATTATACAAACAAGCTGAAGGTGCGAACCAACATATGGTTAGATATAGTAGCTCTCCTTTAGGATTACAAAGACCTACCTATAGTGATGCGATCACTGCAATGATTCCAGTTACAAAAAAACAACAAAAAGTATTTTTTAAAGCAGAGTCCGCAAAAGATGTACATAGAGTATTGGCCTTAAAAAATGAATTGGGATTTGATTTGGTATTGACAGATGTTAAACAGGTGTACCCTGTTGTAGATAAAGTCAAATCTAGCAATGTACCTGTTATGATTAGTTTAGATCTTCCAGATAAACCTGAAGATGAGAAGAAAGATGAGGAGAAAGATGAGGAAGAAAATTTGACAACAGAAGAGATGAAAGCTCTTAAAGAGCGAAAGGCCAAAGCATACCAGGATTATGTAGGTCAAGTCGCTATGTTGGAAAAAGCTGGAGTAAACTTTGGGTTTTCTTGGATCAAAGCGAAGCCAAAGAAAATGCAAGAACAAATGCAAACTTTAATTGAAAATGGACTTTCTGAAAACGCAGCAATAAAAGGACTAACTACCGTGCCAGCACAACTTTTAGGGATTTCTGACATTGCCGGGACGGCAGAAAAAGGGAAGCTTGCAAATCTTATAATCAGCACAGCACCGATCTTTGAAAAAGATTCAAAGATCAAATTTATGCTGGTTGATGGTGAAGTATTTGAATATGAAATAAAGAAAAAGAAGAAAAAAACCGAGGATGGAGAAGCCATAGACATAGCAGGAACATATACCTATGAAATTTCTCAATTCGGGGCCTCAGGATCTTTAATTGTCAGTAAAGAAGAGGATGATTATAAGGTTGTACTTACCGATGCCGATGATGGCAGCGAGCTTGAAGCGAAAAATATTACTCGAGATGGTAACAGTATGTCATTTGATCTAAAAGTTGAAGAAGATGGATTCTCTATGGATGTTTCAGTCAACTTAGATTTTTCTGAAGATGACTTTGAAGGGAGTGTCAATACAGATTTTGGTGCTGCACCTATAGAAGGAAGTAAGGTTGATCCTAATTAAAAAATTGAATACTATTAGCATGAAAAATATTATTACAATCATATTATCAACGCTGTTCTCATTGAGTGTATGTGCTCAACAAGAAGGAGATATACTAATAAAAAATGGAACAGTAATTACAATTACTGATGGTGTTAAAGAGCAAACTGATGTTCTGATTCGAAATGGTAAAATAGAAGAGATTGGTGAAAACCTATCGGCTTCAAATGTAAAAACCATCGATGCTGAAGGGATGTTTGTAATGCCTGGGATTATTGATGCCCATTCTCACATTGCACTGGATGTTGTCAATGAAGCGACAAATCCTGTTACTGCTGAAGTTTTTGTTGGGGATGGTTTAGATCCTTATGATGTTTCTATTTACAGAGCATTGGCTGGAGGAGTAACCATATCACATGCAATGCATGGATCGGCAAATGCCATTGGTGGTCAATGCGAAACCATCAAGCATAGGTATGGTGAGGTAGATCCTGAAGCCATTAGAATGGACGGAGCACCTCGTACTATAAAGTTTGCTCTGGGAGAAAATCCAATGCGTGTCCATGGAGAAGGGAATGGGATTGCTCCAGCTACTCGTATGGGCATGGAGCAAATCTTTAGAAATGCATTTGAAGAAGGAAAGGCATACATGAAGGCACAAAAAGATTATGCAGCAGGTAAAGCAGATTTTCCACCTTTGTATAATACCAGAAGTGAAGTTATGGCAGATATTCTAAAAGGAGATATCATCATTCATTGCCATTCTTATCGAGCAGATGAAATCTATATGCTTCTCAAAGTGCTAGAAGATTATGGTGTCAAAAGAATATGTTTTCAACATGTCAATGAAGGATTCAAAGTTGCACCTGAATTGGCTGCTTATGGTGCTCACGCATCTGTTTTTTCTGATTGGTGGGCATATAAGTTTGAAGTATATTATTCTACAGCCTACAATGCTGCGATTCTAGCTGAAAATGGGGTAGTCACATCTATTAATTCTGATTCTGGTGAGTTGATTAGACATCTTTATCATGAAGCTGCAAAAACACAGCGATATGGTGGATTGTCAGATAACGAAGCACTAAAATTAATTACGCTTAATCCTGCTATACAATTAGGAATCGAAGATAGAGTAGGATCTATTGAAAAGGGCAAGGAAGGAGATATAGCTATTTTTAAAAATCATCCTCTTTCCATCTATGCTATTCCACAAATCACGATAGTCGATGGTATAGTTCGTTTTGACATCAATGAGGACAATTACGATATGAGATTGGACATCGATCCTGATGAAAAAATCCCAACCTTCTATGAAACAGAAACCCATAGTCATCATGGAGAAGGAGACAGATGTATGCAGGATGTTTATGAATTTCTAAACCACAAGCACTAAGAACATGAATAAAATATATTGGATATTGGTAGTCGCCTTATTTCTTAGCTGCGAACTTTTGGGGCAGCAAGTACGAAAATCTACTTTCGAAGATGTTTTGTTAAAAAATGCAACAATCGTTACGATAACTAACGGAACCATTGAAGGCGATCTTCTCATTAAGAATGGTATTATCGCTGAAATAGGAACCAGCCTTTCGGCAAATGGGTTAAGTGAAATTGATTGCACTGGCAAGTTTATTTATCCTGGTTTTATTGATGGGGGAACGCAATTGGGATTGGTAGAAATCAGTTCTGTCTCATTAACAAGAGACTCTGATGAATTGGGAGACTACACTCCTCACATGCAAGCACTCACTGCTGTAAATCCAAATTCTGTTTCAATCCCCGTAACAAGAGTAAATGGAGTAACAACAGTTTTTTCAAAACCAACTGGTGATTTATTTCCGGGAACGGGGGCGGTCATTGATCTACATGGCTACACCCCAGATCAAATGTATGCAGGTTCTAAAGCAGTATTGATGAATTTTCCTTCTACAGGAAGAAGAGGAAGATGGGATAGAAGAAGTGAAGAGGATATTACCAAAGACAACGAAAAGGCGATGAAGAAGTTGAAGAAGTTTTGGGATCAAGCAAAAATTTATTCGCAAATTAACCAAACAGGAGGAGATTATAATCCACAATTAGCAGCAATGGTTCCTGTACTCAAAGGTGACGCACCATTGATGATAGAAGTGAATAAAAAAAGCGATATCTTGAATGCAATCGAATGGGTAAATAAGCAAAGTATAAAAGCAATTTTTACCGGTGTATCAGAGGGATGGAGAGTTGCAGATTCTTTAGCCAAATATAAAATTCCAGTCATTACTGGTCCTGTTCTTCAAGTTCCTTCTAGGGCCAGTGACAAATATGATGTAAGTTATTCTAATCCAGGGAAGATGTTAAAAGCGGGAGTGAAAGTAGCTATTCGCACCAATGAGACAGAAAATGTTCGTAATCTTCCATTCAATGCTGGGTTTGCCGCAGCATATGGTATGGGCATCGATGAGGCCTTAAGGGCAATAACAATAACACCTGCTGAAATATTTGGAATAGCAGATAAATACGGAAGCCTGGAAAAAGGAAAAGTTGCCAATTTATTTGTTTGTGATGGTGATCCTTTTGAAACCAAAACACAGATTCAACATCTATTTATCAGAGGCTGGAATGTACCTTTAGAAAGTAGGCATACCTTATTGTATGATGAGTTTTTAGAAAGAGATCCTGGAATTAAAAAGTGATGAATAATCATTGGAAAGAAGAAAATGATAGATTGCAAGCGGCTTTTGAATTTAACAACTTTAGAGAAGCCTTTGCATTTATGTCTGAAGTCGCCATTGAAGCCGAAAAAATGAATCATCATCCAGATTGGTCCAATGTGTGGAACAAAGTTTATTTTAAGTTAAACACACATGATGCTGGAGGCAAGGTTACAGAAAAAGATCACAAGCTTGCTTCAATAATTGATGAGATCTATAAAAAATACTAAGAAAAGAATTGCTCCAAAGCCTTGTAGCATTCTGGGTTGTTGGCTTTAACTTGTTCTGGGTGTGTGAAATACAATGCACCTAAAACCACCAAAGGGTCAACGGCTTTCAATCCAAGAATACTCAGAATATATTTTTCTGTATATTTTGCCATTTGTTCTATGTTTTCAAATGTAGCAAAGGGTTCAATTTTTGAAGTATCATCTTTGTATACCTTTAAAAAAGCATCCATGTAACCATACCAGATGTTATTATAAAATCGCTCTGGTTCATGCACAGCAGCTTGGAATTCATGTAAGGAAAAAATGTATACTCCATCTTCAACATGTGTCTCGACGGTATGTAAGAATTGCATTCCCGGTGTAGGAAAAGGATGTTTGTAAAGAAATATTCTATCCATATCTCCTATGAGAAAGTCTTCCTTATGCATGGTCATTTGAATAGGTATACTTGATAACAATGCTTTTAAGTCGTAAGGAATATCTCTTTGTTCATTGGTCCCAACCGCTTTGAAATCTCTTGCTTCCATATAGAGATTAAGTCTATTTTGAAACTTTTCTTTTTCTTCACCTTCAAGATTTGCGTAGTAAGGATTTTTAGATGCTAAAAATTTGCCGAGTTCTTCATCAAATTTGATTGGATATTTGGTGTGCCACCAGAAATCAATTTGAGGTTTGAATAAATATAAGAGCACCAACCCAGTTATTGGGACGATCAGCCATATGGAATGCGGATAATTATCTTGAGTCAAGGTATTGTATCCTAGGTAAAGCGTGATCAAAGCCAATGGTGAGGCTAATATGTGGGATATTGAATAAATGTTCATAACTAGAAGAGGATTTTGTAATGATAAAGAAACTAAAAAATATTACAGTTATTGTTCTTACTTAGGAACATTAAGACTTTAAAGTTGATTATTAAATTGTAATTTCAAGTTATGAATTTGAGTAATTTGTTTTTTGATATGATCGATGTGAAACGTGATATTTATCAAAATGCAACTCTTTTTACCCAGCATAGACTTTCTCCTGAAGAATATCAAAACATTTATTTCAATCGCAGTGATTATCAAAATATTGATAATGTTGCTGACTTTATTAAATCAAAGAGAATAGAGAAAAATGACTGGGAGGCTCAAAATCAGAAGTTCATAAGATACCATCAATCACTTAATCCACATACATTTTTTAATAGCATACCAATAGACCATTACATTGGTCAAAAGACCAAACTTGCATTTGTACAGAATCAAATTGTAATCGATATTGGTGGTGGAACAGGGCATTTTCTATCCAGTTTTTTTAGGTATCCTCAAAGTTTAAAATATTTTTTAGTAGACCCCAATGTTCGATTATTGCATGATCAGTTTGTAAGAATGTATCCCGAGCTTTTGGAAATACCAATAGCTCATATTCGTGCCTATGCAGAAGATTTGCCTTTCAAAAATGATTTAGCTGATTTGATTGTTTCTTCGTCTGCTATCGATCATTATAGTGATTATAAATTGTTTTTAAAAGAGTCATATCGTTGTTTGAAAAGAGGAGGAAGTTTGTTGATTTCAAGTCATTTGGCAGGAGCAAAATCCAATGATTCTTCCAATTTTGGAATCATTGGATTTATTGAGAAGGCGGCGAGAGGGCTACATCGGTTAAAAAATCAAGTTTCTTTAAATGATCATGTCAAAGAGTTTCCTTCTACAGAGGAACTGATATATGAGCTAAATAAAATTGGATATCAGATTCAAGAGCAAGAAGTTTTTAAGCAATATTTTTACATTGTTGCTCGAAAGTGATTTTACTTGAATCTTGTTCGAAAACTTGAAAGAGGAAGTAGGGAATTACCAAAATTATCTTGAATGGAGGTAAGTTTTAAAAGTCCATTGCCACATACAACCACTGGGTTTTTTTGTTCTAAAAAAATAACTTTACCAGGATCTCTATTGATAATTTCCTTGTCTGGAAAAGGTTCGGCATCAAAAATTCTTACAATATTATTTTCGATCAAAGATGAAGCGCCTTGATATGGAGCACCAACAGCAAAAATAAATCTTTGAATATCTTCTGCACTTTGAGACCAATCAATCCTATAATCTTCTTGATCTCTCCAAAGACTGTAAGTAGCTTGACTATGATCTTGTGCTTTTCCTTCAATAATTTTATTTTCCTTTATTTTTTGAACAATATCGATTGAAAGTTCTTGATAATTTTTTTCTATCAAATTGATTAAATCTTGAATCCTGATTGGATGTTCTATGTTGGTTTCTGCTTGGGCAATTATATCACCACTATCATAATAATCATTTGCAAACAATGCTGTTACGCCAACTGTTTTTTCACTATTCATGATGGCGCTAACCAGTGGTAGAAATCCCCTATATTTTGGTAAAAGTGAATCATGGAGAATAATCAAGCCTTTGGTTGGGGGCAGCATCCACCTCCAGCTAATAGCCATTGTGTATGTTGAGCTAGCTTTTTTATGATCCTTCCTTTCTTCAAATTTTAATTTGTGTTTTTTACAATGATCGATGATTTTATCAGCATAATCATCAAGTACATTTTTATCTCTTCCAATTACCAACAGATCACTAGCGTCAAGGAGCTTTTGTTCTGTCAGTGCCTTTACTACACCAAGTCCTTTTTGAGACATGACATATAAGGTAATATTTTGATTTTGGGGCATGATTTAATCTAAACTTTGTGTTATTGCAAAACTGAAACCTGTAGAGGAAATTGCATTTTTTCCGGCAAGGTCAAACAAACCTTGAAAAACAATGTTAAAATTATTTTTCTCAATTACAAAACCTGGGAATAGACTAAACAAACGAGAACTCATTAAATTGGAGTTTGAATAATGGTTATAACCTAAACCACCAATAAGACTTATGGAATTGGAGATGGCATAAGCCAGTTCATAGTTCAAGAATAGATCTAGTCCTTCATATGTTCTCTCATCTTGAAGCTGTAAACTTAAATTGAAGGAAAGGTCTTTGTTGATTTGAAATTGATTGGTGAGGCCAATGATAAATTGTTTATCAAGTGAGCTTAGCAATCTAACTCCTGTTGTGATATCAGAATTAACGCCTGAAAGTATGGCTAGACCAAATCGTTCGTTACCTATCAAATGATATTTTGCGGCTAGGTTTAACTGTGTAAGCTGATTGTTAATTCCTGCTCCTATTTCGAGGTTTTTTGTGAGACCATAGCTCGCTCTATAAAACAAATTTGAAAAAATTGTAGCACCTGTAGTATTGATAAAATCTCCATGGTTATCATAATAACCCAAAGATCTTTTATGGTTAAAGGTGGGTTCTAATTGTATTGTATTTTCTGGTATAGTAGATGCGTCATATGTCACCAGCATGTTACTACTTAAGGTAGCACCTATTTGAGAATGCAATGAAATTGTGAAACCCAGAAATATTAAAATCGTGAATGCAGAAATAAGTATTTTTGGAAACATGCCAAAAGGTGATTTGGCATAAAAGTAAATTATGCAATTTTAATAACTAAGTATTCCAGCTTTTAATTTTAATACTAATTACTGTAGTAGCCTCTATTGTTCGAATTTAATTTGAGAATTCCTAATTCAAAAGCACGACGAATTAAACCAGCAACATTTCTAACTTGCATTTTTATAAGTAGGTTTCTTCGATGGGATTCGATGGTAGAATTACTTAAATTTAATTTGGAGGCAATTTCTTTTGTAGAATACTCTTCTGAAAGCAGGGTTAATACTTCTAGCTCTCTAGACGTTAGTCTAGCTACATTGTTGTACTTCATGATATTATGGGTCAGCATGTTCATATGATTGAATTAAACATTTAATTAATCTATCTAATGGTACATGACTAGTAGTACTTGAAGGTAACCCTTTTTAAGAATGAAAATGTCAAATTTTTACAAAAAGTTAATATTTATTGTAAAAATCAGGTAAAAATGATGCTTTTACATATGATTATTGAACTTTAATCACTTTCTCCATGATTTTATTTTGCCCTTTATGATCAAATATTATTACGTAATATACTCCGTTTGGAATGCTCATTTCAATGAATTCTACTAGTGGTTTATGGGTATTGCCTTCGTAAATAATTCTCTTTTCAGTATTAATAATTTTGAAATCAAAATGCGCTTCGGATTCAATATATAGAAACTCAGCAAATGGGTTAGGATAGATAGAAACCTTTACTCCATCTAATTCACTTACTGCATCTGTTATTTCGATAATTCCATCACAATTTTCATCAATATCATTGTTTGGAATTTCTTGAGCATCTGGATTTATGCTTGCATTTTGATCATCGCAATCTTCATCAGAGTTAAATCCATCTCCATCTAAGTCAATAATTAATATTGTTCCATCACAATCTTCGTCGATATCATTATTTGGAATTTCTTCAGCATCTGGATTAATACTTCCATTTTGATCATCACAATCTTCATCAGAATTAAATCCATCCCCATCTAGATCAACAATGAGCACAGTGCCATCACAATCTTCATCAATATCATTGTTAGGTATTTCAGTAGCTCCTGGGTTAATATTAACATTGCTATCATCACAATCTTCATCAGAATTAAATCCATCCCCATCCAAATCAATGATTAAAATTGATCCATCACAATCCTCGTCAATATCATTGTTGGGTATTTCCATTGCATCAGGATTAATGGAGGCATTGTTGTCATCACAATCTTCATCAGAATTAAACCCATCATTGTCGTTATCGATAATTAATATAATGCCATCACAGTTTTCATCAATATCATTATTAGGTATTTCAACTGCAGTAGGATTAATATTGGGATCATTATCATTGCAATCAGTATCGGAATTCCATCCATCTCCATCTGCATCTTCTATAGAGAATATGCCATCACAATTTTCGTCTATGCTATTGTTAGGAATTTCTAAAGCACCTGGATTAATGGCTGCATTGGAATCATCACAATCCTCATCGGAATTCCATCCATCTCCATCAGCATCAATGATTAAAGTAATACCATCACAGTTTTCATCAACATTATTATTTGCAATCTCTATCGCAGCAGGGTTGATGGCAGGATTAGAATCATTACAATCCTCATCAGAATTGAACCCATCTCCGTCGAGATCAATAATTAGGATGGTGCCATCACAATTTTCGTCAATGTTATTGTTTGGAATTTCTGTTGCATTGGGGTTGATATTAGGATTGTTATCATCGCAATCCACATCGTCTGTGTAACCATCACCATCATTATCAATAGCAGTGACGGTATCCATACCATCGCAGTTTTCATCAATGTTGTTATTTGGAATTTCTGGTGCGCCAGGATGAATACTAGGTTCTGCATCATTACAATCACCTGAATTTAGAACGTAACCTATTGGTTGAGTGCAATCTTGGATACTATTATTAATATTACCAAAGCCATCTCCATCAATGTCGATGTAATAAGTATTCTGAGTTGCATTTGTTCCTAGTGCAACAAAATTGAAGAAATAAAAGCATGACTCTCCAGTTGGGATAACATATTCAACAGTTAAAGAATAATTACCATCATTATTGATATTGACAGAAGAATTGTTTCCAATCAGGATACCATTTTGATCATACCATTTATAGAGTAGATTTCCTTGTGTCATGAATGAAGGCAAAGCGTCTATGTCAAGATTGAAAGAAAGTGTGGCATTGCAATCAGGTCCTTCTAATTGATTGATGGTTCCATCCACATCATAAATAAAAAATTGATAATTAAGATGAACAGAGCAACTCGTTCCATCGTATTGACTTTGATTACCTCCCGAGGCTAAGGAAATACTAGCTGTGCTAAATTGAGGATTGAATGCACTTTGTAATTGCGCCCAAGTAACACCATATTGTGGATCTACAAAATTCACTAGATCATTTTGACAAATGTCAACAAATAAATTTTGCGTTTCTTCCTCAATAACATCTATAAAGATGCTTTGGCTGGTAATACATCCACATTGATCTTGATCGGTAACTGTATTTAATCCAGCAGTCAAGTCTGAGCTTCCAATCCATGTTTCTCCATTGGGCCCTTGAACAATCGGTTCCCAAGGCATGTTTGATTCACAGATTTCATAAGTTCCAAAATCTACACTTCCATTATTGTTGATAATAACTGTTGTGCAATAATTGTTAAGAACTTGATTGTCACAACCATTCTCAATTTCGTTCAGACAAATATTATATGTACCTGGACTACTGAATTCTAATAGCAAGGGACCGCAAGTTGAGAAATCTCCATTACAATTAAAATTAGTATTTGGAGCAGCAAGACAATTAGTACTTTCATTAAGTGCAGAAACTCCTGCTATATTGTCTATGCTCCAGCAAAAGTAGAATTCAGAATCTAATAAATTGTCTGGGTAAAACAGTAGTTCGGTATTCGGACAGTAATTATTGGTACCATTTGAACAATTTGGATACTGGTAATTGTCTACCTCAAAGTTTCCAACTTGAAGAATATTAAATGTTGGAGCAGAATCGATCGTAATACTCCACTGGCATTCACTTCCAGAACAACCATCTACAACAAGTTGATATTCTTCTCCAACAATTAGATTGTTGGCTTGAAAAGTAAATTCTCCTTCAAAGCAATCAGTTCCGGATGTTGCATAACAGGTAGTTGGATTGCAAGGATCAGTAATATTGGCCTGGAGACCTAACGAACCATTTTCACCAGGTGAACAAAATTCAGGAGTAATGGTCATGTTGATACTAGTTGCACCAGCAATAAAATTAAAATATGACGGATTATTTAATGCACCGCCGCTACATAAAGGACCCAATACTTGGCCTTGGTATTCTGGAGTACAGGCTGAAAAATTATTAATATCATTGAGGTCACAATAAGCTTCAGGTTCAGTACAAGAAGTATATGTAGTGCCAGAAGCACTGCAACCTATACAATCAATTTCAATTTCAAAAATGTATTGACTTTGGTTTCCGCACTCATCCTCAATGAGGTAACTAACAGCGGTAAGTCCTTGCAAAAAACTGGTTCCGCTACTATGTGATGAAGAGATTATTAAATCTGCAGATGCTGTACAGTTATCGAACAGATCATTAAGCGTTGGTTCATCCCATGTAACTTCTACTGGGCAATATATGGCGGTAAAATTGAAAGCACCTTGAGCGTTATTGGCATCTTGGCCAAGGAAAAAATCTATACCCTCGATTAAAACGGGTGGACTAAGGTCTATAATTCTGATGGTTTGAATGCATTCATCAATATTACCACAGAGATCTGATACCCTCCATGTTCTTTCAAATTCAAATGCAATATTCGAATTATTACAAGTAGAAATGGTAACCTCATCTCTGTATTCATAGTTGAAAGGAATACCTCCATTTCCATCATCTGTTGCCACTCCAGGAAAAACAGTTGCACCATCATCCAATGTGGTCCAAGAAATTCTAAAAGGAAATCCAGTGTTATCTTCAATCAATGGACTAGATCCATCACAATCTTCTGGTCCAGAATTAATAATTTCTAAAGGAATACCATCGCCAGGACAGGCTACTATAACAGGATTGATGGTGTCTGTTTCCATTCGCACAGATATACTTGAAAACCCAGTACAGCCACTAAAATCTGTTACTCTTAGTTCGTAGATACCTGTTTGATAAACATTAATATCTGGCGTAGTTTCTCCAGTATTCCAAAGATAATCTTGGAATCCATATCCACCATATAATCGAGTAGAATCTACATTACAGGCAACTTGAGGTCCACCGATGATTAAACCCAAATCATCACTATTTACTATACTTATAGAAGAGGACAAGGTGCATCCTAAAGAATCTGTTACTATAAGTGTATAAATTCCAATACTATCTGTAACCAGCGTATTGTCCATGTCACCATTATCCCATTCGAAATCATCGAAATCTCCAATAACGGTAATGGTTGCTCTACCACCAGGACAGATTTCAGAAGAACCAGCAAAATACATATCTATTTCAGAAGTGCATTGCGTATAAATATTTCCAGACAAGAGTGTCCAAAAGGAAAGTAGGAGTATTCTTAAGATAGATGCTTTATGCATTCTTGTAAGTTTCTATGTTTAAGTCGTTTATACTCAGTATAAGTATAGATAACTTATAAATATCAAGTGTTGGATATTCAGCAAATTAGTTATTCAACGTATGAAAATAACGATAAAAAGGGATTAAAAGCGGCTAGAAATGAAGCTTTAGCTTATTTATATGTGAATACAGGAATTTATGCCCAATAACGCTTTTGTTTTTAAAGAAATTATTGGTTAAGAAGATACATATATTGAGCCATAATTCCTATCAAGTATTCAAATAACAACTTTTTAAACATATAAATTTTTGTATCATTTATTTTTTCTTTTCTAATTTCTACTAGCTTCTTATTTGCTCAAGATTTTTCAATATCTGCTAATTTAGGTTGGGCAATTCCTGGAGGATCGGGCGTAAGCGAAGCGGTAGAAGATTTAAATTTAGATGGTGGTTTGACCGT
>JAHDIE010000071.1 GCA_020630955.1 Saprospiraceae bacterium
AAAATGACATCTATCTAACATTTATCATTACCATTTCGATATCAATTGTTCCTCTTTTTGTCGTAATCAACCTTTAGGCAAGGGTAGTTGGCCTGAATATGTTCCTTAAATTTACAAAACATAAACAATGGATAGATGGAAATGATCAATTTTGACATATTTGATTTGATGTGAATAGAGTTGAAAGTCTTAGTTTTCAATAATATTAAAGGCCTAAAGTAATCAAACTGTTTATTATATATTAAAGCGGATCTTCGATCTTTGACATTTTTAATGTGAATCTAGTTTGTCAAAATGCAAAAAGGCACCCAATTGAGTGCCTTTTATTTATCATATTTTTTGGACTCTATTTTTGAAGAATTTTCATTCCCATATTTAAAAGATCATCCATCATATTTCCATCACCGTCTTGATCTAATAATTTGCCAAGTAGACCTCCTGCAAGACCACCACCTTGACTTTGTTGAGCGCCTCCCATCAGTATTTTAGCAAGACCCCCTAGGTCCAATCCATTTGATCTTTGTTGCTTACCTATTAATCCCATAATCACCGGTGCAATCAATTGCATCAAAACACCTGATTTGAAAATATCAAGTCCACTCATTTGTCCAATAACTTGAGCTACCTCTAATTGTTTATTTCCTAATAAGTGATTAACAATTCCTGCACCATTCAAAGTTGATCGATTATTAACTTGTTGTTGACCTCCTAGAACCCCTAATAGATTACCTAAAATTCCACCATCATGGTCTTTTTTTAGTGCACCCATCAATCCTCCACCTCTTTGTTGGTTGGTTGCTTGTCTTGAAATTGCATCGAGTAGTATTTCAGATACTCCTTGAGCTGCTCTTTTTACTTGATTCGGGTCTTGTGCACCAATTTGTCTTGAAAGTTGGATGATGACATCATCGTTAAGATGTCTCATGGCTTCATTTAATAAATTTGACATTAAAATATTTTATGTATTAATAAAAATAACTCTTGAAAGAGAGCCAATATATAAAGCGTAAGCTGAGTAGAATAGTTCCTAAATTAATAAGGTATTCTAAAATTAATGGAAAAGAATAAGATTAGCTGTAATGATTAGGCAAATTTGAGTATGCTTGTCTAGCTTCAGACAAAATATAATAGAAGATAAACTATAAAAATGGATCTATGAATATTGATAACTGGTGTTTTTTACTTGATTAAAATTTTAATATACATTACATTTTACAAAAGGATACTTTTCGTTGTTAAATCTGATTTATTTTTTGCTTGCCAATTAATAATTTTATCAGTTATAATTTTTTTTTCATTTTCGTATAAGTCTGAAAACAGCCTATTGTGATTGTTGCCGTCTGTAAAAGATTCGAAGTTATTCGAACTGCGATCAAAGAAATTGCAACGGGTAATTATTTCTATTAAATTCAAGGCAATGTCAGAGATGCTAAGATAAAATTTGGGATCACACACATCTACTCCAGTCCGAATGACTAATCGTGTTGCCGAATCATTATCCAAATAATCCACTAACTTCTCTAAGGAATATTCAGAGTCTAGATTAATTATTTTACGAAATAAAGACGATGGGTCTTTGTTCCATTTGTAAATTGGTTCAGCTTTAACGATCAGTCCATTCTCTAATGAATCTAAATATGCTTTATTTACTGATTTCTCAAAAAGTTGAATGGGTTTAATTTTTCCAGAAATTTCAAAATGAGTTGTCGAATATGAATTTTGGCATAGCTTTAAAAAAAATGAATCAATTGGATTGCTATGATCGTTTTGATTTATAAACTGAATCGTTTGGAGGATGTCATTTTTCGTTAATTTACTTCTTGCCTTTACAAGCTTTACAAATCTTCTTTTTTGAAAATATGAATCATTATATAATTTAGAAATATTCACTAAATTGTGTTTGGCACATTTTTTTTCTGCTTGCAGAATTTTTTTCCAACTTATTTCATTTCTAATCAATCCGTCCACATTGCAGGTTGGAATACAAATACTTAATGTAGAGAAGTTTAAGAATAACCAAAGTAAAACATGTAGTATATTCATAAATATTTCATTTTTAGAATATTAATTTAAACTTATTTTTTCTCATTTAGTATATCAAACATGTTGTTTGACTGACAAGCTTCCATAATGACTGACTAATCCTATAGAAATGAAAATTTATTAAATGGCTCTATATTATTATTCTTTTAGGAACTTTTGAATTAATTGGAAATAACAGGTCATAAATCAAGGTATATTAAGATAAAACTTTCAAAGTTATAATTTCAAAATAGTCCTTTGTTAGAATAAGATATGAAAACATTTGTTTACTACATTCTCTTTTGCAAAATACTCTTGTAATGACATACGTTCTAAGCTCATTCTTTTTAATTTTAACCTGTGAGCCGAAATAGTCAATCGAATCTGTATTCTTATTGCATAATCCTTAGTTTTGCTTTCTTCTTGTACTCCTGTGCAAGACCAGCAAATCCTTCTGGAGGTCCGGCTGATGAAAATCCTCCTAAATTGGTTTTAGAAGAATCTACTCCCAATTTTCAAACGCAATTTTCAGAAAGGCAAATCATTTTGGAGTTTGATGAATTTATTTCATTAAGTAATGCAAATAAGCAGATTGTAATTTCTCCGCCATTTACCAATTTCCTTAAATATACAGTACGTGGTAAAAGGCTGTTTATTGAATTTCCGGAAGGAGAAGAACTAAGAGAAGAAGCAACTTACCAGATTAATTTTGGCTCTGCCATCAAAGATTATACAGCAGGAAATGAGTTGGATAATTTTACATTTGTTTTTTCCACCGGTGATGTCTTAGATTCTCTTTCATTAAGTGGTTATGTTTACGACTCTGCAACTGGAGAACCAAGTGCTGAAACACTGGTACTACTATATGACAATCTTTCTGATACTGCTTTTCAAACTGAAAAACCTTTTTATTTTTCACAGACAGATGATACTGGTAAATTTGAAATCAACAATGTTAAGTCAGATACTTTTCAGGTATTTGCCTTGAGCGATCAAAATCTTAGTTTGAATTATGATCAAACAAACGAAGCCATTTCTTTTTTGGATTCATTGATTATTTTACCAGACACTAATCTCACTTTGTTGACATTAAAATTATTTGATGAACGAGAAGTTCCAGTATTACTTAATGTGGATCAAAAGAAAAGGGGAAGGCTTGTGATCAACTTTTCAAATGCTCCAAGAGAAATGGAAATAGTTAAAGCGAATAATTTAGATATTAACTTTGATTATGAACTACAAAAGGACAGCTGTATAGTTTGGTATGATACCCCATTAGATAGTTTTGATCTTTTCTTAGACTGGGAAGGAAGCAATGATACAGTCCGTATCAATAAAATTGAGAAAAAGAGAAAGGCTTCAAAATTTGCTTGTCGATCATGTAAGAATGAATTAAATGTTTTCCCAGGTGATTCAATATTGATTGAGTTTAACAAACCTATAGGAAGCATAGACAGAAATAAGATTTTGCAAATCGATAGTCTCGATCAGATGGAAATTGAAAATGTGATATTTAAAGATCGATTTTTAAAAGTAATCGGAAATATTGTAGATACAGGAACATATGAAATGCTTTTGCTTCCCGAGGCTGTTGTAGACATTTTTGGCAAAAGTATTGATACCACGAAAGTTTTCCTCGAAGGGAAATCAGGATCTGTATTAGGCAATATTAACATTAGCTTACAAAATTCTAACTTAGATAGACAGTATATTTATGAATTATTGGATTCGAAGGAAGAATTGATTGAATCTGTTATAATGAAATCCGATTCAGTTCTGAATTTTAATAGGGTAGAAGGAGGCCAATATTATCTGAGAATAATTGAAGATCTCGATGAAAATGGCTTTTGGGATAGTGGTAATTTGAAAGAAAAAAGATATTCTGAAAAAATTCGAAAATTTCAATTGGAAGTATTGCGGCAAGGCTGGGATTTGGAAACATCTATTAATCTAGAAAATGAATTTTAATGAGGTTAGAATCAAATAATCTAGTAAAGCAATATGGATTGCGTGAAGTTGTAAAAGGGGTTAGCCTGTATGTCAAGCAAGGTGAGATTGTTGGTTTGTTAGGACCGAATGGTGCAGGAAAGACAACAACTTTTTATATGACTGTAGGGTTTGTTCAACCAAATAGTGGTCGAGTGCTTTTGGATGGAGAAGATATTACGGATCTTCCTATGTACAAGCGAGCTCAGCGAGGAATAGGATACTTACCTCAAGAAGCTTCCATATTTAGAAAGCTTACAGTTGAAGATAATATAGCTGCAGTATTGGAAATGAGTGATAAGACCCGGGAGGAACAGAAAGACAAATTAGAAGCATTGATAGAAGAATTTGGATTAGAAAAAGTTCGTAAGAATGTTGGGGACTCATTATCTGGAGGAGAACGGAGGAGAACAGAAATTGCTCGTTCGTTAGCGAGTGAACCAAAATTTATTCTATTGGATGAACCATTTGCTGGTATCGACCCAATTGCAGTAGAAGATATTCAATATATCGTGGCCAAATTAAAAACGAAAAATATTGGAATCTTAATTACTGATCACAATGTCCAAGAAACCTTGTCAATCACGGAAAGGGCGTATTTGATGTTTGAAGGAAATATTTTGCGAAGTGGGACTGCTGAAGAATTGGCGAATGATGAAATAGTCCGAAAGGTATACCTTGGTAAGAATTTTAAGCTTAAAAAATCACAATTGGATGTTGATTAGAGTTTTGACATTAATAGCTTGCTTGCTGACTTTAGCTTCGTGTGGTGATTATGCAGCATTAGAGGCAATAGAAAATAATAAAAAGATTGCAGATTCTCTGTTTAGGGTTCAGAAGGATACCTTGCGTAAATCTTTTCAGGCAGAATGTGATAGTGTGTACAAAATCCATTACGATGCAGCGGTGGATTCAATTAAGCAGCTACGGATTGAAGGGATCAAAGGATTGATAAATCCAGAGAAAGAATGAAAAGCATTTGTTTCATATTATTGATTATACTGTTAATGGCTTGTGAAGGTTCAAAAAAAGAGATCCCGCCAGTCGAGTTTTACTTTGATCAAAAGAAGGAAAATTTGAAAGCTGAAGAAATGGAAGAGTGCAGACAGGATGCTATAGAAAAAGCAGAAAAATTTGTTGATAGCTTAATAGATAGATGGATCAAAGATCAAAATAACAAAGAAATTAATTTTCCAATCAAACCAAAACGACCCAATTCACCTGATAAGATTATCGGTCAAGATTGATTAAAGGGTTTTGTCTCAAGTAGAAGAATAATTTCTTATTAAATTTTAAAACAGATCTATCTCTGGTAATCAATTCTCTAAACCCTTGCGCAGTTTTAGTTAGAAAATATTTGTAGTTGTAAACAATATGATGATTGATGTATTGTGGAGATGGCTTCTCAATAACGTTAAATTGATCATCATATAGACGGTAAGTTGTATAACCTTGACTTGCTAGGATATATATGGGACCCTCTTTTATTTTTATTGCAGGGTCAATATTTAACTCATCATCTAAAAAAATATTTAGGTCGCGATTTTGTAGGTAATTATGTAGATCTACATTGAAGGCAAAAACGATATCGGAGAAAGAATAATCGTTTTTGAATTCATTCAGGAGATTAATGTTTGCTTGATGTATTCTTTCTGCTTCTATTAATGCGTTTGGCTCACCTTCAAGCGCAGATATTGTTTCGATTTTTTCATTGAATTTAGATAATCTCACAATAAGGGTTCCTTCATGTAATTGAGGTATCGCTGTCCTGCCAGTTATTAATTTTTGTTTTGGGTTTGTTGTTTGACCTAACAAATCTATAATAGGAATTAAAGAAACTAAAATGATTAAGCAAAATCTCATGGAAACAAGTTCTCAATATATTTATGGAAATGTAAAAAATAATTGTCGCTCATGTCGCTAGGAAGCTTCTGCTAGATAGCTATCTTCTAAAACCATTAAATTTTCTGTCAATTTTATGCAATTTGTAATTAAAGTAATAAACGTCAGTATCATTACTTGGTGATCCAGCCACAAATTCAAAGAAGCGATCTGAGCTATCAAAAATTCCGCTATTGTAATTGCCTTTTTTGAAGTATTCTATACCATGTGGCGCTGGTTCAGGAATTCTGTTCATATTTTTATCATAGAGATAGAAGGTGTCGGTTCCTTGCGCTGCTAAAACAAAAATTTCTCCATCATTAAGTACAATACTTGGGTCAATATTTAATTCCTCATCGACAAAAATTGCTTTTTCTGGATTATTAAAAAAATTCTTGTAATCCTTTCCATAGGTAAAGACAACATCTGAAAAATCATAATACTTTTTAAATTGGGCAATGAGGAATTTATTCCAAGCAGAGACTTTTTCTTGCTCTTGATTTGCTTCATCAGTTTTTCCAATTTTGCGCAGATGATTTATTTTTGATTCAAAACTAAATAGACGCACTACAAGAGTGCCGTTTTTAAGTTCTTGACTGATGGTGTCAACAAGCCGTTTTCTTTTCGGAAATGAAAGATCTTGGTACCTTTCACCTCCTGCTCTTGTTGAACTTTGAGTAACGTCACTTTGTGCAAATGTTTGAGCATTGTTTGCAAAGAAAATAGATAAGAAAAAAATCAATGTAGCTAAGCAAAATTTCATATTGTTTATATTCAACGTATTTGGTTTGCAAATTAATATAAAATGATCATTTTAGGTTTTTTTGTCCAATGCATGTCTTTAAAATTACTCATATTAGGACATTGAGAATATGAAAAGGGGGCAATACGTTTATTCATGGATTAAAGTTCGGCTTTTATCCAAAATGCATTGAAATTTCAAATGGCTTTTTATTTTTGTAGATCAATTCGTTTACTTATGTAAATAGCATCTCTGAAATGGGAAAACATTTATGGAAATGCAAAAAAAAATAATATGCAAGCAGGAATAGACATTGAGGCACTTAATCAACAGATTCATCTTGATAGTGCGTTTTTAGAAGATTTAAAACTAGCGACATCAAAGGTCATAGTTGGTCAAGAATACATGATCGAGAGACTATTGTTGGGACTACTGGCAAAAGGGCACGTTTTGCTAGAAGGTTTACCAGGATTGGCTAAGACTCTATCGATAAAAACCCTTTCTTCTGCAGTTGATGCAAAATTTAGTAGGATTCAATTTACACCTGATCTTTTGCCTGCAGATATTATTGGTACCATGATCTATAATCCGGGTACCAATGATTTTAATGTCAGGAAGGGCCCCATTTTTGCCAATTTTATTCTTGCAGATGAAATAAACAGGGCGCCAGCAAAGGTTCAATCTGCACTTTTGGAGGCCATGCAAGAAAAGCAAGTGACGATTGGTAAACAAAGTTATCAACTAGAAGAGCCTTTCTTGGTATTGGCAACACAGAATCCCATTGAGCAAGAAGGAACTTATCCGTTGCCAGAAGCACAGGTTGATAGATTTATGCTAAAAGTAAAAATCGGTTATCCTAATAAAGATGAAGAAAGATCGATCATTCAGAAAACCATTTCGGGAGAGACAGCCCAAGTAATTAATGCAGTGGTAACTCCAGAAAAAATTGTTAAGGCCAGAGAATTGGTGAAAAAAATATACATGGATGACAAAATCACCAATTACATTCTTGATATTGTTTTTGCGACTAGGGAGCCAGAGAAATATGGATTGAGCGAATTGCGACCTCTCATTAACTATGGTGGATCACCAAGGGCCAGTATCAATCTTGCATTGGCTTCGAAAGCCTATGCTTTTATCAATAGAAGAGGCTACGTAATTCCAGATGATGTTCGTAATGTCTGTGAAGATATCCTTCGACATCGAATTGGAATTACTTATGAGGCCGAAGCAGAGAATATTAGTCAAGAGGAAATTATTTCAAGAATTATTTCAAAAGTGGAAGTACCTTAATGGATGCTACTGATATTTTAAAGAAGGTTCGGAAGATTGAAATTAAAACACGAAGTATTTCGAAGCATATTTTCTCAGGAGAGTACCACAGTGCTTTTAAAGGCAGGGGAATGTCTTTTTCCGAAGTAAGGGATTATCATTATGGAGACGATGTGCGTAATATTGATTGGAATGTTACGGCGAGGACTGGGGATGCTCATATTAAGGTATTTGAAGAGGAGCGAGAGTTAACGGTAATGTTATTGATAGATATTAGTAAGTCCTCAATTTTTGGTACGCAGAATCAGTTTAAAAGTGATTTGATAACAGAATTGGCGGCTGTCATCGCTTTTTCAGCATCCATTAATAACGATAAAGTTGGAGCCATTTTGTTTTCAGATCAAATCGAAAAATATATCCCCCCAAAGAAAGGACGTTCACATATATTAAGAATTATCCGGGAGATCATCTATTGTGAAGCAAAAAGTAAAGGAACAGATCTTTCTGTTGCATTGGAATACCTTAACAACGTTCAAAAAAAGAAAGCCATCACATTTGTGCTTTCTGATTTTATGACGCAAGGCTATGAAACGGCTCTTTCTATAGCATCTAGAAGGCATGATATTGTCGGTATGCATATATACGACGAAAGAGAAAAGGAACTTCCCAATATTGGCATGTTAAGATCGAAGGATCCTGAGACGGACGAGTTGGTGTTTTTGGATACCTCTAGTCGAAAAGTTAGGGAAAATTACAGCAATTGGTTTGAACAAAATTTCGAATATTATAACAATATTTTTAATCGGAGTAGAGCTGATCATCTGAGCATTACCACTGGCGAAGATTATGTAAAAAAACTTTTAAAATTCTTCAAGAAGCGATCGAATTGAGAATCTATTATAGTGTCATATTGTTTTTGTTCACTTCCGTAAATTTGTTCTCGCAAATAAGAACAAGTATTGGTTTTGAAAAAGACACAGTTGATCTTGGAGAGCTCAATAACCTAAGTATTGAGATTGTCACTCCTAGACCCGAATGGGTAAAGTCTTACAGTTTAATCAACTTTGACGAGATTAAGCCAGCAGTGTCATTTTTTCCTAATGATTCTTTGGACAAACAGACAGTAGCAGAATTTGATTATCTTGATTTAAATACAGCACAGCCTGTTCTTTTGAATAGTTCTCATTTTGAGAAAAGATCAGATGGCATGTATGTGCACAAAAATACAACACGATTTCAAGCTTGGGATGTTGGAGGTTTCTACTTTCCGGATTTAAATATTGCCTTGGATACAGCAAATAATGCAAGGTATAATGTAATGCCTTTGGAGTCAAATTATTTGATTGTACTGCCTCCGACCAATGTAGAAATAAAGGACAGTACCCAAATTTTAGCTCCAATTTCTCCGATCATTTTAGAAGAAAGGGATTTGCAGGATTGGTTGTGGTTTGTTTATTTGAATTTAGCAATGATTGCAGCTGGTCTTATTTTGTATTTTGTTTTAAGAAGAAAAAAGAAAGTAAAGGAAATCAAAGAACCGGAATCAATCATTCCACCAGCTCATGAGATAGCTTTTGAAAAACTTGATATCCTAAATCAGAAGGAATTGTGGCAAAAAGGTAAAATCAAGCAGTATCAAAGTGAATTAACTTATACCATTCGTGAATATTTAGAAAATAGATTTGGTATTCAAGCTTTAGAATCTACGACTGGTGAGATCAATAAATCCTTAAAAGAAGTTGATTTTGACACAAAACATACTGCTGAGTTAAATAATATTCTTCAGATCGCAGACATGGTGAAATTTGCGAAAGCAAAACCAGAAGAATCGATTCATGAAGAGTTTATGATGAAGGCGAGGAATTTTGTAAGGGAAACATTGTTGATTGAAAAAGAAGATGAGGATGGGTTGGTGGAGTAATTTGGAATTTGAAAGTCCTTGGTTTTTTCTTTTGTTGGTGATTATACCATTTATGATATGGTGGCATTTTCGAAATTTTGAATCCAGTGCAGCCAATATCAATCTTCCAAATGTAGATGCCATTGATGGGGTAAAGTCCATTAAATCAAAAATATACAAATGGTTGCCATTGTTAAGATGGTTAGCGACTGCAGCTTTTATTGTTGCCCTAGCGAGGCCACAATTGGTTTTGAAAGAAGAGGAAGTAAAAGCGGAAGGAATAGATATTGTTTTGGTAATGGATTTATCGAGCAGTATGTTGTCCAGAGATTTTAATCCAGATCGATTATCTGTGAGCAAAGAAGTGGCCAAGCAGTTTGTTGACAAACGGCAATATGATCGAATAGGTTTAGCAGTGTTTGCTGGTGAAAGCTTTACGCAATGCCCTTTAACGAGTGATCATAAAATCCTAAAAGAGTTTTTGGATCAATTGCAATGTGGACTTTTAGAGGATGGAACTGCAATCGGTATGGGTCTCGCTGCTGCCGTAAATCGATTAAAAGAAAGTGAGTCAAAAAGTAAGGTGGTCATTTTGCTCACAGATGGTGTAAATAATGCAGGTTATATTAAGCCCATGCAAGCTGCAGAGATCGCGGAACAAATCGATGTAAAAGTGTACACTATAGGTGTAGGGACGATGGGAGAAGCAATTGCCCCAATACAGAGGAGGTCTGATGGTACTTATGTTTTTGGTAGATCCAGAGTTGAAATTGATGAAGAATTACTTACTGAAATTGCCAGACTTACTGGAGGAAGGTATTATCGAGCAACAAATCAAGCTGCATTAGAAGAAATATACAATCAAATAGACCAGTTGGAAAAGACTGAAATCGAAGTAAATGTCCTTACTCGTTATAAAAATGAATTTAGAATATTCTTATCAATAGGATTGATTTTACTTTGCCTAGAATGGATCCTTAGATACTTGTATCTAAGGGTGGTACCATAAAATTAGTACTTCTACCATAATAATCCAACGATACATTACTAAGGCTGGTTTTCTTTTTTCATACTCCGATAAGTGAATTTTGTAATTATAGTTTAAGTTTTTAATTAATATAAATTTTAACATTTAATAGTTAGTTGAAAATCATGGACATATTAGAATTAGGTTTAAGATGATGGTTGGAATTAAAAATTTGTCAAATAGGCGTCTAAAAAATATTTGACTTGTTCAAAGTGCTATATATATTAACTCTTAGAGGTTGCTTAATAAAATGACTAGTTGTAAACAACTAAAACCTTTATATCGTAGCCGTTTATAAGTTTTTGACTTAGAAAATTTATTTTTTACCTTAGTCTAAGAACAAGAATCCTTACTCCAATTAAAGGTATTTGTTCTCTCGGATTTTGAATAAATAATTTTTAATAACCCTTAACTTCAACCAACATGTATATCAGAGCTAAGATCGATCCCATCGATATCTAAATTCAAGTCATAAGTTTAATTGTTTTACTTCAAAATGAAGTAGTAACACTATTTAACCTTTTTGTTATTACCAATTATGTATTTGCAAGAAAATACATAAGAGACGAATCAGGATTATAATTATATAGTCCAGAATAATTTTTAATAACAATGATAGCGGTCCCAAATACCGAACTAATCATTGTATCATATTTACAACCCTTTTATCATGATTTCTATTAGTAATCATAATACCATTGCGCATAAAGTTTGCCTATTGTTAGTTATGATATTTTCCTTTTTTAATGGTTTTAGCCAATGTGATCTTTCCGTTACAGAATATTCGATTGATTTAGTAAACGATCCTGATGGAGCCATAACTGGATCATATCCATTATCAGGAGAATGCTGTAGCCCTCAACCTGGGAATAATTCCTGTTTAATTTTTAATATTAATGTTGGAGATGAATTTGAAGGATTAGCAATGTGTTTTGACCCACCTTGTTCCATTGAAGGATTTCCAATGTTTTCTTGTCCACTTGGAGAAGGTCTAGATTTATGTCAAGAAGAGTATTGTATTCCGGAAGGCGTTGATATGGTTTCATTTTTAGTATGTAAACCAGGAGCAGCAAATAATCCTCTTGAGGTGACAATATTAGGAATCCCAGCTCTAACCATAGGATTGGATAATATAGTTGAAGGTTGTAGCACTTCGTTTCAGACAACAGGAGGTGAGATACCACAATGTGGAAGTGGTGCTAGTGATGTTCAGTTTGAATCACCAACACTTAGTTGGAGTTCACCTGATGATCCAAGCTTAGCCTATTTGTCTTGTACTGATTGTGCAGAACCTGTTTTTAATTATACTGGTCCTGCGTTGACGCAATCGGATTGTGGAGGATTACAGTTTGAATATATAGTAACTGCTAGTGGTTCATCAACATTAAGTAGTTGTATTGATACTGATCCATCGGCTTCAAGTTTTGCATTTGTCTATCCTCCATTAGATGGAATATTTACTACAGAATGTTCAGGGGGAAATGTAACATTAACTTATGTTCCTGATGTATTTTGTGATGATAATATTTATGAATGGTATAACTCAGATGGAGTACTTGTGGGTACAGGATTATCGTTATTAGCTCCAAATGACGGTTCAGTTTATAACTTAAGTATTGATAATTCAAATATTGTTGGAAGCGATGATTGTGTTCCCTTGGTGAAACCAATTACTGCTGCATGTTGCTCTTTTGATGTTAGCTGTCTAACATTGTCTACTATCAACATTGAAGGTTGTTCATTGACAGATATTAATGATCCCATAACAGATATAAGTTTAATTTTCGACGTTACTGATAGTTGTTTTGAAACTATTATGACCAACGAAATAGTAAGTTCAACTGGTGCAGGTTGCACCGGAGATCCACTAATTATTACTAGGCGATATACATTATTCGATGATGCAGATGATGATGGTGTCTACGATGTAGGAGAAGATTTTGAAACTTGTGATGAGGTATTTAGTTTGACAGATACTACCAACCCACTTGCACCATTAGCACCCGCAGATGTAGTTGGTCAATGTGTAGCCGATGTTCCAGCGGCTGTTGACTTGACAGCAGTAGACAATTGTGATGGAGATATAACAGTTAGTCCTATGGATGATATATCGGCTGGATCTTGTCCTAATTCTTTTATATTGACGAGAACATGGACTTTTGCAGATGACTGCGGCAATGAATCAAGTGTTAGTCAAACGATTACGATTAATGATACCACTGCACCAGTTGCACCAATGGCACCTTCAGATGCAGTTGGTCAATGTGCAGCCGATGTTCCAGCTGCTGTTGGCTTGACAGCGGTAGATAATTGTGATGGAAATATAACAGTAAGCCCAACAGAAAGTGTTGTTGCAGGT
>JAHDIE010000017.1 GCA_020630955.1 Saprospiraceae bacterium
TTGAAAGGTCTTTACAAGTAATGCTGATCAATTCCTATCTTGACTTACTTCTTTAATTCTAATTTGTAGGTGTTCTCTAAACTAATTATTCATTTCTGCTGAACACATTTTTAAGACGCAAAAAGTCACATCAGGTCATCCTAAGAATAAAAAAAATGAAAATTTTAACAATTTGTTTTTGAAGAACAATATTCTGACAACCGATATTAACTTTTATTAAACATAATTATATTCTGCTTTTGGTTTGTTTTTGAAAAATATAAATGCATATAAAACGCCAAATACAAAACCACCTATGTGTGCCCACCAGGCAACTCCTCCAGTTTCTGCATCAGGAGCAGAGGCAATGGAAGAAAAAATTTGTTGCCCAAACCAAAATCCTAAAAACAATATTGCTGGGATATAGAAGGTTTTAAAAAAGATCAAGAACAACATTTTAATTTTAGACTTAGGAAAACACACAATATATGCACCCATGACGGCTGATATTGCACCACTAGCGCCTACGGTTGGGAGGTTTGAACTTGGGTCAATTAAAATTTGGGACATTGAAGCTACAAAACCTCCTAAAAGGTAAAAAATAAGAAAATGCAGATTTCCTGCATTGGCTTCTATGTTGTCAGCAAATAGCCAAAGGAACAGCATATTACCTGCAAGGTGCAGAATATCGCCATGTAGAAAAATTGATGTCAATAATGTATGAAGATCTTCTCGATTAATAATTTCATTTGGAATGGCCCCAAAATCAGTCAACAATGCTTGATACCCTTCCACTCCTAATGAAGCTTGGAATATGAAAATTAGAATATTGATAACAATGAAAGAATATGCGAATATTGGTTTCGCACCTCCTTTTACATTTTCGTCTCCGATTGGGATAATCATAGGTTAAAATCTTTATTTAGTTATTTACAATTAAAAGAAGAAGTTAAATATATGTGATTATATAGATTCTAAAGGTTTATTAAATGATTGTAGATTTGTGGAGCTGTGAAAAGTATAATTAGAAATTTATTTCCTATTGTTGATACTTTAAAAAACTACAATAAAGGTTTTTTAAAGTATGATCTATTTGCTGGACTGACTGTAGCAAGCGTGCTTATTCCTCAAGCTATGGCTTATGCAATGTTAGCAGGCATGCCACCAATCTATGGAATGTATTGTGGCTTAGTACCCCTACTTATTTATGCCATATTTGCGTCATCGAGTAAAATGTCAGTAGGTCCAGTGGCAATTTCCTCAATTTTAATATTTTCCGGAGTATCTACCATTGCTCAACCTGGCTCTCAGGAGTATATTGAATTGGTATTGGCTTCAGGATTAATTATTGGGCTCATACAAGCATTAATGGGATTTTTTAGGTTGGGCTTTGTTGTTAATTTTTTGTCCCATGCTGTTATTTTAGGATTCACTTCTGCGGCTGCTTTAATAATATTGTTTTCTCAATTGAAAGATGCATTAGGTTTTCACATTCCCAACTCGAAAAAAATTCTTGTAACATTAGGATACGCCCTTGAAAATATAGGACAAACAAACAGAATAAGTCTGCTTATTACCGTAATAACAGTTGTAGTGATTATTGGCTTAAAAAAGATTAAAAAAAGTATTCCTGGACCTCTAATCGTTGTCACCATTTCAATTATTGTTTCTTATCAATTGGATTTGAAGCAGTTCCATGTTGATGTTGTAGGTCAAATTCCAAAGGGTCTTCCTAATTTTGAAACAATTTCAATGACCTTTGAACAATTGCGCTTATTGGTTCCTACAATATTGACAGTAAGTTTAATTGGAATTGTAGAAAGTATGGGAATTGCAAAAGCAATGGAAGCAAAGTATAATGATCACCGAGTTCTAGCTAATACTGAACTGAAGGCTATTGGTTTCGCAAAAATTATTGGTGCTTTTTTTCAATCTTTTCCAAGTTCAGGGAGTTTTACAAGATCAGCAATCAATGGAGATGCGGGAGCAAAAACAACAGTATCTTCTTTGGTCACGGTTGCAGTCATGTTGTTAACGCTTTTATTCCTTACTGGGGTATTCTATTATCTCCCAAAATCTGTATTAGCGGGTATCATTTTGATATCTGTATTTGGTCTTTTTGACATCACACGAGTGGAGTATATCTGGAAGGTAAGGAAGACAGATTTTGCAATGATGACTATAACATTTATCTGTACAATGGTATTAGGAATTGAACTTGGAGTACTGGTTGGTGTATTATTTTCTATAATTACCATATTATATAAGATATCTAGGCCCAATATTGTCACACTTGGAAAGCTTCCGAACTCAGATAGTTATAAAGATATTTCCCGATTTCCTGAAGCAGAGGAAAATTCTGAAATCGTAATTTTTAGATTTGAAAATCAATTGTTTTTCGCAAATGCTTCTATATTTCGAGACAAAGTTTTGGAATATATAATTACTAAACCTTCTATGAAGTATTTATTGTTAGATGCAAAGTTGATTCATGATATTGATAGTCATGGGACACATATACTCAAAGAGGTGGATGAGCTATTAAAAACGAAAGGGATTGAGTTACATTTATGTGGAGCTATAGGTTCAGTTAGAGATATTTTGTTTAAAGCCAAATTGTTAGGCGAACTTGACATGCATCATCTCAGTGTCTCTGATGCGGTTCTAAGAATAAATGATCCCGACCAACAAAAAGAAAGGAATCATCGCGCAACTCAGAGAAATGTTAGAAACTAACTTGAATGTTAATTTTTGAAAGCTAACATACAAGATGAAAGTAATTCAAATGTTTCTTCTTTTGGGTGCAGGGATTCATTTACGGAAGTGAAATCATCATGATACAAAATTGAAGTCGGCAGGATCAAAGCCCCTAAAGACTGCAATACATTTACCAAAGTACTCATTGCTTTTTCTCCTCGTGGTTTTTTAGGTGAAAAAATAACCGGTAAAACTTTCTTGTTTGCTAATATGCTGCTTTTATTGAGCCATTCAAATGAATTTTTCAAAGCTGCGGGAATTGTTCCTAAATACTCAGGACTGCTGATGAGTAAACCGTCTGCACTTTTAATCTCTTCAATCCATTCTCGGGCCAATTGAGGAGGTACTGAAAATGGGTCAGCAAATAATGGAATATTAAAAATATCAAAATAGGATAAATCAAATTCTTTAAATTCCTTAATGAAATAGTCTATTAATTTTTTATTGTTGGAACCTTGGCGGGCGGAACCACTTATCAATAATATCTTCATTATTAAATGTTATAATTTACGGCATTTCTACTAAAATCTAAAACTAGTCTACCAATGTACTGACAATGAGGAATTTTTTCCTTAATCTTATCATTGATAATGATGTAAATTGATCAAAACAAACTTCAATGATAAATGTCCAAAATGTATCAAAGACTTTTAATCTTAACAAGCAGCAAAAGAAGGAGTTACAAACATCCGCATCTTCAATTAATGCTGTAAATGGAATAAGTTTCGAATGTAAACCTGGTAGAATTTATTCTTTACTTGGCCCTAACGGAGCGGGAAAAACCACTACGCTAAGAATGATTGCAACCATTCTCCAAACTACGAATGGAGATATTGAAGTATGCGGACATAGTGTGAATGATAAGCCAAATTTAGTAAGATCTAAGATTGGATTTTTGACGGGGAGCACAAATCTCTATGACCGTTTGACCCCAGGCGAAATTGTCGAATATTTTGCTAAGTTACATGGCATGGATCAAAACAAATACAAGGAGCGAATGGATATGCTTTTTACTCAAATGGGTGTCCATGAATTCTCCAAGAAAAGAATAGGTCAAATGAGTACTGGGATGAAGCAAAAAGTATCTATTGCGCGAAGCATGATTCATGATCCAGAGGTAGTCATTTTTGATGAACCAACTTCTGGCCTTGATGTTATTACAGCCAATAATATTATAGAACTCATACGACAATGCAAGGAAGAAGGAAAAACGGTTATATTTTCTTCCCACATCATGAGTGAAGTAGATTTATTATGCGATGACCTTGCTATTATTTCAAAAGGAGATCTTATTTATCAAAATACTATGAATCATTTTCGATCAGAATTTGAGGATATTTCTTTGACAGAAGCCTTTATCAGAATTGTTGAAAATTCTAAATCCAATCAAAACGTTTAACAATAATGAATACTATTCTAACTGTATTTAAAAAAGAAGTTCTCGATACATTAAGAGATCGCAGAACACTATTGACTGCTATCGTAATGCCTGCTTTATTGATGCCCTTATTATTATATGGCATATCAAAGCTTACTTCTTCTATTATGGAAAAAGAGGAGAACAAGAAATTAAAAATTGCATTGCTGGATGCTCCTTCAGATTTCTCAAGTAAATTAGACACTGCTAAATTTGAGATCATTGGAGGTATCGATTTAGAAGCTGGAAGAGATCAAATACTTGCAGATAGTTTGGATGCTATGATTGGATTTGCGACAAATTATCAGACCAAGATTGAAGAAATGAAATCTGGCAAAGTAAATATGTGGTTTAAGTCTACAAATCTAATGGTCAAAAGTAGGTTGTCTGATGTTATAGAAGAATATGAAAATAAAATTTTGGAAAGTCGAATAACAGATTTAAACTTAACCAAGGATGCTATAGACCCAATCAACCTCATTCGGTATGATATTGCACCAAAAAATGAGCAAATCGGACAAATGGTTGGCGGCTTCCTTCCATATATTTTCATTATATTTTGTTTCATGGGATGCATGTATCCGGCCTTAGATTTAATCACTGGTGAAAAAGAAAGAGGGACAATAGAAACCTTGTTGACGGTTCCGGCATCAAAGTTTAATATTTTATTGGGTAAAGTATTTACTATAGCCTTGGTAGGACTTTCGGCCGCTTTAATGACTATCTTTGGTTTGATACTCGCTGTTAAATTTCTACCAGATTTACCAGAGGACATATTGGAGGCAATGACCAATATTGTAGGGATTAAATTTATATTAATGCTGTTTGCCATGTTGATTCCATTAGCAATATTCTTTGCAGGAGTAATATCAGCGATGGTTGTAAGGGCTAAAAGTTTTAAAGAAGCACAGAGTATCGTAACTCCGATGTCATTTTTAGTTATCATTCCTGCGGTAATCGCTTTACTTCCTGGTATAGAATTGGATTGGACAACAGTGTTTGTACCTATACTCAATGTTGCATTAGCAACCAAAGAAATAGTGGCAGGCACAATTCAACCCATACATTATATAATAACCGTAATATCTTTGGTAATTTTAGCATTGATTTCTGTTGGGATTAGTTATAGGCAATTCTCGAAAGAGGGAATGATACTTTAATTTTTAACTTTCTGAGCGCTTATATTGCTTTTGTGATGGATTATCAACAAGTCATAACCAAAGTACTGTGCAAGTTTGAAATTAAGATAATTATATTAAAATAAAATTCAGATAAAATGAAAAAAGTAAGTGTAATAGGATCATTATTTATAATGATGATTTTTATACTTGTTTCCTGTGGAGGTGATGGTAGTAAAAATCAAAAATCCAATAAGCCAACCGTTAAAAATTCGAATAAAAAGGAAGTTGCTAAAAAGGAAGAAGTAAAGGAAATAACTTCAAAAGGAGAAGATAAAAATGCCATTCCAACTCCACCCGAACATCTTGCTAAGGCTCGATCCATTATCGCAGAGGTGAGTAAAAATGACGTAGAAGGTGTAGATGCGAAGAAAAAGTTTAAGAACTTATGTGCAATATGCCATGGAATGAAAGGAAACATGGAAATCAATGGTGCAAAAGACTTAACAAAATCTAAAGTTAGTCTAGAAGAGGCTGTCGCTCAAATATATCATGGCAAAGGATTAATGACTCCTTTTAAAGGAATATTGACCGATGCAGAAATAGTGGCTGTTTCAAAATATGTTGAGGAATTTCGGAATTGAAAATGCGAATTTAAAGGAGGGATTTTTAAAGACGAGGTTCTATTATTTTTAATGGTTGTCGTCGCTTGGATCTAGATCTTTATAGTCTCCTAATAAAGCGTTGGTCACTTTACCAATAGTTAGGCCTTGAACTACGATACTGAAGATTACCACTACGTAGGTGATGATGATAAAAGGATCTTTGTGCATATCTTCTGTTAAAGTAAGCGCAAGAGCGATTGATATTCCTCCCCTAAGTCCGCCCCAGGTCATCATGAAACCAGTATTTGGAACAAAATTTAATTTCTTTTTATAAATTACAATTGGGATACCCAATGCTATCCATCTTGCGATAAGAATAATTGGGATTGCTATTAACCCTGCAATAATGTAGGATTTCTCAAAAGGTAAAATTAAAATTTCCAACCCTATTAATACGAAGAGAATCCCATTTAGCAAGGCATCCCATGTTTCCCAAAATTTATCTACATAAAGTTCTGTTATTTCAGACATTGAGGTATCTCTCACGGTATCGTGTCCAACAATAAGTCCTGCAACCACAACGGCAAGTGGACCAGAGAAATGTAATTTTTGAGCCAACAAATAACCTCCCATAACTATGGCAATGGTAATCAATACTTCAACACTGTAATCATCAATTGATTTCATTAACTTGAAAGCAATATAGCCTAGTAGGGCCCCAAGTGCGATTCCACCTAATACTTCTTCCAAAAGCAATAACCCAATCTCTCCAAAAGTAATATTTGCAAGTCCTTTTTCTGCTATCGCAAATATGGTTAAGAAAACTACCACACCTACACCATCATTGAATAAAGACTCACCAACTATTTTTGTTTCTAATTTTTTAGGAACTCCTACTTTCTTTAGTATTCCTAAAACTGCAATTGGATCTGTTGGCGATATTAAAGCACCAAACAATAAACAGTAGATAAAAGCAATGTCCAAACCAAGCATCCCCAAAATGAAATACATAATTCCTCCAATCAGAAAGGTGGAAACCAAAACACCAAATGTTGCAAATGCCAATATTGGACCTCGCTGCACTTTCAATTGATCAAAATTGGTGTGCAAGGCACCGGCAAACAGTAAAAAACTCAACAATATTTCTAAAAGAACTTTACTAAAATCAATTTGAGATATTAAATCTTTGAGTGGATTTGTTAGGGAGGGTTCAATCCAACCTGAGATGGTTAGGATCATACTCATAAGGATCGTAATTACCATGGCACCAATGGTATATGGGAGTTTTACAAATCTTTCATTGATATAAGCAAAAGCTGCAGATACCACAACCAATATTGTGATGATAGCGAATAAGTCCATGTTGCTAATGTAAGCAATTAGTTATAAGTCAATCCATAGCCTATTGGAAATATTGGATTTGTTAAATCGGATGCTTGATAAAGTTTTTGTTTTGAACTCGTAAACATGAAATAAGGAAGCTCAATGGGCAGCTTACCTGAAGGAAAATACTTTCCATAAATTAAATCTAAAATTACTTGATCTTTGCTGCAGAAATCTGCAATGACTGCTTTACTTTTTTCTACAATGTCGGGATTAACTAGTGGTCGATCTAAGCTGATTATGGTAACTACAGATTTCGATTCGAGAAGTTTCATGATTTTTTCCTTTTCTTTTCCTTCAAATGGAAAGCCTTGGATGTGAGCTGTTGAATCTGAGTTAATCCGATTTAATTTTGAATTCAATTTTAAAATTACGTGATCTGCTTTTTGAATATTGGTCATGAGGCTCCTATAATCGCTTAAAGAGGCTCGATCAAGGCCATCTAAAAAAATAGTTTTAGATTCATCCAGCGGAAGAATATTGTTCTCATTTTTAAGTAGCACCAAAGATTTCCTTTGGGTATCAACTCCTTTATTACGAAATCGGTGATTTGGTAATAAATTAAATCGCTCTATATCAAGATATGGGTCATCAAATAATCCTTGCTCAAACTTAATTCTAAGAATTCTCCAACATGAGCTAACAATACGGTCTTCAGAAATCTTATTTTGATTGATCAAATCTATCAATAATGAAGGGCTGCTCTCCCCTCCTATCATGTCGTATCCAGCTTCAATAATATTTTCAACTCTTATAAGTTCCTGCGATTTAATATCTATCGAAGGAATGTCATTTTGAGTTTTGTCGTTTGTTACCGAACCCCACTTTGAACAGATAACACCATCAAATTTTAAACTATCTCTCAAGAAATGCTTTATGATATCGCGCGGTGATTCATCATCTCTATTTTCCAACTTTTGAATATGTATATTATTATCAAAGCTGATGAATTGAGATTTTGTAGCTTCACTAACATTACTTTGCAAATAACTCCAATAGTTATTCAAATCAACTCTATTATTGAGGGTATCATTTGTACCCCATGGCTTTTGAGAATTATAACCCTTTTGGATTTTGGCCATATAAGCTATAGAACTTTTATCCAATTCATTGGCTTGTAAACCAAATATAAGGGCTCTTGTCATTGAACTTGATATTTTTGGATCATCCCCAAAGCTTTCAATAATATTCTGAGATTCTATGTCAAGGCTTGAATCAACTGTTTGAGGTAATATTAAGCGAATGCCTGTTGCCAAACATTCTTGTCGCACAATTTCTCCGAACTCACGCATTAACAATGTATCATTGATGGAGGCAAAACCCAATGGAGCACACCATCTTGAAAATATTGGGGTTAAATTGGATGCATTAAAATCTACAAAATGCTTTAAATTACTTGCTATAGTGATAGGAATCCCAAGCCTAGTCCTCTCAGCCATAGCTTGCATGTTGTTATTCCAATTAATCATTGATTCTGCTGAATAAATATTGGAGATAAATACATGGTTTATTTTCTTTCTTGCAATTAAGGTGGAATTTATTTCCTTTGAAAACGATGCTGTTTCGTTTAATTTAGGTTTTTCAAATAATGATCCATCTGATAACATGTCAGTTTCATCGATAAACATCAATGCTACTTTCTCTTCGAGGCTCATTTGGTGCAGCAGATTTTCAATCCGAACCTCAACTGGTTGCCTACTATCTTCATAAGGATCTAATCGTCCATTTTTATTCAGGTCTCTAAATCCAAATCCAGCTTGCACCAAAGTCTCAGCTCTTTGGCCTAGCAGTTTCTCATTTGCGGAAGCGATATTAGACCATTTTAGAAGATGAACAGCATATACACCTAGCATCAATAAAAAGGCAAGTATAATGGCATATTTGAGAACGATTGCAAAAACAATGAATATCCTTTTCATGATAAAAGGAATATTTTAGTAGTCATGTTTGCCAATTGTCCATCCATTTTTAGACAAATATTTGCTGCCATCTTCGGCAGCAGGATTCTCCAAATGAGTTCCCATGCTGTCATTCCATCTATTCAAATATCCAAAAAGGGCAATAACTCCAAGAATTTCTACAATTTCGCCATCATCCCAATGCTTACGCAAATTATCTGCAATTGAGTCATCAACTTGATTCGGTATTGAAGAAGCAGCTATCGCAAAGTCAAAAACAGCACGTTCTGCTTCAGTAAATGCAGGATATGTTTTGTATTCCCAGATATTATTAAGCTTATCTTGTTCTGATCCATATCTTTCGGCTGCTCTAATGGCGTGTGCTTCACAATATCTACATCCTGCTGTTTTGCTTGACAAATAAGCCAAAAGTCTTTTCAAAGCAGAAGTGACACGGCCTTTATTCTCCATTACCGCTTTATTCATTTCCATAAATGCATTTGAAATTCTAGGCCTATGCATCATTGTAAACAAACTATTAGGTGTGAAACCAAGAGTTTCTTCGTAAAAATCTGCCATTTCAGCAGCTTCCTTCGTTGCATTTCTGTCCAACGGATATACCAAAGGTCTTTTCATCTTTAAAATTTTTGAACTCGAATGTAACAAGAATGATAAGATTAAGCGGGAACTTTATAGTGAATATCTCTATAAATAAAACTTACAAAAAGACAGTTCATTTACAGATCAGCAATGAATTTGGAATAATTCTGGCATTAATATATGAGATAAGATTAGATAGCTTGTGTTCAATAGATTTATAAATATTTGGAATTATTTTAGTCAGATTGGAATTTATGATGGTATTGCCAGTCGGGATGCGAGGATTACGAAATTGATTAACCTTTTTGTATTCTCTATTTTTGTCATGGTTATTTTTTCGTTTGGATTTCAGCTAATTAAACATCTTGTTGAATCGGGAGAAGTTAAATTTCATTCTTTATTGATGATTGTTACATTTGCTCCTTTTGCCTTGGTTTTTGTATTTAACTACTACAAAAGATATAAAACTGCAAGACTGGTAATTATTATTTATACGTTAATCAATAACTTGTTTTGGGCATTTACAAATATTGGACAAGATTCAAACATCTACTATTCTAATGTTATCCTAGCTATACCAATAGTTATATTTTTTAGAAAATTTAAAACTCAAGCTGCTTTAATTTGCCTAACTTTTATTTTCTTTTCTGTTTCATATTTTGTTGACACCAATTATCCTGGATATATAATTAGGACATATCAAAATCCTAATTTTAATATTATCGCCTTTGGAATTTGGCTGGCATTTAGTTTTTTAATGATGCGTTTTTTCTTGCAAGAAATCGATCAAGCAGAAGCCCGACTGCAAAAACAAAACATTGATCTGGAGGATTTTACAAGATTGGCCTCCCATGATATGAAAGAACCTTTAAGAAACATCATTAGCTTCAGTTCATTGATAAAATCAAAGCATTTGAAAATCCTTCCTAAGGAAGTAGAATCCTACTTAAGTTATATAGAAACAAACGGATATCGTTTAAATGAATTATTAGATGGATTAAGCTCCTATAATCAAATAAATTTCACTCATTCCAGCCAACTGGAAGAAGTCTCTTTAGAATCAATATTGAACGACCTAACTAAAGAGTTAAAAAGTTGGATTAGAGAAACCAATGCAATTATAGAATATGATAAATTACCTATCATAAAAGCAAATCCATCCCATATGAAATTGCTATTTAGAAATTTAATTACCAATGCAATTAAATTTCAACCAAAAAATGATGGTCATATTCCTATAATAAAAATTAATTATAAAGAAGATGAGTTGCAACATAAATTTTCATTTGAAGATAATGGGATAGGAATCTCAGAAGCTCAAAGAAAAAATGTATTCAAAAAATTTAAAAAGCTCCATTCTAGAAAAGAATATGATGGAACTGGGTTAGGGCTTGCTACTTGTGAAAAGATTATTGCCTTATATCGAGGACAAATCCATATTGTTCCAGAAAAGGAGAATGGTACAACAATATGTTTTACCATTCCCATAAATTTTCTTCCAAATTTTAGCAGAACTTCAGACTAAAACAATTTGACTTTCTGAGCTTAGATATTTAATTCCAACTATCAAGTATTCCCCCCATAATGGAACAACATAAAATCCAAAAAACAAGGTTTAAGGCAATGTTTTTTCCCGATTTCTTGTGAAATAAACTCATTGACAATAAAACTGGGCATATCAGGAACACGCACGCCAATGCGCCATGCAAAGCGCCATGTCCAAAGGTATGAAAGCTATTAAAAACAAGCTCTCCATTTTCCACACCTTTGTGCATTCCTTCAATCACCATTTTCATTGAATACGATAAAACAAAAGCTCCTAAAAGAGCAAGGCCATAAGTCAAAGCCATGTTGTTGGGAACCATATCTTCCTTTGTTTTACCTAATGAATCATACCACTGCTTTCCAAATAGTGGTCCATAATAAATAGATCCTAAAATACTAGGAATTAGAGCTGCAACAATAATTGCTAAAAAATTTACTTCTGGCATCATAGCTGTTTCGTTTGGTTAAGTACAGAAAGATAACAATTAAATTCGATTTCAAAAAATGGAATTGATCAATCAATGACATTGTCAAGCTGATCTTCATCCTGCATACAGAAAAATAATAAATTGCGGTTATAGGCTTACCATGTATTTAATTTAAGTATAAAAGCACTTTGAAATCCGTGTCCACGTAAACCATCTCCTATCACATCCTCTGCAAAAAGACCTATATCAACTTTGTACATTATGGCAATAAAATAGACCTAGGGTTCATATCGCTCAAGTTTTATTTGATCGATATTAAAATTAAAAATTTCCTTTAAGGTCGTACTCCTAAGATGTGCCTCCAAATAAGGCAATTTAAGAGAACAATTTTTTTACTGAGCTTTTAATCAAGCAATAATCCCCAAAGGCTTTGTTGACTTCCAATTACCTCTGGTAAAATCAGGAAACCACTGTGGCGCACCTCCTTGCGAGACGGAAAGTTCACTTAGTGGAGCGACAGCACTCCAAAAGCATCCTTCATATACATTTTGATCCAATGCCAAGCCATTTTGTAAGCATTCTATGATTCGATAAATCATCATACCATCCATGCCACCATGTCCACTTTCTTTGGTTTTTTGATTTAATCGTATGTACAATGGGTGATCATATTTTTCGTACAACATTGCTAATTGTTCACCTTGCACCCATTGATGATGGTTGTTGGTAAGTCCTTCTACTCCACCATCTAAAGCTACTCTTGTTGGAAAACCTGCCAAAGTTCCAATTGTACCTTGAATTAAATTATGTCTAGAGTATGGTCTTGGGCTGGTTTCATCCCATTGAATCATAATAGTCCGTCCAAGATGAGTTTTTACAATTGAAGTATTTAGATCGCCACCTTTATATTTTAAATCATTCCATTTGTGATCCTTTGGATAATTTTCTCTTGCATATTTTTTCCTTCCCAATGCAGGAGTTGAATAAGATACAATAGTATTAAAGGTATCTTCTCCTCTTCCTAAATTCATATACTGTGCTACAGGGCCTAATCCATGAGTTGGATACAAGTTACCATTTCGATTAGCATAATGTAAAGTACGCCAAGAGCCTGTTCCACGTTCTTGTTCTTCCATTTGCCATCTTAATTCATGAATATATGCAGCTTCGGCATGTAATAAATCTCCGATGACACCTTGTCTGCACATATTAAGAAACATTAGTTCATCACGAGAGTAATTTACATTTTCCATCATCATGCAATGCTTCTGTGTCTGTTCTGAGGTATTGACAATATCCCACATTTCTTGAATCGTCACAGCAAGCGGAACTTCTACAAATGCATGTGCACCTTTGTTCATTGATTCAATTGCCATTGGAGCATGGTTATTCCAATTGGTTGCAATAAAAACGACATCCGGCTTCACTTCATCGAGCATAAGTTTCCATCTATCCTCATGACCATAATATAATTTTACATTATTATGTCTTGTTCCTTTTCCAATTTCGTTAGAAACTTTATTCCATTTTTGTACATTGTCTTCATAAAGATCACTTATTGCGACCACTTCAGTTCCTGGCAGATTCGCCATAAATTTGAGATGAGCTCCTCCCCTTGCACCTACTCCGATAAAAGCTGCACGAACATTTGGTATTTTAGGGGCTTGAAAATCACCCATATATCTACCATCTCTTTCTCTTTCTTCTTCTCTTTTTGACTTTCGTAAAATAGATCCTGCACCTAAAACAAGTCCAGACAATGAACTATTCTTGATAAATTTTCTGCGATCCATTTTTAGAATTTTCTATAGGGTACATCAAGAAATTTATTAACCTCAGCTTCTTTAAATTTCAAAGTTGCTTTATCCCAATGCAATGTTTGATTTGGAAAATAGCCGGCGATAACTCCTAACAAAATTGTTTCAGTAAGTCTTGCTGCATAGGAAAAAGGGGCAGAACACTTTGCTTTACCCATGCAAGCATCGATGAATTCATGATAATGTATGGCACTTTCCTTATTGTAATCTCTTTCACCAGGTACTTCATCTCTGATGCTTTCATCAATAATACTAAGATCTATTTCTTCATATTTACCATCAATGATTAATCTCGGCAATTCCATGAAATGGGGCAATAATAAATTGCCTTTTTCACCAATAAACATCGCGCCTTGCTCTGGCAATTTTTCATCATTTCCGGGAAGTTTGAGATCATCGCTCATTCTTGGAGCACCTTCACCATCATACCAAATCCACTTAAAATTATCCGTAGTGTATTTCGTTCCTGGGAATTCGTAGGTTACTATATTGTTTTCTGGAAAGCCAAATCCATTAGGTTCACGACATTCATTTTTAATGGTGTAAGGAATATCTAGGTCCAGTGCATTATAAGGAGTATCGAAAATATGAACCCCCATATCTCCTAAAGTTCCACAACCATAATCAACCAATTTTCTCCAATTGCCTGGATGATAAACATTTTCTTTGTAATCTCTTGTTTTGGAAGTACCTAGCCATAGGTTCCAATCCAAATGTTCTGGAACTGGATCTGATCCCTTTGGAATTTCGCCATCATATCCCCAATTTTTTGGAGACCAGGCATGCACCATTTTAACTTTTCCAATGATACCTGCTTGAATCAATTGCGTAGCTAATTTGTAATCATAAAAGGAATGCACTTGAATACCCATCTGTGTAATTAGATTTTTCTCTTCAGCCTTCTTTTTCATTGCTCTAGCTTCTGAAACATGATGAGTCAATGGTTTTTGACAATACACAGGTTTGTCCAAATCCATAGCCATCATTGATGCAGGAGCATGTGTATGATCAGGTGTGGATACGATAACAGCATCAACGGAATCTCCTAACTCAGCAAGCATTACACGATAATCCTTAAAGGTTTTGGCATCTGGAAACAATTCTTTTGCAGCTGCCAAAGCTCTTGAGTCTACATCACAAAGGGCAGTAATTATTGCTTTAGGATGTGAAGCAATGGCTTTCAAATCTTCAAGCCCCATTCCTCCAATTCCGATGTGTGCAGTTCGAACATTTTCCAATATCTTAACTGTCTTCTCAATGGTCTTTTTCGTTGCTTCATTTTTACAAGAAGTAAAAACTACACCTGATGATAGTGTTACCGAAGTAGCAAACAGTCCGGTATTTTTAATAAATTCTCTTCTATTACTCATTCCAATTTAAATTAAAGTTCTCGTATTTTTACGTTCCTAAAGGAAAGAGGACTATCATGATCTTGAAATCCAATCAGCCCTGTTTTGTATTTTCCATAATCCGCATGATCTTTCCATTTACTGTTTTCTTTTCTTTCCTTCCAATCATCTGACCAAGGAACAAAGGAAACTGTTTTTACACCATTTAGATAGTATTCAACCAATTCCTCTGTAAATTTAATTCTGGAAGAATTCCATTCTCCAGCTGGATTTAGAATTTCAATAGAGTCATCTACGGCGTACATGCCATAATCAGCTCCAGCTTTCTGCCATGGTTCAAGTTTAGCATTGTTAAGCTTTTCCCAACCTGAATCATCTAGAAGTTGATATTCTGGACTTACAGTGTATGGAGCATAATCGCCTTCCTTCAAGTGATAGAATGCACCACTGTTTCCTCCTTCCGGTACTTTCCATTCAAAGCTTAGATCAAAATTGCTATATTCCTTGGCTCCATATACAAGATCCTTACCGCCAGTATATTCTTCTTCGAGCTTTATTTCAGTATCAAAACTCAGGGTTCTGTCTTTTACAACCCATTGAGGAGGCATGCTGGTACCATTGTAGGCTCTCCATCCATCAGTAGAACTTCCATCGAATATATATTGCCAGGTATTTTTTGTCGCTTCCGCAAATGTCTTGGCTTCTGCTTCATCAATTTTTCTCACTTTCAGATTTCTCCACCTTACTTTTATTCCTCCTCCATCGTGAATTTGCAAAGCAATGGCACCTGTACCTTCTCCTATTTTTTTGTCCTTAAGGGAAATCATTTCAGTACCATTTACCCAAGTAGTTACTTTGTCATCTGCAACGATCATACGCATTTCATTCCATTCTCCCATTTTTAATGCTTTGTCTTTTTCTTCATCGGGTTTGATCAACCAACCTCTTCCATAAGATTCATAGATTCCACCAGTATGAAGATTTGGGGGAGCTACCTCAACCTGCCAGCCACTTATCTTTGTACCTTCAAGTGTTGATCTAAAAAAAACGCCAGAATTCCCATTTGCTTCTTGCTTGAATTCTAAAACCAATTCGTAGTCATCATAAAACTTCTCTGTTGATAGATAACCATATTCTTCTTTAGGTCCGCTTTCGCAAATGATTTCACCATTTTCGACATACCAATTTTCTTGTCCGTGATTAATCCATCCATCTAGATTTTTTCCGTTGAAAATTTCAATCCATTCAGATTGATCTGAATTGGATTTGGCATCATTAGAGGTACAGGAAAAAAATAAGAAAATTGGAATCAATAGAACCAACAGTAGCTTCAGGAATAAGGTATTGATTTTCACAGCTTTGTTTTTAGGTTAAGAGATAAGCTAGTGTAAAATACAAGAAATTGTTAATTTTTAAACATATCAAGAAATTCCAAAGGTGATTAATATTAAAAAACATGGAAATACTATACTCACTAATGATGGCCTCAAGGATTATACTCGCTTAGTTTCCATAATAAAAGTAAGACCAAAAAGGTTTTACTCTAGGATCATTTAGATCTTTCTCTTCAGTCAAATTAGGAATCATGTTTCGAATATCGCCTACTTTATTATTAAGTATTTTAATGCTTTTAAGCATCAACTCATTTGCGCAAAGCGAAAACAGCAAAACTCCTCATCCAAAATTTGGACCCTTTGAGGGGCTTGTGTATGACTTACCTGAGCTAGAAATAACAAAAGGAAAATTAAAAAGCATTGGTATCCAAGAATATTATTCAGATACCATCTATAGTTATCCAAAAATAGGAACAATTACATTACAAAAACTAGACATCCCTGAGTCCAACACAAAAGAGGACAAATTTCCAGGAATCGATAAAACTATAAAATTTGCCATGATACTTGAAAGTGAAATGGAAATCTTGATTGATGGATGTTATGAATTTACTTTAAAATCTGATGATGGTTCGAGACTATGGATCGATGAAGTTCAGCTCATCAATAATGATGGAGGTCATAAGATGAGAACCAAAAAAGATAGTACTTCATTTTATAAAGGAACATACACTGCAAAGGTGTGGTATTTTCAAGGGATGCCAGACCGTTTTGGTATTAAGTTGGATGCAAAATTGATTGGTAAGGTAGAAGCTTGCCCGAATAATTTTGAGAAAAATGAAAAAATCATTACACTACAAAAATTCTATTTCGATACTGATGCTTTTAAAATAAATAATGAAGCCCAAAAAGAAATTGAAGAAGCAGCAATAATTATAAAAAAATCCAATCCCCGCCAAATCGAAATTATTGGGCACACAGACAATCAAGGCTCTGATGAATACAATAAAAATCTTTCAATGAAAAGAGCTGAGGCTGTCAAGCAAAGCTTAATGGTCTTGTTAGACAATAAAAAAATTAGATACATCATAAAAGGACTGGGCTCAACTCAACCAATTGCCTCCAATGAAAATAATGAAGGCAAAAGCAAGAACAGAAGGGTTGAACTGAAGTTTTATTGACTAATTGTAGTTCGCTATTCAGTAATTCATTGTAAAAGGCACGGTAGATAGAGGGAAGCGGAATTTCGGGATGTTCGTGAAATTTTGTTTTACTTGAGGGAATAATATCTTAGTGGAAATTTTAAAATTGATATGCCTCCTTTTAAGTTCAAGCAATTTGATGTACACCAGGACAAGGTGATTTTTAAAGTAAATCAAGATGGAGTCTTACTCGGAGCATGGGCGGATGTAAAAAATAAGCTTGACGGTTTGGATATTGGAACAGGGTCTGGAGTCATTGCTTTAATGAGCTGTCAACGCAATGCCGATATCAAGATGGATGCTGTCGAAGTGGATCAAGAAACTGCAAGTCAAGCACAGCAAAATTTTACCAAAAGTAAATTTAGAAAAAGATTACAAGTTCATTGTAATTCCATCCAATCATTTGCCTTGAGCTCAAATAAAAAATATGATTTTATTATTTCCAACCCACCTTACTTTCAGGTTGGACAAAATTCTCCAACAAACTCACGAATAAAAATTGCTAAGCATACTGATCTTTTGCCTTTTGAAGATTTGGTTGATAGTAGCTCCAAACTTTTGTCTGAATCAGGAGAGTTTCACTTAATACTACCCTATCAAGAAGCACAAGTATTTATCGAACTGGCTAGGAAAGTAAAATTACATTTGCGAAAAGCAACTTATGTAAAAGGAAGGATATCCAAACCGATTGAAAGAGTATTGATGACTTTTTCAAAAGTAGAGAAGGAATTGTTCGAAACTCATTTGGTTGTCCAAAAAAGTGGGCAGAGACATGACTATACGGATGAGTATATTGAGTTGGTTAATGGCTTCTATACTATTTTGTGATTAGGCACTAATCCTTTTAGAATAAGATTTATATTATTCTACTTTATACAATAAGCTAATTTCATCCAATAAAATATTGGCGTTCCAAAATTTTACAAAATAAGTTCCTACGGTCAACGCTTTTAGATCAATACTATGTAGCAAATCATCTTTTGAGATTTCTACAGCCAAACAGAGATTTCCAAGTAGATTATAAAATTCAACTTTTGTGATTTGGGTATTACCAAGTTCTAACACAATATCACTTTTAGTTGGATTAGGAAATATCTTAATACTCCCAATATTCTGTTCATCAACAGCTACTGTTTCTTTGAATTCATCAAATTTTCTTTGAAGTTCATCAATTGGATCACCAGAAAAGCTATTTGAATCAAGCCAAACATTGAGGTCAAGCCATAGGTTACCGTATTCGCTGTTTGTATCAGTAGGTTTCGCAACTCTTACATAAGCAGATGCAGAACTAATCCCATCATTTAAACACCTGACATCAGCACCAGGTCTTTTTGCCGCTTGGAGTGACGCCATTAATTTATCACACAAGGGGCCATTTGTATTTAAGAATGCAAGTTCCATATCATCAAGGACTTCTTCTGAAATGAGAATATTTCCTTGAATAGCATAATTCTTTCCAACACGTTGTCCTTTGACATCAAAATTATTTGAGCCAGTATATGCTGCGGCTCTCGGCTGTCCATTGTTTAAATCTACAATTCCATATTGTCGATCTGAAATATTTCCTCCCTGAGAGGAGTTATCATTTTCAACTAACCAATCAATTATTTCTTGAGGAGATAAGCCAGATTCCATTTGTTCTGTTGCTGCATTTTGATTTACTGGCGTCCAATATGCTTGAGTATTAATTGCTCCAACATTAAGAACTATATCACTTACCCAAAGCGCACCATCTTCTTCAGGAAGACAAGTAGCCCCTGCACTTCCAATTTCGTTAGTAACGGAATCAACTGCAACAATAGAAAAGGTATGTTGTGCCGTTAGGTTAATTATAATAAAAAATAACAAGAACAAACTCAAGAGACTTTTCATAACAATAAAATTATTACCAAATGATGGATTAGTAAGATATAGCACAACCTATTGTGCAACTTTTTTAAATTGAATTCAAAGGTATCTTAATTTTTCAAGGTTATTGTTTGTTTTTATTGTCGTGCAATGCATTAAAAGTGTTTTTCAAGATTGCGAGCGAGTATAGGATCCATTATCACTATTTGTTAATTGTGAATAAAGCCAAGGTATTATCTTATTCGCTCACACCCTAATGAAAATTACTTAAATACTTATTGAAATTTTTAATCATCCTATATTCTCGTCACCCTAATCTTCTTCTTTTTTAATTTGACATTGTTGACAAGGGGCAAAAGAGATTTTACCTTTTTTGCTTTTACTGCAACAAAAGCACAATCTGTTTTTAATTCAATCATGCCTACATCATCTTTTTCTAGGTTTCCTTGCTTAAATAACAAACCTGCAATATCTCCCTTTGAAATTTTATCTTTTCTACCTCCTGAGATAAAAAGTGTTCTCCAGATCGATGCCCTTAGCGGAGCAGCCGGTTCTACTTTTTCAACTTCATTAATATTGATAAATTCTGGCAACTCGTCTTTATAAAAATGCAACACATAAGCTGTACCTTCTTTGTGCATTCTTGCGGTTCGGCCATTGCGATGTGTAAATTCTTGCTCTCTCACGGGCAAGTGATAATGAATGATGAATTTTATTTCTGGAACATCTAAACCTCTTGCAGCAAGATCTGTTGCCAATAATAATTGGTGTGTACCATTTCTAAATTTTATCAATGCACGTTCCCTCTCCTTTTGCTCCATGCCTCCATAGAAGCATCCGTGATCGATTCCATACTCATCCAAAAAGTCTGATACTCGTTGGATGCTATCTTTAAAATTACAAAAGATGATTCCTGGCTGATTGCCAAGATGTCTCAATAGATCCACCAAGGGCATCAGCTTGTCCTTTTCTTGCGACTCTACTCTTTTTAGGGTGAGGGATAAGGTCTGCTCAGCCAAATAATCAATGGTAACTGGTTTCTTGATTTCTACGAATTCTGGAATCAAAGGCTCATTGGTTGCGGAGGTAAGTATTTTCTTTTCAACATCGGGTATATGTTCACAGATATCGATCATATCGTCATCAAACCCAATCTCTAATGACTTGTCAAATTCATCTAAGACTAAAAATCGAATTTCGTCAATCTCAAATGTTTCTCTACGCAGATGATCTGCAATTCGTCCAGGAGTACCTACAATGATCGATGGTACTGTGTTCAACTCTTGTATATCTTTGGAAAAGTATCTTCCTCCATAAAACACATTGGCTTTATAGCCAGATCCCATTTCTCTTATTACCTGTTCAATTTGTATTGCTAATTCTCTAGACGGTGCGATGATGAGCGCTTGTACCTTCTTAAGGTCAGGATTGAGCTCTGCTATGATGGGCAAAAGAAATGCTAAAGTCTTTCCAGTACCTGTAGGTGATAACAAGACCACTTCTTTGGCAGCATGGATGGCACAGCTTGCCTCTTCCTGCATGGGATTTAATTGCTCAATCCCCAACTTCCTTAATATTGCCGCTTGATTTTTTATCGCTTTTCCCATTCAGCAAAGATAAGACAATGTACATCAAACAAACCACGCAAAAAGACTTCAATTCAAATTAGAGATATTTGTTTTGCCCCCATTTCCAGTTTAATTCATCCACCAAATCAAATCCTCTCGCTTCAAATATTTCCTTAAGGGCTATAGTATCTATTTGTGCTTTTGGAATAATGATAACTTCCCCAATTTTCAAATGTACTATATAATGATCTGGCAAATCAGCAATAAAATCAACTTGTTCATTTTTTATTTTCGTTTCTCCTGCCTCATCTTTGGTCAAAATATGAGTGCCTAAAAATTCATTTGAATTATTTGTGCCAATGCGTTTAGAATAATTCTTATAGATAAATTTTTCGTAATGATTTTTATACCGAAAATCAAAATACTTACGATATAAAAAGAACGAAATGATGGAATAAAAGCCCATAGTAAAGGCTAAAGGCACTAGGTCAGAAAAATAAAAATAAATGGCTATCGCTAAAGAAGCTATAGGCAGAATAATCCACTGTTTGGTTCTTTTAGTCTGTAGATTTTTATCTCTTGTTATTCGATAAAGTTGCTGAGTTAAAAAATCCTGATGTTCTAGACGATAGTTGATTTCCATTGCGAGGATGAACTTATTTATAATTTAGTAAATCCTAAGGTACTAAATAGGTTTTGTGCAACAAAGATTTGTTTAAATCTTCGCTACATTCTAAGATTTATCAGGAACAAAATATTGTGCGGAATCTTTATAGAATAGGAAACAAAAGTTCAATTGAAAATCCATTTTTTGTGTCTAATTCAAAATGTCCGTTAACTTTATTCATTTGTAATTCGGTCTTTTGCAATCCTAATTTTGTTAGTCCTATTGATTCTGGATCAAGAGACTGGTTATCTTTCATGCATAATTTTAAAACATTTTTATTATGCTCTATCTCTATTACTAATTCACTAGCTCTTCCTCTTGACAAAGAATTGATTGTAATTTCTTTAAAAATAATAAAAACAGCTTGCCTCAAGTCTGGTGAAAGTGGGGCTTTCATATTTTTAACCTTAATACTAAATAACACATTGAATTTGCCTTGAGCTTTTATAACATATAGGAAGTCTTCCATTTTATCTATCAGAGATTCAATATTGTCTTTACTTGAATCAATAACCCAGATTGCATCTTTCATTTTTACCATAGCCTCACGACTTAAAAGACCTAAACGATCTATTTGAATAGATGCATTGTCGGAGGCTGTCAATCCAATTACATCCGACTGCATGGCAACAGAAGTCAATATGTTTCCCAATTCATTATTCAGATCATTTGAAATTTCTGAACGTACATTTTCATTCTTTGTCAATGTTTTTATTTTTTTGAGAAAAAATAAATAAAAAATTATTGACAAAATTCCAACACTTATTAATAGAACAAAAAATAACTCATATAAAGAAAGAAATTCCATCTTGTATTATTTCAAACGAATGGGCTCACTTAGAGGAGATTCTCTTCCATCTTTTGCACGCGCTTTTACAGCGAATGTATATTTCTTGCCCTTCTGATATGGAACTGAAAGCTGGTTTTTCCCTTCAAGAACTTTGTGAGTCAGCAAGGCTCCGTCTGAGGCTTCTTTATAAATTACAAAAGTATGATTTTCAATATCCTTAAACTCCCAACTTAGTTCAACAAACTCCCCTTTTTTGTCAATATTAAGTTTCTTTATTTCACTTAAATAAAAAGATTTTAACCCTTCTAATAAAAGTGTCTTTTCTGGCACAGAAATATTATTACTCTCATCTGATGTAATCAAATTATACTCATATACTACGCCTTCTTTCACCTTGCTATCTAAATATTGATTGAGCATTGGATCAAAATCAGAAATTACTTCCCATTTACCTCCTGCCTCTCTTCTATGAAGCTCTATACTTCGTACATCATCGCTAGTGCTTGCAGCCCATGTAAAGGCAATTCCATCTTCTGTTACCTTATAGTTGGTAAACACTGATGGTGCTGGAGGAATGATGTCTGGTCTTTTTACTATTACGGTTTGGGAAAAATCAGATCTATTAAAATTGTAATCGACGGCCACCACTTTATAGTAGATGTCCTTTGTCAAGGTTTTTAAAGTAACGGAGTCAACAAAAAATTCATTTTCAATGATTTGGGTTGCTTTCTTGACATATTCATAATCTTCACTATTGGAGAAAAATACCTCATAACCCAAGACATCTTTATCTTCAGGAGCATCCCAAGTTATAAGAACCATACCATTGGTATCAATTTCCCCACTCAGATTTGCTGGTGCTTGAGGTGCAATCAAATCTACAATATGGCCAAGCGTATACGCAGAAGCAGATACATTTCCGTACTCACCAACAGACTCTATGTAATAATAATTAAGTCTATTTATATTGGGACTTTCGTCCAAATATGTTCTAGTTGAGATAGTAAGAAGTTCTTTATTTATCTTCTCATATTGTCCATCTCCTGTATGAGATCTATAAATATTGAATCCAGTTAATAAACCTAATTCATCATTTTGTTGCCAATCCCATGTTAAATTTATTTTCTGACTTTCTATTTCTTTGGCTTCCAGTCCTGTGGCTACTGATGGTGCTGTTTTGTTTTTTGCCGTACCAGAAACAACATTACTTTCTTCAGTAACATCTGCAAAAGCATCAATTCCCAACACTCGATAATAATACTTAACACCATTTTCTACCGAATCAATATAACTCGTATATTCATTGTCCAATTGCAATGCTGTTTCTGCATTGATAAAAGGCTCTTCTAGTAATTTGGTAAAGTTAATCCCGTCACTTGATCGCTCAATATGATAAGCTGTCAATTTCTCATTATAACGTAACCGGCCTCCTCCATACCATTCTAGTTCTAATGCACCGTCTTGTTCAATAATACTAAGTTGAGGAGGCAAAATTTCTTGGTTGCCCAAGTAGGCCCCAATGACCTCAGCTGTATCTGAGCTTTCAAAAGTTATTGGGTCAAAAGTATAGATTCTATACATCCCAAAACTCTCATCGGTTTTATCATTTATAGCATAATACAAACCAGAAGCTTCAGCAGCTTGCTTGTTAAGATCAGCGGCTAGTAAGGTAAATGCATGTCTATTTTGTGCATCATTTCCTGCTTGCACAAACCCAGAAGCTTCTTTTTCTCCATATATCGACATGGCTGCCACTGCCATGTATTTATTATCATCATTGACAAAAGGTTTCCATTTATCTTTTGACCAAGGAAAAATCTTTCCTACCAGTTCATACTCTTTGCTTTTACCAACCATTCTTTCTAGTGTGTAGCCATGTTCTATTGCCATGTACCATGTTTTAACATTGGTTGGAGCCCATCGAAACTCAATTCCAACTTCTGAGGATTTAGTAATCATCATGATGTCATCGAGCTCCAAAGAGTCTTTCAAATTTGTGGGTTGTACTTCATAAACTGTGGAGTCTAATTCTACATTTTGGCCAAAGCTTATTAAACATATATTGATGGCGAGTATTGTGATAAAATATTTCATCAAATTATTTTTTAAAGGTTATGCTTGTTGTAGAACTTGTTCTATTGTAAAATTTACCATTGGATACATACGGTACCGAATAAATGAATTCTGTTCTATATTCATTTTCTTTATCCAATTCTTTAGATAAAAAACTCCAAACTTTGGTTACTCTATAATTGATGTCACTTTCAGTTAATTCATCGGTATTCCAGAATCCATTTGAAGCATCCCAAGGTCCGTCGTACCAAGCTGTTCGAAGTTTCTTGTACTCGCTTTCAAAGTCATTCTTAAAATTATCTTGAAAGCTTCCTTCAACCAGAGAGTAAATCATAAAATCTAGTGAAACTAAATCACTCCATGAAGGAAATAAGTCATAGGCTTTTGAAGAAAAACTAATTTGACTAGAATTTTTATTAGTGTATAGTTTTCTACTCGGTACATCAAAGAAATCAAATCCATTCTTCCAATTGTCATTTTTAAATTTGTGATTGTCCATGACCTTCATTGAATGTGACCAATTAGCATATTTTTTAAATCGTTTTGCAATGTGTTCGTATTCATCCACTAGATATGCACCTACAAAGTACTTTAAATCCTCTTTTACAAAAGCTGTGTTTTTCATCAATGATTTACTCTCGGCGATATACTTGTATCCTATTTCTTGCTCGCTGAAGCCTTCTGAATTATTGATCTTGAAATTTATAGTAGAATAAGTATTGCTTGGTGATGAAGCATATCCGGCCGTTGCCTTTTTACTAAAACTTCGGTATTTACTTGTTTTAAACCAGTATTCAAATAATGTTTTATTTTCAGGTTGTTTATTCGTTGCATTTTTATAACTCTTACCTTCTTTTTTGTATGTATAGCTAGAATATACATTGCTTGATTCATAAGTTGAAACTTTCTTGTCTGCAATATCACTGCCACTTATATCATAATTATTGTTTCTATACCATTCTCTTTGTAGTCTTACAGCGTAGCTTGTAGATGTGTTTAAGATATTCTTTGGAAGTTTAAAAAGGATAATATTGCTTCCAGCATAGTATGTGACATCTGTTTTATGAATCCACGTTTTAGTTGTATTATCCCACACCATAGCAACAACTTTTGAATGCCATTGCTGACCAGAGGGAGTAAATGGTTTGAATAGTTCAGCTTGTCCACCAATTAATTTTACAATTCCTTGGTCATATGTATTTTCTTCAATCATGTAAAAACTTTCATTTCGAAATGGATACATATCCTCCACATTATTCCAAGGAACATAATCTGGCATAGCACCCGTTTTAAAAGTGTGGGATATTTCTTCAACTACTTCTTTGCCTGTTGTATTTGAGATTGCTGGAACCCAACTAGTGCCATTCAATTTATACACCTTAACTTTTGCACTGATCGTGTATGATGTATGGGGTTTTAAACTAGTTACTTCTAGATTTGCCGATAGGCGATCGGCTGCTAATTGTTTGTTAAAATATTTTCCAGAAATTTGGAAACTTTCTAAACGTACATCAAAGTATTGCATTTGACCACTGCCGTTTTTAAACTCATATCGTCCTATTTTATTGTTGAATGAAATCATTGGTTTCACAAATGGAGAGACACCCGTTTTTCCTGCATCTGGATCTATACCTTCTATAAACTTCACTCCGGCAAAAGGATCTGCTGTATACTCTTCGCACTTTTCACCTATCTGGATATCAAAAGAAGTATTTCCAGAAACCAAACCTCCAAGAACTCTATATCCCATAGATGCTTGTCCTCTTACCCAACTCGGATTAGCAAAACCGCCTTCTATTAGCATAGCCGCATATACATAAGCTAACTCTATCTTTCCTTGATAGCCAAATACATCTACATTCAATCCTACATCTCCTTCTAAGCCTGCATATACTTGACCTTTAGCATAATATCCATCAGCACCCATTCCCATCGACGTCCCTCCTAGATTACTACAAACTATGTTTTTATTTGTTTTCAAACTCATATCAAAACCTAGCATTGCTTTAAAACTTGCATACAAAATGGAGTATTCGATTTCAGCTCCAACTGTAAGATTAAGACCAGCTACCATTGCCATACCAGTACTTTCGTGAGTCTTTGCTGCTTTTGCAGTTGGATCACCACCAGAGGTTTTAAAGTCGTCTTGGTCATTTGCCTTACCTTGATTTAATAATCTTTGTATGAAGTCAGGAACAGGGGCTTCATCAAAATCTGTGGCTTTTCCATAAGAAGCTTGAAGATAAAAGCTCGCATCCAATCCTACATCATCGCCCAGTTTTGCTCTAACAATTCCTGGTGCGTCATAGCTGCCTAGGATTAATTCAAAACCTTCTCCATCGATTTCCACATTTCCAGTCACAATTTGATACAATTCCGTTCCCTCTTGAGCACCTACAATGGTTCCATCAGCTAGATTTGCTTTAGCTAAAAAATCTCCAGTTATCTTTAAATTTTCTCTTCCTTCTACTTCAGGTCTTGGAGGAAGAACAGATACAGCGGCTTTCAATCGTATCCCTTCAAAATTAGATCCAGATAAATCACCAAAAGGATCTTCTTGCATCATATCTAATTGTCCGTCTAAAGTAATTTGATTAATACCCCCATCATCTGTAAGTGACATTTCGAAAGCCATTGTTGCAAAGGCTGTGCTCGGAGACGCCACAGAAAAACCAAGACCTGCTCTAAAACCAAATGCGATTCCACTATCAGGCCTGTATTTTTCTTTTGCAGTTTCTGCAAGCTCTGCACCTGGCTTCATGGCCATATTAGAATAAGCTCCACCTAAGAATCTATGTAATTTGATTGGTGTTTGTGGGATTGGAATTCCTGATTGTATATCTAATTTTCCAAAAAGATAAAAGTAATTAAATGATTCGTCATCAGACAACGCCATATTACCAAATCTTGCTTCAACATCAACTGTCAACATTGGTACTTCGATTTCGACTTCCCCCACTACTCCTTTTCCAAACTCTTCATCACCATTATAAATTTCCAAAGAACCTTTTACTCCAATAGGTCCCATTTTTGAATCTACCTCCAGAGTTGCTGAGGATATTTTTTCAAACTCAAAAGTAAATTTTCCCTCCTTCTTGTTTACTCTTGAGATACTGGTTACAGATCCTTCAGCTGATAATTCAAAACCGCCTTTTTTGGTTTTTTTATCTTTGTTTTTACCACTGCTTGCTGATCTTACAATGGCAATTTCACCTCCTATTTTTAATTTCATTGCCATTCCATCTGTAGCCTCCGCCTCATCAACATCTCCTTCTTCTCCAAAGGACATGCTTACTTCGGTTAGTCCAATATGGAATCCATTCACTTTCGGTTCTTCTGCTTCTTCTTTAGTATCATCCTCTTCATCTTTTGCAGAATCTTCTTTCTCGGGCGCAGGAGTCATAGAAGCAAACTCAAAAGTAGGGGCAGTTAATTTTAATTTGCTGTTTCCTTTTTTTGTTGTGGTTTTGGTTTCAGCTTGATTTTTTGTTACAGGTCTAATTGTACTCAATGAAAAGTCTGTAAATTTTAATGCTGGAAATCGAAATACAGATTCATCAGGTTCTAAATCAGGACCACCATCTGTATCACCAATAGCAAGATGACCTTCTATAAGTGCTTCAATGCCTTTTTCTTTGTTATCATTTTTAATAATGATTTGAGTAGTTTCATCAAAGCTTAGGTTTGATCTTAAACTCGGTATATAAAACGATTCTTCTCCTACATTAACAGTAAAGACCATTGAAGCTTTGGTTGCGGTATTGGTATTGTTTGCAACATTTTGATTGTTGACATCATTATTTTGGGCATCAATCTTATCTCCGTGATCCACTATGCCTTTATAATTTAAATACTTATCTTCTGGAAGTATTGGTAAACCCATTCTTCCTTCAAGGGAAACACTTTTGAATTGATTTCTGAGTATATCAATTTTCAATAAATCCATAGATATTGCAAAACCTTCGTAAGATCCTTTTTCAATGCTTAAGATGTTTTCCGCTTCGCCATTTATACTAACTCCAGCTTTGTCTTTGATAAAATTTTTCATGGCAATTTTAGTGGAAACATCCTCAGAACCACCACCCCAATCTCTTGGAGCTGTAATGGATATTTCTTCAAACCAAACACCTTTCCAATGTTCTCGATTTTCTTCTGGTGTATATCCATCAGGAAGAGCAAAGTTAGGAGGATTGGTTCTATCTGATGAGTCATAAAATCCATTTTGTAGTGTTACACTAAATCCATCCAATCCTGGAATTTCAAACGGAGTTGCGCTGGCCGCAAATATCCAGTTTGATTTCGGTTCGATGGTACCCGAGACGGTGATGATTACCTTTGAAGTTTCATCTTCGATGACCAAACCAGTTTCATCAACAGGAATTAGAGTTTCTCTGTCTATCGGAATATCAGCAGTAATTTGCGCTTTTTTAAAGCCCGCACAGTTTAACTCTACGTAAGTCCCAAGTGATTCTGGGTTACTTAAATCTGTTTTCTTGAGTATAAAATCTCCATCACTTCCAATAGGATAATCTTTCGATAAATATAGTCTTACTTGTTTGGCAAAGCCTACATTTTTAAAGCAAATATTGTCTGCTCCTAAACTGGGAACATATTCTCCCCAATCGGGATTTTCCAAACTAAACAAAGCCATCATTTCGGATTTGATAGGAGAGAATGTCATTTTTGTAATAGCAACAATAGTTGTTTCTTCACCTTCTGTTTTGTCATACCCAAATGGAAGGCTTACTACATCTGTTCCACTTAATCCTGAGGCAAGTTTGTTTGCTGTCCTCAAAGCTGGACCTAGTTCTTTTGCAGCATTAAAGTCAATGTCCAACATAGTACTTGCTCCCACCGATACTAGCTTATCTATATTTTCAAATTTGTCATCATACATGGCAGTTGCTGTACCCGCAATTACTTCAGCGTTGGCATTTACTTTCAAGTTTTCAAAGCTTACCTTTACTCTGACTCCATTTGCAATAAAACCTATTTTTATTTCTCCTTCTCCAGTATACCCATCTATAGCAGACCCATTTGCCTCATCTATTTTCATATCCATGTCTCCCATTTTGAAAATCTTATTCTTAAGACCAAGCTTTTTAATTGCTACAGCCGTAAGATCTTGAGGAAGACTAGATTCACAATCTCCTCCTGTACATCCATCTGGATCTGCTGGTTCTAATCCGTGTGTGAAAGTGACGATATTACTATACCCATCATTTGGCATTTCAAAATCTTCATCACTTGATTCAGCCACTATCGCGATGGCATATTTATTATATAAAGTAAATTTTTGTGTGCCGGTAGGTTTTAGAATTTTTTCTTTTTTCACAATGGCTTCATCCCACATTTTTTTTACGTTCTCGTCTTCAAAGTGTTCTTTGGTTGGTTTTGGAATTTTTTCCGAGGTTAAATCTATTACTATTACTGAATAACTAAGAGATTCAGATAAAGCAGCATCCGCAACTTCATGTGTCCAAGTAAGCGGGATTTCTGGTTTTTCAATATATGATTCTGCTATAGGAGAAGTAATTTCCGGCAAGGAAAATCCTTCCTCAGCCTCGCCCAAAACAAAGGTGATAATTTCACTATGTCCGTCATTTTCGAATAGATCCTCAGGGTCGTCACTTTCCACGGAAATCAATGCTGCATAAGTGTTTCCTGTTGTTAATTCTAACTCTTCTTCTTCATACTCAAGTATTATTATTTTTTGAAACCCATCGTCTTCCCAAATAAATTCTGTCTCCTCTCCAAGCATATCATCCATTGAGATTTCTTCAAGTCCTTGATCTGTCATATCAATAAGTTTTCCAGAATATGTTAGATTGCCTTTTACATTATCTGTTTCATGATCCCACTCAATTTCAAACACAATATTTGTTGGATTTTCTAACTCTAATTCATCCTCATCCTCAGGTGAAACAATCTTAGGTGCAGCAAGTAAGCCTTCTTCTCCAGTTCCTGTTGATAGTTCACCATATACAAACCGAACAATTTCACTATGTCCACCAAATTGAAAACCTAAAGACTCTTCAGGGTCTGAAGCTGTAACCCTAATGGCATATTCATGGCCTTTTTCCAAAAATATATCGACATCATCTTGAAGATTTGCGCTGTAGGAATTTCCTAATTCTTCTTCGTAGACTGTCGGAACAGCCGGATCCAACATAGATAACTCAATATTGTTAATTGCTTCTTCTGTTAGATCAATAATTTTTAGTGTGTACTCTAATCTTTCTGATACACCAGGGCTATTTACCACATGATCCCAATTAACAAAAATAAATCCAAAAGTATCAATCACTTCCCCTATACTTGGAATTAAAATGATTGGCCTTTCTGCAAAATAGACATCAAAATCAAAACAACCTCCAGCTGGATTACTTAAAGGATTTCCTAAATCATTAAAAGCTTGGATACAAATTCTGTAATTCCCTTCAGGCATTTGCCTGTTCAAGATAATAGCATTTTGTTCTGCCTGAGATAGGCCCGAGATCATAAGATTATCCATTGTCAGACCTCCAAAGACTGATTCAATGTCTTGCGGTGTAAAAATATTAATGCCAGGCTGCATCAGAATGGGCTCATTAAGAATTCCATCGGTATCAACTCTTACTAAACCAGATGTTTCTTCAAACAAAAGGCTGAAATAAACTTCCTGAGCTTCATTACTTAAATTGTTTACCTCAATAATTCCTTCTTCGAGATAGTCAATATAAGCATCAAGATTTGTTGGATAAGGAGGTGCTAATAAAATATTAGTTTCAATAGTGTATTGAGCGACCGAATAAGTAGCGGAGAAAACACTTAGGATAATTGCAAGAATAAATATTTTGAGTTTCATATTTGCTAAAAATTATTGATCAATTTTACTCGATTTTGTTTTTTTGGAGTTTGTTCTAGTTTTAGGAAGGCTATACGAAATCCTAATGTTGGCTCTATATTCTTGATAATTTACAAGACCTATTCGATTGAGGTAATTAATATTACTAGAGAGATTTATTGTCTTGTTTATTTTGTATCTCAAACCAATTTTTCCTGTGTAAGATTGACCCTCATCAATGTTGTTCAAGAAATTTTGGAAGCCGCCCATAGCAATACTTGCCGTTAATTTTTTGTCAAATAATTTCTTTGAGAATCTCACATTGGCCCCCAGTCTTTGTCTTTCATTTTCCCTAATTAAATTTTGATTGGCTAATAAACTAATGGTAAAGCTTGTTTGGCTAGGTTTCAAATTAAGACTATAACTGAGGTTGCCATTGTAATTTTCTATATTGTTGTCGGTACTTACTTCTTGCAACAGATCCTCTAAATTTTGATAATTTGCACTTATGGTTATGGTAGACCTTCTATCATCGGAACCAAAAGATATTCTTGGTGTAAGACCATATAAAACTGTAGCGCGAGTATAACGAAGAGTATCATTAACCGAAATCAAACCAGGAGTTCTTTCCGTTTGAAAATTAGAATATCTGGCAGTCATTTGGAAGTCTTTACTTGGCGTAAATGAGAGACTTGCATTAAATATTTGTCTCGAATTTGTAACAGCTCTGAGGTTGTTTAGATTATTTCTTTGCAATCCTCCTCTTCCTGTAAATCTCAATTTGTTTTGAAACAAATTAAAATTTAATTTGACCAATATATTTTCATAGTCTTCTTGAAAATAATAGGTTCCTAGACTTTTATAAAAAGGGTCCACCCTCTTATATTCTCCCCCAACTCCAAAGTTTTTAAACTTAAAATCCAAGTTAGCATCACCTGCAAATTGGAGCTTGGTTGAGAGATTAATGGTCAGCAAGTCTCCGTAATCCTCACGCAATGCTCTTAAGTCTTCGCTTTCCAAATAATCCCCTGAGGACTGATTGGAAGTATGTGCGCTGGCACTTGCATTTACCAAGAGTGAAACCCATCTTGCTGGACTTACTCTAAAAGAGGTACCAGCAATTAAGTTTTCTTCAGGTTTTAGTACTCTTGAGTCAATCATAGTTTGATCTAAACTGGCAGCATCGTCCTTGGCTTTGAAAACAATGATGTCAATATAATTTCTAGTGCCACCAAAACCAATTTTACCACCGTAGGCAATTCTTTTAAAATTTTGCAATATCTGAGCCCCTTCTACAATCGTGTCTAATTGTGCCAATGGATTTTGCAATGTTCCAGCAATCGCAGAAATTCTAAATTTCCCAGGGGTAAGTTCTAAACCACCACCTTTTACAACTTGACCAGATAGTGAATACCGACTTAACCCCATATTTATATTTCCAGCATGCAATGAAATCCACTTATATCTTGGATTGATGCTAACACGGTTAAAAGGGTTAGATATGCTTCCTTTTTGATCACGATACACAAGACTTACTGGAACACTCAATCCAAAAAAAGTAAATGTTGGATTAGCAGAAATAAAATAAGAATATGGACTTCTTCGATTTTCACGATTAACTGCATAATACAATGAAGAACCAATTGCAATATTTCCTGACACCACAAGAGGTGTTTTGTTTATTTGATCTAAGTCCTGTGCTTCTATACTAAAGAGGCATAGGACTAAAAAAGATAGGATTAAGAGATTTTTCATTTTTTCCGGTTATGCGGTTGGTCCAAAAGTAAAGGTTCTGACTAGCCTTTCAATCACATCAAAATGTGATTTACAGTTTTTCAAAAAGAACAACCCTAGATCGAGAAACTCATCAATCTAGGGTCGATACTTGTATACTTACTTTTTAATAATACGAGTTGATTTTACATTGCCTTCCGCTCTTAGACTTAGAATATATAATCCAGATGTTAGATTTGAAAAGTCAATGACTTCATGTAACAATCTGGTATTTCCAAAATGAATTTCTTTTATCAATTGCCCTTGAGAATTATAAATATTGACAATCGGAATTGTACTATCTGAAAATCCAACTTCTAAATTGACCAGATCACTTGTAACATTTGGATATATATTGAAAAAATCCACAAAATCGACTTCTTCGATAGCTGTTCCTATCATTATCTCAAATTCAAATACATAGGTACAGCCAAGATTTGTTGTGACAGTTAAGGTATGCAAGCCAGCACTTAAATCATTTGCGGAAGCGCCTAGCTCACCGTTGTCCCAAGCAATAACTTCGATACCTTGATAATTAAACTCAACAGTGGCAGATCCATTTGTTCCAGAAGTTGCATCTACTGTTTCAATTATTGCTTCTAATTCAACAAAATCATTTTCTAAAATATATTCATAACTGATAGAACATCCATTTGATGCCAGCACCTCGACCGTGTACATTCCTGCCTGAGAAATACTCACTTGCTGACTTGATGAAATGATGTTGCCATCCAAAGCCCAACTGTATTGATAAATTTCTGAGGTTTCAATCGATAGCAAGATCTCATTTTCATTACAATTAACAATAGGAGTGCTAAATTCTGCAACTGGAAGAGAATCATCTATTGTTACCATCACAGATGTTTGTGCCATACAACCATTTTCTCCTGTAACGGTTAGAATGTATTCCCCGGGTAGCGTAACTTCTGGATTTTGATCGGTCGAACTAAAATCATTTGGACCTGACCAAAAATAAGATACCGCTGAACTACTATTACTGGTCAGAGAAATTGATGATTGATTACAACTTATCTGCCCTCCAATTGCCACAACTGAAGGCAATGAATTATCTAAAGATACAGTAACATTAGTTTCTGAGACACAACCATTAGGTGCTGTTACAGTAAATGTATATTGTCCAGGTTCAGTTACTGAAGGATTTTGTTGAGTTGAAGTAAAGCCTCCTGGTCCTGACCAGTTAAAGTTTACTCCTGCTGTTGATGAATTACCTGAAAGTTGAACTTCATCAACAATGCAATTTAATTCACCACCTACAGCGGTTATGTTAGGTAAATCAGATGAAGCTGTAACTTCTGCTATTGCAGTAGCTGTACAACCATTAACAGATGTAACAGTCAAGGTGTAACTGCCTGGTGAACCAACTGAAGGATTTTGTTCGGTTGAAGTAAACGAATTTGGTCCATTCCATGAATAACCAATGCCTGCAGAAGTTGAAGATCCACTTATTTGTACAGTATTGGCTATGCAATTTAATTCTCCTCCAGTTGCACTAGCATTTGGAATTGCAATATCTTGAGTGATTAAACTTGTTGTTGTGGAACTACAGCCATTTGTTGCTGTAGCGACAACAGTGTATGTGCCGGGGTTTGTGACAGTTGGATTTTGTTCATTGGAGGTAAATCCTCCTGGTCCTGTCCATGTATATGTCAATCCAGTGTTTGTAGTTGTAAGTAATATTTGTGCATTTGGATTACTGCAATTTAATGTCAAATTACTTTGAACAGAAATTGTAGGCGGAGTATTGTCCAGAGAAATTGTAGAACTATCCGAAGCAGTACAGCCATTTGCAGCTGTAACAACCAAGTTATACATTCCGGCAGTGTTGACTACTGGATTTTGTTCATTTGATGTAAATCCAGCTGGCCCTGTCCATGCATAAGTTACTCCATCACTAGCTGTAGGCATTAGTGTAATAGAAGTCTGACTACATGTAATTACATTGTTTGGGACACTAGCTACAGGGTTGGAAATATCTTGAAGAACTGAAACTGTTATTGTAGAATCGCATCCATTTGTAGCGGCAACAGTAATTGTATAATTACCTGCAACATTGACCATAGGATTGGCTGTATTATTAGAATAGCCATTTGGCCCTGACCACAAATATGATACTCCGGCAGTGTTTGAACTTGCATTTAATTGTACACTTGATGAAGCACAAGTGATGGTTCCACCTGTAGCACTTAAGTCAGGAATTGTTGTGTCCGTTGTTACTGTTGCGGAAGTCATCGCAGTACATCCATTATCAGATGTTACTAATAGTTCGTAGGTACCACCTTCTGTAACAACTGGATTTTGTAAGTTGGATGTAAATCCTGCTGGTCCGGTCCATGCAAAATTTGCGGCAGGATCAGATGTTGTAGTTGTAAGAGTTACACTAGCATTATTGCAACTAATAGTTCCTCCAATTGTAGATGCTGTTGGAATTATTACATCATCTACAACAATCGCAACGCCATCTGAAACGCAACCATTTGGAGCTGTAATAACTAAATTATATTCTCCGGCAGTAGCTACAGTTGGATTTGGATCTGATGAAGTAAAACCATTTGGACCTGTCCAAGAATAGCTAACGCCAGCTGTTGTTGAGCTTCCCATAATGGTTACATTGTTATTGTTACAATCTAATGTTCCACCTGCAGTAGAAATGTCTGGAGCATCAGTATCAGCTTCAACCAAGGCATTAGCAGTGTCAGAACATCCTGCTGAAGTAGATACAGTTAAAGTATAAGTTCCAGCTTGACTTACCAATGGGTTTTGGTCGTTGGAAGTAAAACCTCCAGGTCCTGTCCATGCAAAGCTTACACCTGTATTAGATGAAGAACCTTGTATCTGTATATCTGTACCGCTGCAATCTAATGTTCCACCTGTTGCGCTTGCTGTAGGGTAATCTTCAAAGCTTACAACTATATTGTCAATGCTACAACAACCACTTGTACCAGTGACAGTTACAAAATAATTTCCTGATTCATCTACATTAATTGAAGAAGAAGTTTCTCCTGTAGACCATTCATATTCACCTGCGAGACCTGAAGTTTCGAGTGTGATTGCATCGCCTGTACAAGCAATAATATCTGCTCCTAAATCTACTTCTTCATCGTTGAAGACTGTAATAGTCCAAGTTGCTGAAACGCTATTTCCGCAATAATCAAGACCTAACCATGTATGTGTTTCTATATATGAATTTTGTTGAAATTCGCATCCAATATCTATAATTTCGAATGAGTATAGTATCAAATCAGTTACATCACCTTCACAAACATCCATTGCTGTTACATTTGGAGTGGTTGGTAGTGGATCATTGCAATTGAGAGTTACATCGGCCGGAATACCATTTAAGGTAGGTGCTTGTGTGTCAAAGTAATGGATAAATACATTCGTGAAATCGAAATTATTGCATTCATCGGTAGCTTGATAAGTATAATACAAATCCTCTGTATTGGATGGCTGTGGACAAGGTTCAAGTTCTTGAAGGTCGGATATTGAAATATCTGTTGGTCCTGAACAACCTTGAGCAGTTGGTGTATTTGCAGCAATAGCTCCAGGTAGATCATCTACTCCACACTCTAAGGTAATATCAATAGGAACTGTTTGTGAAAAAGGTGCATCCCAGACAGGTTCTTCATTATTGTAAATCAATACAGAAAATGATTGTGTTTCTGAATTACCACAACCATCTTCAACGAAATATGAAAATGATTGAATTTCAATAGGTTCGCCAAGTAGACAATCTCCAAATGAAAGAGATGACGATACTGTAATCGACGAAGTTACATCTCCTTGACAAATGTCATCTGCAAAAACATCTATTCCAACTTCTGGAATGTAAGGGAAATCATCTGAACAGTTTATAGTTATATCGTCAATAGGAACTCCACTGATTGTAGGAGCTAAATTGTCATTTACATTAATAAGAATTTCTCCAAATATTGGATTAGCATTCCCAGATTCATCTGTTATTGTATAGAACCAATCATTGTATTCTGAATTTCCGCATTGTTCTGTTATAATATTTATTGAATCACTATAAAAAACTAATCCTCCACATGCATCAAAGGCAACAAGCTCTGAAAAGGCAGCGTCTTTTGCGGCAATTACATCATCAACTCCACATTCGATATTGATTATTACCTGATTGGTAGCCCAATATGGAGGCGTTTCATCTAATATGGTCACTACTGTTTGGCATGTTGTTTCATTTCCAACGAGATCGGAGACAAACCAATCGAAAACGTAGAAACCCGGATTCCCCCACGAATAAGAAAAGGTATCTCCTGGAGTTATAGCCTGAGAGTTTGAATCACCTGCTGGATTTGTAATTGTAACACCTGAATTGTCAAAATCAATTCCGCATTCATCGTTAAAGAATGGGTATATAATGTCAAAGTCGACGGAACAAACATCATCTAAAATTACAGTTTGATCAAAAGGGCAGTTTGTTATTGTAGGAGGAAGAGTATCAGGTGTTTCTTCAATTATAAACTCAAATTCTGTAATACATTCTCCTGGTAATAAAGATTTATTAAAACTTCCATTTCTTTTAAATTCTTCTTCTTGATCTGAGGTTAAATTAGAAAACGATACATAAGCTACATATCCAGTATAATTACCAGCAGGTAAATCATTAAATGTATCGATTTCATCAAAATCAATTCCATCCAATGAAAAGCCGATTAAACCTCCACAATAACCTTCTTCGGTTACGACAAATTCAACAGATCCATTGGATTGTCCACAATCTGATGGTGTTACAATAGCCTCATCAATTTCAGGACAGAGTTCATCAAAAGTAATAGAAACGCAATATACCTCTATTGGGCCTGCGTCTTTTACTGGAGCTTGACAAATTCCAACAGACCAAACACCGTCAGCGGGGCCTCCCGTAAAGTTTAATGAAGAAAAAGTTTCAACAGGATTAAAAGTTAATCCAGATGGATTACCAGAAGCGTTATGAGTAGGAAGACCTAAACAATTAGCAAAACTTACGTCTAAAAAATCTCCTGAGGAAGGACCTATATAGTCAGGAAATGAGGATTCATCGGCTAATTGGTATTGATCACCATCTGGTGATATTAAGTGCATTTGTCCATTCCAACCATCCACCTGATCTATATCAACAAAAACCTCAACGATGCCTCTGTTATTGTCACCAAGGTTTCCTTCACCAGAAACAGTGATATCAAAGTATTGGAGATTTGGACAATTTTCAGTTACCAAAACTCCTGAATTTCCACAAATACCTTGATATTCTACAAGTTGAGAAAAAGCAGTATATGATAGGAAAATAAAAAAACATGTAATCGTGTATACAAATGTTTTCATAATCAACTTTTAAAGTTTACTTAATACAATGGAACAAATGTATTGCCGACTAAAATGTTATTAACCACATAAAAATGTGGTTTTATATTCCCATGTTATTATCTTAGTATCCAATGAAAACTTTAGTACTAATCGAGGATGACCCGAATATTCGGGAAAGTCTAACTATATACATTACCAAAAAATCACTTATGGAAATCCAAGGCAGTTATGAATCTGTTGAGGATTTTATGAGTCATCATTTTGCAGATGAACCAAGTATTATGCTATTGGATATTGGCCTTCCTGGAATGTCAGGAATAGAAGGCATACCACTCATTAAAAAAAGATATCCTAATATTGATATCATTATGTTAACAACATATGAAGAAGAAGAAGAAATCTTCGGTGCTTTAGAAGCAGGGGCTTGTTCTTATATTTCTAAGCGAACCCCTCTGGCAAAAATTGTTGAAGCAATAGAGATTGTAGAAAAGGGTGAATCTTACATGTCTCCTTCTATTACCAGCAAAGTGACAAGACATTTCAAGAAAAATGCTAAAGAGTTTGAAAGTAATCTTTCAAGTCGGCAAATGGAAATAGTAAAATACATAGTAAGTGGATTAACTTACTCTCAAATTGCTGACCGATGTTTTATTTCGCTAAACACGGTAAGGTCCCATATGAAAAATATTTATACAACATTAGAAATCAATAGTAAGGCAATGTTGATTAAGAAATACAATGAAGGCAAATTATAACTCTAAAAATTTTTTAAAGAAAATACCATTTCATTTACTACAGCATTAGTAGCAATAATGCTTGCATTGAAATTTTGAATTGTATAATAATAAACATTTGGAAAATTTAATACTGACTTTATTCCATTTCATCGCTTGGTAAAAGACAAATTTATCTACTAAAGAGACTTTTACACACTTAAGTTGTGTTTTTAAGAGAGCAATTATCCCTACCTTTGTATAATCGACTACAATAGCGACATATCAAGATGGTTACCGATCACAAAGAAGCAAGTCCAAGCACGCGGATGGGAAGAACTTGATGTTATCATCATATCTGGAGATGCCTATGTAGATCATCCTGCATTTGGTTCAGCAGTTATAGGTAGGATTATTGAGAGTGAAGGTTTAAAGGTAGCAATTGTACCACAGCCCAATTGGCAAGATGATTTAAGAGATTTTAAAAAGATGGGCAAACCAAAATTATTTTTTGGAGTTACATCTGGTTGTATGGACTCAATGGTCAATCACTATACTGCCGCTAGAAGAAAAAGATCTACCGATGCCTATACCCCAGGTGGAAGCGCAGGACACAGACCAGATTATGCTGTTAATGTGTATTCCAATATTCTGAAGGAATTATATCCAGATGTGCCTGTGCTAATCGGAGGCATTGAAGCTTCGTTAAGAAGAGTGACACACTATGATTATTGGTCTAACAAACTTTTCCCAACCATTCTTGAGAGCAGCAATGCAGATATGTTGGTCTATGGGATGGGAGAAATGCCTTTGAGACAGATCATCAGAAGAATGCTAGAAGGAGAAAAACTATCTGATATTCAAGATGTTTTGCAAACTGCTTATCTGGTTGGGAAGGAAGAAGATATTCCAAATTATGAAAGAGAATCCATCTATCTTGCATCACATGAAACTTGCCTTAGGAATAAAAAACTTTTTGCTGCCAATTTCAAGCACATTGAAAAGGAATCAAACAAAGTCCAAGCGGATCGGTTGATACAAAAAGTTCAGGGAAGGTATCTAATAGTCAACCCACCCTATCCTCCTATGACTGAAAATGAGATTGACACTTCTTTTGACCTACCCTATACAAGAATGCCCCATCCGAAATATGCTAAACGTGGTTCCATCCCTGCCTATGAGATGATCCGTTTTTCTGTCAATATGCACAGAGGTTGTTTTGGAGGTTGTAGCTTCTGCACTATTTCTGCACACCAAGGTAAATTTATTGCCAGCAGATCTGAAGAATCTATTTTAAAGGAAGTCGAGAATATTACAAAAATGCCAGATTTTAAAGGTTACATTTCTGATCTTGGAGGTCCTTCCGGAAATATGTATAAGATGAAAGGAAAGGTACAATCAATATGTGACAGGTGTGTTGCTCCATCTTGCATTCATCCTGTAGTGTGCAGCAACCTTGACACCTCTCACAAACCAATGACAGAGCTTTATAAAAAAGTAGATGCCAACCCAAAAGTAAAAAAGGCATTCGTTAGCAGCGGATTGAGATATGACCTACTTACCGAAAGTTATAATAAAAATCATGATGGTAGTCTTGATGAATATCTAGAACAAGTGGTTTGTAACCATGTCAGCGGTCGACTTAAAGTAGCTCCAGAACATTCCTCAGAAAACACATTGCGAGTAATGCGTAAACCGAGCTTCAAACACTTCAGAGAATTTAAAAAGAAGTATGATTTTTTCAATAGAAAACATGGCTTAAAACAACCTCTGATTCCTTATTTCATTTCAAGTCACCCTGGTTGCGAAGAAGAAGATATGGCCAATCTTGCTGCAGATACCAAGGAGTTAGGTTTTAGGTTGGAACAAGTACAAGACTTTACGCCTACACCAATGACTGTGGCAACCATTATCTATTACACAGGGCTGCATCCTTACACACTTCGAGAAGTGTATACCGCAAAAAATCCAAAAGAAAAGAAAGCACAACACCAATTCTTTTTCTGGTACAAAGGTGAAAACAGAAAACAAATTCGCGCAAAGCTAGAAAAAATGGGTCGTGAAGATCTAATCGATAAAATATTAGGAGAACATCGAAAACAGAACAAGAAAGAATACATCAAATCAAAGAAAAGATATAAAACGAGATTAAATAAGAGAAGAAAATAAATAGCTATGTGAATCCATTAAAGTTTTTACGATTGGTCATATTCTTAAATACTCAAAATAGATTTCTTCCAGCCCAAAACGATACCCTTTCAAAATAGATCTTATCCAAGATATTGACTTTCTCCAAGATCATCTTGAAGCAATCCTACCAAATTTTTACCTCTATAAGAATGTTGGTTAAATTGTAAATTCCATTAATAATACTCATCCAGAAAGCATGAATGCATTTGATGCATTTAACAACATTTCAATTGCCACAAGTTTTAGCTAAGATTATTAGCGTCAATTCCATCCCGTTCAAAAAACAGGTTTAGAATATCAAGAAAAAGGGACATTATTTCCTTTTGATCTTATATCAAAATGAGAGATTATACATTATCAAAAGATTATAACGATCATGCAAACATTCCTTTAGCTTATGAAATTGATAGGAAAGAAAAACCAATACCTAGAAAAGTTTATACATTTGGTACAGCAGCAAAAGTAAATAGGTAATATGCCTAGCCTAATTTAGGTTGTTTTGCTGATAGACTTAAGAGGTAAAATTAACATCTTTGTGTTTTAAGGCTAATAAATGAAGGCACCAGAGATTCCAAAGAATGAAATCGAAAGACTTGAGGCTCTTTACTCGTATCAAATATTAGATGATGACCAAAAAGAAGAGCTTGATGAAATTACAAGACTGGCAGCAAACATTTGTGAGACTCCAATTTCTCTTATTACCCTTGTCGATTCTACCATACAATGGCACAAAGCAAAATATGGAGAGATGGAAGCTTTTATTCCAAGAGAGATTTCCTTTTGTGCCCATGCGATAAATCATCCTGACCAAGATATGATTATTGAGGATGTCAAATCTAATCCTACTTTTCATGATAATCCTATGGTTTTAGGTGATCCCCACATCGCCTTTTATGCTGGTATTCCATTAAACAATCCAGATGGACTGACCCTTGGAACTCTGTGCGTAATCGACAGAAAATCGCGTAAATTGAATGAATTTCAATTGGAAGCTTTGCATAGTCTTTCCAACCAAATCATGAGGCTATTCGAATTGCATAAAACGGTGAGGGAAATGAAAGACAAAGAAGAACAACTAGAAATGAGTATTAAAAGCCTTGAGGAGTACACGGCCTTTATCGCCCATGACTTGAGAAACCCATTCAGAAATATCGAACTTATAACGGAGGTTTTGATGAACAATCACACTGATGAATTAAGTCATACAAGTAAAGCTTATTTATCGGATATTATTCAAGAATCAAAAGAATCAAGAGCTTTTATCAACAACTTACTAACTTACTCCAAATCAATTCATGCTTTCAATCAAGATTCAGAAATTGTTGACTTAAAAATCTTATTTGCCAAAATAATTCAAAAACTTCTCCCACCTGATCGATTTAAAATTTCCATTTCCAAATATCTACCTCAGGTGTTTTATCCGAGAATTGCACTGATCCATGTCTTCAAAAATATCCTAGAGAACAATCTGAAGTATAATGAAAACCTAAATCCGACGATCTCCATAGATTATGAAGAAAATGAAGATGAACATATTATCAGCATATCTGACAATGGCAATGGAATAGAAGCAGAACTTCATGACATAATCTTCAAATTATTTTCAGGTGATTTAGAAAGTGATGGAAAATTTATAAAAAGTATAGGAGTAGGACTGGCAATCGTTAACAAGCTGGTGTCTTTAATGGACGGCTCAGTCAAAGTGATTTCATCCAAAGGAAATGGAAGTACTTTTGTTGTAACTTTACCTAAAACCACAGAAATTCATGATTAGGGTTGCTATAATAGATGATCACAAAATGTTTAGAGATGGTGTTAGCGCCATAATTGATAAACATGAAGAAACAACCATGATATGGTCCGCAAGTAATGGTGTCGAAGCAATAGAAAATGTATCCAATCAATTACCAGATATACTCCTTATGGATATTTCAATTGGATTTGAGAGTGGTGTTACCTTGTCAAAAAAACTTCTAGAGCTATATCCTAAATTAAACATCATCGCCCTAACCATGCACCATGAAGAAAACTATGTAATCAAAGTACTAGAAATAGGGGCAAAAGGATATCTACTAAAAGACGCAGGCTCAGAAGAAATGGTAGATGCCATCATGCAGGTTGCCTCAGGAGAGAATTATTACAGTAAACATGTCTCACAAATCCTAGTGAAACACATCACCAGAGGATCAAAAATGAAAAATAAATCCAATAGCATCCAATTGACAAATAGGGAGACAGAAATTCTCACTTTGATTGCACAAGAATATTCCAATCCAGAAATTGCTAAAGAATTGTTTATCAGCATAAGAACCGTCGATACACATAGGCGTAATTTATTAGACAAACTACAAGTTAAAAATACCGCAGGATTAGTCAAACACGCTATCAAAACAGGGCTTTTGGATATCTAAGCAAATCTCGTAGATCCTACCAATATTACATAGCTACCATACCAGATTAACGTTAGCAATAAAATTACACTTTTAAGCTGATTATAAGCCTACATTTCATATTCATCTTTGTTGAGATATTGGATGAGCCAATCAACTTTTAGTATGATCAATCTTTCAAAATGAAAAGATATTCTCAAAAAGAACTTACATTATTTAAATCTAAATTACTTGCAATGAAGGAGGTAGATTTAAGTCAGTTGTCCCTTATTAATAAGCAAATTAACAACTTATCAGAAAATGGAAATGATGATAATGGATTTAATGCTACCAACTATTTCATCGAAATAGAATCTTTGTTGGTTAAAAAATCAAGGATTAAAAAACATATTCATTTCATCGACAATGCCTTAATGAGAATTGAAAAAGGCATCTATGGCGTATGTGCCGAAACAGGACTTCTAATTGATAAAAAAAGACTATTGGCGGTTCCAACAACAACCCTCAGCATGGAGGGAAAAAAAATTCGTGAAAAAAGGATAATAGTATAATCATGTTCTTAATGGCACACCCCAAAAGTATTCCTCTTTGCGGGATATTAATGTACAAGAATACAAGTAAGGGTGTGTCTTTACATATAATTAATCAGATTTTGAAACAAGGCTTGGAAGTAAGTACAAACTTGAAGTAAATATTTCTCTTGCCTTATAATTTATATTGTTTTCAAATTTAACATACAAACAATAGTAGAGTGATTCAACAAGAAATTAAGATAATCCAACCATTAGAATTTGAGCCTCATAATCACTGGTACCCCAAAGCTTTAAATGCAACCATCCATCCAATGATCAATTTTTTCTTGAATCTGGAACAAGAAAGAATTATCACAAGATATTGCCATATGCATCCTAAAGTAAACAAGGAAAAGCTATCAGAAATCCTCAATCATAGATCAAAATATTTTTTATGGGCTGGAGCAGATCTTTTAAATGTTACTTCTGCTGCAGGAAAAAGACAAATGGTGGTCATCGAAAACAATTCTTGTCCTTCTGGACAAAAATCAATGCCTTTGATTGATGACAACAAAGAACAGGGAAGCTACAGATTGATGATCGAAAGAACATTCAAACCTTTTCTAAAAAATCTTAGAAATAAAATCAAAGGAGGATTGGCTGTGATTTATGATAAAAATCCGATGGAGGTTTCTGGATATGCTAAAGTGATCTCTGAGGTTATGAATGAACCCGTTTTCTATTCCTCATTTAGCGATCAAGAAAAAGACCCGAATGTTAAATTTAACGATGGCATCATGTATGTACGCCATCAAAATAAATGGCACCAAATCAGAGCAGCATTTAGGTATGTGACACAAAAACCTTGGAACAGAATTCCTATTAACTGCAAAACCAAAATATTGAATCCAACTGTTGCTTGTCTTGCAGGCGGAAGAAACAAAATGGTTGCAGCAAAAGCCTACGATATATTCAATGCAGAACTTCAAAATTATGGTTTGAAAATCAATATACCAGAAACCATCTGGGATGTTAGCAAAAATGAAATCCCTCTTTGGGTTAAAAAGTTGGGAGGACATGCAGTGATAAAAGTTCCTTATAGCAATGCAGGTCAAGGAGTGTACACCATAGTTACTCAGGAAGAACTTGACAAATTTATGGAAATGCAGTTTGACTATGATCTATTTATCGTCCAGAGTTTGATTGGAAACTACAATTGGAGTAGTACTACTTCCGCTGGTAAGTTATACCATGTAGGCACCATTCCGAATGCAAAAAATCAAACCTTTGTGGCGGACATCAGGATGATGGTCAGCTCAACTGAAAATGGAATAAAACCACTTTGCACATATGCAAGAAGAGCAGAAAAACCGTTGGTTGATCACTTAAGCTCTGGTACTGACAGCTGGTCTATGCTGGGAACAAACCTTTCTATAAAAAAAAGCAATGGTGTTTGGGACAATGATACAAATAGATTGGTTTTGATGGATAGACGTGATTTTAATAAGCTAGGCATAGGACTTGATGACCTGATTGAGGCCTACATTCAAACTGTACTTTCAATGGTGGCGATTGATAAAATGGCTCAGACATTGGTCAATAAACAAGGCAGATTTAGGATGAAATTGTTTAAAAGTCTAAATGATGATATCAGCTTATTACAAGAAATTAAATTGGATTAGAATAGAATACCAATATCACTTATTTTCTAGGTAATTCACCCATTTTTAATTCTAAGCTTTTTCATTGAGTAAATAGCCTATTTCAAAATACATCTTTGTTATAAAATCATTAAAAATTAAGTCTCAGAAATCTAAAACATCAAGCAGATTGATTTAAATACATGAAGAATACTTATTTCGACCTTATCGATCAGACTTATTATTTCCCGCAAGAAGGCTTTGATCTCAAAAACGGGTTTCTAACCTTTCATGGCATCTCATTAAAATATTTAATTGATAAATATCAAACGCCTTTCAAACTGGTGTACTTGCCCCGTATTGGAGAACAAATAAAAAAAGCAAGAAATCTTTTCAACAGGGCTATTAAAAAGAACAACTATGCAGGCAAATATCATTACTGCTACTGCACAAAATGCTGCCATTTTTCTCACGTGGTAAAATCCGCTTTAAGAGAAAAAGTACATCTCGAAACCTCTTCTTCTTTTGACATAGATTTAATTTTTAAATTGCTCGAAGAAGGTGAATTAACAAAAGAAACCATTATTGTCCACAATGGATACAAAACAGAAAATTATTTAAAAAAGATCTTAAAACTCAATCAACAAGGTTTTAAAAATTCAATCCTTGTTTTGGATTCAAAATCAGAAATTCATCGGGTTAAGCAAATTGCCAAAACATTCAACGGACAATTGAAGATAGGTATTAGAATTGCCATTGATGAAGAACCTCAATCCTCTTATTACACATCAAGACTAGGAATAAGACCCTCTGATATCATTCCATTTTTCAATGAGGAAATCAAAGATGATGAAAATCTATCATTAAAAATGATACACTTTTTCATTGATTCTGGGATCAAAGACAATGTTTATTATTGGGGTGAATTTCAAAAAGCTTTAAAACTTTTTGTTGAACTGAAACAACTTTCACCAAATCTAAAAGCATTAAACTTAGGTGGAGGATTTCCTATCAGAAATAATCTTGGTTTTGAGTATGATTATGAATACATGATTAATGAAATTGTGTCAAATATTAAAGCAGCTTGTGTTGAAGGCCAAATTGAAGAACCAGATATCTTTACTGAATTTGGAAAATATACAGTTGGAGAAAGCGGGGCAATCATTTTTCAAGTTTTAGAACAAAAACATCAAAACGATAGGGAGGTTTGGTACATGGTGGATAATAGTTTAATGAATACAATTCCTGATGCTTGGTCCATCCTTGAAAAATTCATCTTGTTACCTATCAACAAATGGAATAACGAATACACCAAAGTTAATATTGGTGGAATAAGTTGCGATCATTCTGATTATTATAATTCTGAGGACTTTAACCAGCAACTCTTCCTACCAAAATTTGAAAATGATGATCAAGAACCTTTGTATGTAGGTTTTTTTCACACAGGTGCATACCAAGATTCAATTAGTGGATATGGAGGCATTAAACATTGCTTGATTCCTGCCCCTAAATTGATTGTCATTGACAGAGATGAAAAAGGAAATGCAATTGATTATCTCTATCGGAACGAACAAACCGTAGATGAAATGTTAAACATACTTGGCTACAATTAAACTAAAATAAAAATGAAAACTTTTGCAGGTATAGCATTAGAACATGCCCGTCTCGAGGAGGCAAAGATCATTCTTCAATCTATACCTTTTGACGGAACCAGTACTTGGGGGAAAGGAGCGGATTTAGGATTTGACGCTTTTCTTGATGCTTCCGCAAATATGGAACTGTACGACATAGAAACAGATTCAGAGGTTTATAAAAATGGAATTTTTATGCCTGAAGAATGGTCTAACTTTTCCAGCCCTGAAGAAATGTTTGATTCTGTATACACCAACACCAAGGCCTTATTAAAAACCAATAAATTTTTAACTTTTTTCGGCGGTGAACATTCGATAAGCATTGGAATCATAAAAGCATTCTACGAACATTATGATAATTTGACTGTCGTGCAAATTGATGCACATGCTGATCTAAGACCAAGCTACGAGGGCACCCAATACAATCACGCTTGCGCGTTGCATGATGCAAGCAAGCATACGAACCTTATCCAAGTTGGCATACGAAGCATGGATGTCTCTGAAAAACAACACATGGATCTAAACAAAGTCTTTTGGGGCCAAGATATTTTAGAAACAAAATCTTGGATCACCGATTCCTTGGCAAAAATGACAGACCAGGTATACATCACCTTGGATTTAGATGCCTTGGATCCTTCCATTATGCCAGCAACAGGAACTCCAGAACCAGGTGGAATGAGTTGGTCCCTCATTACCAAGTACCTTAAAACCATTTTCCAAGAAAAAAATGTTTTGGGTTTTGATATTGTTGAGCTTGCTCCCATTCAAAATTTAAAAGCCCCACAATTTTTAGCCGCCAAACTGTATTATAAAATGCTTTCGTATAAATTTTTTAGCGAACGGAAGTTTTGAATACATTCCAAATGAGAATGACAAAATTATGATTATGAACAAAGGAGAAATTTCAAAATTTATACTGAAACATTACAAACATTTCAATGCGGCAACCCTGGTAGATGCAGCTAAAGAATATGAGAATCAATTAACCATTGGAAATAAAATGATGGTAACATTGGCAGGGGCAATGAGCACGGCAGAATTGGGAAAATCGCTGGCAGAAATGATCCGACAAGACAAGGTACATATCATCACATGTACAGGAGCCAATCTCGAAGAAGATGTATTTAACCTTGTCGCTCATGATCACTATAAAAGGATACCCAACTATCGCGACTTATCTCCTGCAGATGAAAAAGATCTCTTAGATCAACATTTCAATAGAGTCACTGATACTTGTATCCCTGAAGCTGAAGCGATGAGGGCCATCGAAGAACACCTTTACAAGGCATGGAAATCAGCCGATATCACCAATGAAAGTTATTTTCCCCATGAATATTTTTACAAAATTCTTCTTAGTGGTGAATTAGAATTAAAATACCAAATAGACCCAAAAGACAGTTGGCTATTGGCAGCAGCTGAAAAAAATATTCCGATTATTGTACCAGGCTGGGAAGATTCTACTTGTGGTAATTTTTTTGCCTCCTATTGCATCCAGGGTGACATGGAACCAACTACCATGAAATCTGGAATTCAATATATGATGTATCTGGCAGACTGGTACCAAAAAAACACAATACAAAATGGTATTGGGTTTTTCCAAATTGGAGGAGGAATAGCCGGAGATTTCCCTATTTGCGTGGTTCCAATGCTGCATCAAGATCTTCAATTGGATGACATTCCTATGTGGTCCTATTTCTGTCAGATCAGTGATAGCACAACGAGTTATGGTTCTTATTCTGGTGCAGTTCCGAATGAGAAAATTACTTGGGGAAAGTTATTGCCTGAGACTCCAAAATTTGTTATCGAATCGGATGCGACCATTGTTGCTCCTCTAATTTTTGCATACCTTTTAGGCTGGTAGTCAGGTCTAAAAAATTAAATAATCATTTTTCTGAATTTAAACACTAGAAACATGACCAAACCAAGAGTTATTAAAGATTATGACAAGTTAACTGAGGAACTTGTAGCCGCAATCAAAATAGCATATCCAAAAGGCTTTGAAAAAAAGCTGATTCAATTTAAAGATGCCAAAGGGAAATTTGTTAGCGCACTTCCTTTTGAGACTGATGACTATTATTATTTGGTCCGCATGACAAAAGCAGAAGCGCAAGAAATTGGCGATGAAGATGACTTTAGCGATCAAGAAGATATTTCCGATGGCTCACAAGATGTTTTAGAAGAACCTTTTGAGGATGATTCAGAAGCTTAAAATATCACCAATACTTTTAGTAAGTGTCACTTAAAGCCCATATGAAAGTTCTCATTCTAACAGATCATAGTAAGCACAGCAATGAAAATTCATTGTATACATTGGCAGTTAAACTTTTAGCGCATCCATCGATAGGTCAAATTGACATTGCAACAAGGACCAACGATTCCAATAATGCATTCTTTGGAAGTCAATCTGAAGCGGCTTTGTTGGTTACTACAATTGATAAACAATTTCATTTTACCGACCCTAGTCTGTTGCTCAAAAACCTATTTCCAGCTGACCTTGAAAATTATGATTTTATATGGTTGAGATTGCCGCCTCCACTTTCAGAAGAATTCTTACAATATTTAACCATAAGATTTAATAACAAGATCATTATCAATGATCCCAAAGGAATACACCTCACAGGTTCCAAGGCTTTTCTACTCAATTTTCCATCGGTCTGCCCTCCTATGAAAATTTGCAACAGCTGGGAAACTATAGAAGAGTTTAAACAAAACTTTCCAATTGTACTAAAGCCATTCAGAGAATATGGAGGCAAAGGGATTGTCAAGATAGATGGAGAACAAGTTTTCATTGGAAAAGAAGTACTATCTTACAAAGATTTTAAGCTTAGACAAAATTCAGAAAAACTCAACTATTTGGGCGTAAAATTTCTAAAAAATGTTTCCCATGGGGATAAGAGAATAATTGTTGTCAATGGAAAAATATTAGGCGCATCACTTCGATTACCAGCAAAAGATTCATGGCTTTGTAATGTCTCCATGGGGGGCACTTCCCATATGACTGACATTGACCCGGAAGAATACCAAATGGTGGAAACCATTAATCCAATCCTAAACAAAATGGGGATTGTCATGTATGGAATAGACACCCTGGTTGAGGATAATGGCAAGAGAATATTGTCAGAAATCAATACTACAAGTATTGGTGGTTTACCACAAATAGCCAAGTTAAAAAACCTCCCTTTGGTAGAGCAAGCCATTGACCTAATAATAAACTACATCACCAACAAAACTCTTCATTATGCAGGATGCCCAAGTGATCAAAGCCCTTAATATAGAAAAGATTCCTCGTGGATGCATCAGCAGATATTGGTTGGAAATCGTAGAAGATAGCATTGGCAATCCAATCAACATTCCACTCATCGTTGCAAAAGGAGAAGAAGATGGAAAAACCATTGGTCTAACAGCAGCTGTCCACGGAAATGAATTGAATGGGATACCGGTAATCCAACGAATATTCAATGAAATTGACACCAAGGTTCTAAAAGGAACGATCATCGGAGCACCTATCATCAATGTGCCTTCCTATCTTAGAAAAAAAAGGAGGTTTCTAGATGGCGTTGACCTCAATCACATCATGCCTGGGGTTGCTAATGGAACAGTCAGTCAAGTATACGCTTTCCGAGTTGTCGACAGATTGATAAAACATTTTGATTATCTCTTAGACTTGCATACTGCAAGTAATGGAAGAGTTAATTCTTATTACATCAGAGCCGATATGAGCGATGAAGTGGTCAGAAAAATGGCACTTTTACAAAATGCACAAATTATTGTTCACAATCCCCCAAGCGATGGCACGCTGAGAGGAACAGCAGACGAAATGGACATTCCTGCCATTACATTGGAAGTAGGAAACCCTAATCTCTTTCAAAAAGGCATGATTCGAGAAGGACTGACAGGAATCCATAATCTCTTGGGATACTTAGGTATGACCGAGTCAGAAGTTGAAGAAATCTCAGAAGAAACCATACTTTGTAAAAAATCATATTGGATCTATAGTGATGCTGGAGGACTTCTTACGGTTCACCCCAATGTAACAGACATCGTCCAAAAAAATGAAATCATTGCCACCGTTAGAAATATATTTGGTGATAAGATAAAAGAATACCTAGCGCCAGAAAAAGGAATTGTCATTGGGAAATCAGTAAGCCCTATCAATCAAACCGGCGGAAGAATACTTCATCTTGGGATTATTAAGTAGATACTTAGACCTTTCTAAGCTTCTAACTTCAACACCTTTGTTGTATAGGCCCTGGTCTTCAGACATAATTCTCGATCATCAATTAAAGATTGTCCGTAAGAAGGAATCATCTCACGCAATTTCTTTTGCCAAGCTTCTGATTTCAATTGATCTGAAAAACATGTTTTCAAAATATCAAGCATAATTGATACTGAGGTTGATGCTCCTGGTGAAGCTCCCAATAACGCTGCTAAGCTTTTGTCCTCACTAGCCACTATCTCTGTTCCAAACTTAAGCACTCCTCCCCCATCCTTGTCTTTCTTAATAATCTGTACTCGCTGACCCGCAGTGATCAATTCCCAATCTTCCATCTTTGCCTCTGGATAATACCTTTGCAAGAATTCAAATCGATCCTCAGGTGATTGAAATACTTGTTCAATCAAGTATTTCGTGAGGTTTATATTTTGTATACCTGCGGATAACATGGGCCAAATATTATGCACCTCTATGGACAATGGTAAATCCAAATAAGAACCATTCTTCAAAAATTTGGTAGAAAAAGCGGCATAAGGTCCAAACAATAAAGACCTGACTCCGTTCAACATCCTGGTATCAAGATGGGGAACAGACATAGGAGGAGAACCATGGGCTGCTTTTCCATAGACTTTGGCTTCATGCATGTACACAAGCTCTGGATTTTTACAAATTAAAAATTGTCCGCTGACAGGAAAACCACCATATCCCCTTCCTTCTGGTATATCAGATTTCTCGAGCAACTTTAAAGCACCACCTCCTGCGCCAACAAAAACAAAATCAGTTTCTATTGATTTCGAAAAATCCTCATTTAAGTCTTTGACATCAACTTGCCATTTCTGATTATCTATTCTAGTGATATCTTCTACCTCCTGACCTAAGAATACGCTTACACCATCACAGCTTCTTAGGTAACTAATCATCCCTCTAGTAATGGCACCAAAATTTACATCAGTGCCAATCTCCATTCTTGTAGCAGCAATCTGCTCAGAACGATCTCTTCCCTTCATCATGAGGGGAACCCAGTCCGCGATTTCATCAAAATTTTCAGAATATAACATGTCTTCGAACATTCCATATTGACTCATGACTTCATATCGAGTCCTCAAGAAATTGATGTTTTTCTCACCCCAGACAAAACTCATGTGATCAATGTCATTGATAAACGGACTTGAACTTTTTACTTTTCCAGTTTTTTGTAGATAAGCCCAAAGTTGTTTCGATACCTCAAAGGCCTGACTAATTTGTAATGCCTTTGAAATGTCTACAGATCCGTCATGTCGCTGCGGTGTATAGTTCAATTCACAAAAAGCCGAATGTCCAGTGCCAGCATTATTCCATGCATCCGAACTTTCTGCACCAACCTCATCCAATCTTTCAAAAATGCTTATTTGTGCTTCTGGTTGCAATTCTTTTAAAAGCACACCCAAAGTAGCACTCATGATTCCTGCTCCAATTAAAGTATATGACTTTTGCGACATAGCATGTATTTAGCCCACGAAGATATGTAATATTCCACGGCATGATCTGAAGCAATCAGGACATTTAACTTGATTGTAAACAACTTAGAAAACCAGATAAATAATCACCGAGAACAGGAAACCGACAGTTGCTAAAATTCCTGTCATCATGGTCCAAGATTGAAAGGTTTGCTTTTCTGTCATTCCCAAATATTCTTTCACCAACCAAAATCCACTATCATTGACATGAGAAAAAATTGAAGCACCTGATGCAATGGCAATTACAAAAGAGGCAAGTTGCATACCGGAATATTGAACACCATCGACAAATGGAAACACCAACCCAGCTGCAGTAATCATCGCGACTGTCGCAGAACCCTGAATCAGGCGAACCAGTGCCGCCGCCAAAAACGCAAATAAAATAACCGGTAGACCGATTTCTGAGAGTGACTCAGCCATCATTGCACCCGCTTTAGTATCCACAAGAACTTGCTTAAACACACTTCCAGCTCCTGTCAACAAGATAATAATCCCCGCTGGCTTCATCGATTTAGTACTTACTTCTTGCAATTGTGCAGAAGTAAATCCAGACCCTCTCCCAAGCACATACCAAGCAACCAAGTTGGCCAAAATCAAGGCAACGAAAGGATGACCAAGTAAGGATATAACATCCAACAAACCCTCATGCTGGATTGGAATAAAACCCTCTGAAGTCATGGTGTTCATTACTATCAAAAATATTGGCAATCCTATGATGCATAATATTTTGTAAAAATTTGGCAATTTAATATCGACTTCCTCCTCCATTAATCCTTCTGGAACTTCAATCTGGATACGAGATCCAATGTATCTTCCAAATATGACACCACTGACTATCATCGTGGGTATACCTGCAATGATTCCGGCTAGCATTACCCATCCCAAATTGGCTTGCAAAATATCAGCTACTGCGATAGGGCCAGGTGTCGGTGGTATAAATGCATGCGTTACCGCCAATCCAGAAAGCAAAGGGATGGCATAATGCAACAATGACTTGCCTGTATTTTTTTGCAAGGCATACAGAACCGGAATTAGAATAATAAAAGCAACATCAAAAAAAACAGGAATGGCTACAAGAAATCCAGTCAAACCCAGAGAAAAACCTGATCGTTTCTCGCCAAAGGCACGCAGGAGATAATTAGCTATGGATTTAGCTCCGCCAGATAATTCTAAAATACCACCAAATAAGGCGCCCAACCCGACAACCGTCGCCACAAAACCGAGACTGGATCCCATACCTGTTTTAATGGTGTTAATCACCTCCTCTCCATTGAGGCCTGCCAGTAACCCAACAGCTATACTTGAAATCAACAGAGATATAAAAGCAGGCAACTTAAGCTTCAATATCATCACCAACAATAAGACAACTCCCAATATGACCGCCAATAATAATCCTCCCATCATTTCCAATTGGTATGAAACATTAGTCCTCTTTCTTTATCTAACCGCTCGTAAGTATGTGCTCCAAAATAATCCCTTTGAGCTTGGATCATGTTGGCCAAAGATCTTTCCTGAATAAAGGATTTGTGATAATTCATAGCGCTACTAAGACATGGTATGGCTACAGTGGTCTTAGCAACCTGAGATACCAACTCACTTAATTTTGAAAAAGAATCGAGAACCAATACACTCAACTTTGGATGCAAAAGAATATTGCTATTGTCTTCTAGGTTTTCTGCAATTTGCTCCATCAGTGCTGATCGTATGATGCACCCATTGGTCCATATCCGCGCAAGCTCTTTAAAGTCGATACTCCAGTCATAGCTTTTAGAAGCCTCTTCGATCAGATTAAAACCTTGATGATGATTGATTATTCTTGCAATTTGGTAGGCTTTTCTTAAATCAGAAATTTCCATCTCCAGACTCACATTTGCGGAAGCATAAACCTTGGAAGCTTCCTGCCGAAGATCATAATAAGATGATTGGTACCTTGCATACAAGGCAGCCGTCATGGTTGGAATGGGGACACCAAGCTCACAAGCTGCGATCGTAGTCCAACTACCAGTTCCCTTATTACCAGCCTGGTCTAGAATTAAGTCTAAGAGGTAATGCTCATCTTCTTTTTTCAAAAGTATATCCTTGCTTATTTCCAATAGATAAGAAGTGCAATCGGTCTGCAACCAAGAATCAAATACTTCCGAGATATCCACTGGTGACATAGCCATTCCATATCTCATGATGCCGTATAGTTCAGCAATCAATTGCATCTCTGCATACTCGATACCATTATGTACCATCTTCACGAAATGCCCCGATCCTCCTTTGCCAATGAATGCACAACAGCCAGAACCATTTTTATCTTTTGCAGCGATACTTCTCCATATTGCAGATGTGTGTTCATAGGCTTCTTTTGAACCACCAGGCATGATAGAGGGACCTTTTAAAGCTCCTTCTTCACCACCAGAAACCCCAGTTCCAAGGTAGGAAATTCCATGTTCTCGCAATTTTGAAAATCTTCTTTCTGTATCTTTATAATGAGAGTTACCTCCATCAATGATGATGTCACCAGCATCAATATAAGGCACGAGTTCTTGAATTACATGATCCACTGCCTGCCCTGCATTGACCATAAGAAATATTTTTCTGGGAATGGCCAATGAATCCACAAATGATTTTAAATCATCAAAGGCTTTTGCACTTGACATCTCTTCATGTTGGTTCTTAAAATCGATGGCAACATTCTCCTCCGATCCATCAATATGTCTATTGTAGACACTCATTAAAAAACCCCGCCCTGCAATATTCCTACTTAGGCTTTTTCCCATTACCCCCAATCCTATTAATCCTATTTCCGATTTTTTCATACTTACATTTTCTAAAATGAGTTGCACCAACTCTTCAGGTTTGTTCCCTACATCCAATTTCTGCCCATAATTCGGCTCCTCCCACAAGTCAAATTGCGATTGTAATAAACTCGATGGCATAAAATGCGACCGAGTCTCCATTCGCTGTTGAACCAAATCAAAGGTACCAACCAAAGATATCCAATGTATCTTTGATTCAACATTCTTTGATAACTCCGTCCTATACATTTCTTTCAATGCAGAGCAGCTAATGACGGCTCCATTTCGCAGAGAAGATTGCTGAATTTGTAAATTGATGTTTTGAAGCCAAGGCACACGATCTGAATCTGAAAGTGGAATCCCATTGCTCATCTTTTCAATATTGGCTTTGGGATGAAAATCATCTGCATCATAAAATGGGATTGACAAGCTTGAGGCCAATAATTTTCCAATGGTAGTCTTTCCGACTCCACTAACACCGATGATTAAGAATAGATCTGCATTGGGCATACATAAAGTTAGGAAATCGGTGGCAGGGAATGAATTTTATTTGGTGAATTGATGATACTAAAACCAAACTTTCACCAATTAAAAAAGGGGCAAAGACAAAGCCTTTACCCCTTTTAATATTTATTATTCTTTCTTACCCTTGTCTGCTTGCCATGTATCCTGTCATGGTATTTTTAAATTCATCAAAGGTTTTGGTATAGCCAGTTTTTCCTAGTGCTGCAATATTAAATTTACCCGCATCATCTTTGGAAAGATCAAACAACCAAACCGTAGGATAACCTCTTACTCCAAAAGTCTGTTGCAAACCTCTATTCTGCTGAGCTACTGCATCCGGCAACCTAAATCTTCTTGGAAAATCCAATTCCAATAAAACTACATTGTCTTTTGCCCATTTATCAAAATCATCGGTATGGAAGACAGATTTATCCAACCTTTTACACCATCCACACCAGTCACTGCCTGTAAAATTTGCCATAATTGGCTTACCTGACTTTTGAGATTCTTTATATGCTTCTTCTAATAAAACATGCCAACCTTCATTTTTTGGTTTGTAATCTCCGATATCAGCCAAGCTTGGTGCCTTTTGTGTATTCGCCGCTGGTCTTGCCGTTGCGGGAGCTGGTTGAGGTGTCTTGGCATTTGCAGTTTGCGTAGCAGCTGTTTTAGTTGGAGTTGCAGTAGTATCTGCTGAAGTTGTTGTTGAGGAACTATCACCGCCACAGGCTGCTAAAAGTATGGCGATAGATAAGATCAATATATTTTTCATAACTAAATTGTTTCTATTTGAATCAAAAGAACCACAAATTTAATATCAATTTTCAAATAATGTTCATCATATTACGATTTTATTTAATGTATTGTATTAAATAAATCTTAAATCTTAAGAAAATGGCTTTATCAAAACACTTTTATCGTCCTTTCTCTCCAAATACCTACACCAAAATGAAAAACTACAATAAATTATATGTTGTACCTTTATCTGTACACACCGCAAGCATTTCCCCATTTTAATTTTTATCCATGAGATTTGTCTTCATTCCGCTATTCATTATGTCTGCCTTGTTTTCTTGGGCAAGTACTTTTTATTTAGATCCTTCATTGGGCAGTTTGGACAATGATGGTTCGGCGTCAGCTCCTTGGCCGAACCTCCAGGAAATTTTTGACCAGGGTCTTATCCAACACCAATCATATGGTCCGCTGCCATACAATCCAGACTTGAGTAATTTACAAATAAACAATCCTGGTTCTCCCATTCAATCTGGTGATACATTAATCTTACTTGATGGCTTACATGGTAAAGTATTTGCAAGAAATTTCTTCAACACTGATAAAATATACTTCATTGGCCAAAGTAAAAATGCCATCGTAGAATACATTCAAATTCAAGGCGGATCCAATCTTCATTTCGAAAACATAAGCATCAGCTCTGAGCCTTATGGTTATTATCTACAAAACAAATTGGTCTTTTTCGAAACACACGCTTGGCAAGGACCCTGCAAAAACATGGACCTGATCAACTGCGAGATCTACTCCGGAATTCAAGCATGGGAAACTGCCGAAGAATGGTTGAGCAATTCAAGCTCTGGAATATTTCTGCTTGGAGATTCAATGCGTGTGGTGGATAATGTCATCAGCAATATCGATCATGGTATAACATGTAATGGAAACGATCACTGGGTCAAAGGAAATGCGGTGATCAATTTTTCAGGTGACGGTATGCGCATACTCGGATCTAGAACCATAGTAGAAAAGAATCTCATTAAGAACTGTTACAAGGTGGATGATAATCATGACGATGGAATACAATCTTTCAACACCTCCGGAATCGAACCTTCCGATAATATCCTTCGCTCAAACATTATCTTAAACTACGATGACCCAAATCAGCTTCTTAAAGGACCCCTACAGGGTATCGGTTGCTTCGATGGCTTTTATAATAATTGGGTAATCGAAAACAATCTTGTCATTGTGGATCACTACCATGGAATATCCCTCTACGGAGCCAATAACTGTCGCATTATAAATAATACCGTGATTGATCCCACGCCTGATATAACTCCCGGACCCATTTGGATTCGTATCAATGATCATGAAGATGGCACTCCCAGCACCAACTGTCTCATTGCCAATAATGTCAGCAATCGAATATTAGGAAATGCAGAGATGATCAATAATCAGTCCCTATCAAGCAACGACGAGTATCTCCTCAATTTTGTCGATCCGGCCTCAAATGATTTTCATTTACTTCCTGGAAGTTTGTTGATAGATGCCGCTTCCGCAAATGTGGCACCGGCGGTAGATCTCGACGGCAACCCAAGAATAAATCCCGACATCGGTGCTTATGAATATTTTGAATCCACCAGTATGCATACCCTCGCTTCCGCAAATGGCTATAGCATCTTTCCAAATCCTTTTTACAATCAACTAACCATCGATGGTGAAAAAGATTTTAACTTCCAAGTTTTCAATCTAAGAGCTGAACTTATCTATGAAGGACAAAAAAATCAACCCATCCCCGAACAAGAAATTACAAACTGGAATGATGGTGCTTATCTTCTTAAGATTATAGATTTAGAAAAAACAACAAGCATCAGTAAAATAATTTTTAAGCAAAGCAAAGATTAACCTGGAAAAGGATCACTCCATTTCTCATTGCTGTAGACATCACTACCCGTCAATGTTTTTAGAAAAGCCACCAAAGCCGCTTTTTCATCTTCAGTCATGTTCAGGTTTTGTCCACCACCTCGTGCAAGCCGATTGTCCAAGTCTGGATTATCTTGAGCATTGATGTCATTGTAATGCTCTATCATCATGCCAACATCCATTCTTCCAGTATGCATCAATGGACCATTCAATGCTCCACTTTGATTAAATAAATCTCTCAAACTCGGCGCTCTCGTTACCGTCAGATCCACAGCGCTAAGATCAGCTGCTGTATTGATCACACCATTGTTACCAGAATTATCATTGATATCAAATTCTGGCGCACGATGACAACCCTGACATCCTAAACCTCCCCCTATCCGATTGCCTCCATTGCCTTGAAAATCAGGAGGCATCATAAACAATTGTTTGCCTAAGTTTTCTTGTGTGGTAAAGTTCGGGAAGTTTTGATTGTTGTTATTGACCTGCATTCTTCCTTCATCATATCGGCTATCAAATGATTGTATGCTTCTCACAAACTGAGCCAATGCATTCTGCATACGCACTTCAGTAATTTGTTGATCTCCAAAAGCCATTGTAAATAATTCTTGATAATAATCTTCACCCGATAACTTTACGATTAAGTCATCAATATTGGGATCTCCATTTTCTCCACTAAAGCCCATCTCTATGTGATCTTGAATCGGCATGGTTGTCTGATCTTCTAAAGTGTTGGCTCTTTCATCCCAAAAGAATCTTTGTTCTTCTGCAAATCTGGCATTGATCAATCGCATAGAGTGCCTACCTGTCAATCCATTGACCCCTTCACTTTGCCTCAAGTCATCCCCAAAGGCCAATTCCTGTTTATGACAAGAAGCACAAGAAATGCTATTGTCCACAGAAAGTTTGGTATCATAAAATAAAACACGACCCAAGGTAGCCACCTCATCACTGATATCATTGAAGCCTGTATTGTCTTCATCTATGTAATTGGGAACAAACTGATCTTCATAGTTACTTAGATTTGTTGGATCAATCTTTCCATCAAAAACAAGATCAATGGCCGGAGATTCTTCTAATATTACCGTTTCGTCTGGCTGGTTGCTTTCCACATCTAAATTGCAAGCACTCAATACAAGCATTCCTGTCAATAAGAAAATATGTTTTTTAAGTTTATCCATCATCACAATGTTTTTAAAGGTCTTATTAATAGCTGATTATTATTACATAAATAAGCTTACAACATAAAAACAACCCAATCAATAAAACACCTACCTTTCTTGCAATATTTAGGCTACAATTTTACCGTTAGATTTTCAATGTTTTGTAAATTGTAGTTTCAGCATCCATATTTTGGTGGATTTTGGCCGTTTTTTGGGGTCATCAGGCTTGGTCAAAATGGGTAAAAGAGGAAGGT
>JAHDIE010000072.1 GCA_020630955.1 Saprospiraceae bacterium
AATATCTAGTCTAAATATTTGAATTTGCTCGTCAGAATTTCACCATTTTTTAATGTAATCTTTAAAATATATATGCCTGCGTTGATGTTGGGATTGAATATTGGATGGCTGCTTTGTTTAGCGTAAATTAATCTGCCTTCAAAGGAGAATACTTCATACCTAAAAATTTCTAGATCATCCTTTATTGAAATATGGATGTTGCCATTAGAAGGGTTTGGATGTATGGTGAAGTCAAGATTTTTTTGTTCGGCCCTAGTTGAATTTGTTATTTCAGTTTCTGAAGCTCCAATACTCCAATTAGTTGTTGGTCTTTGATTATTATAAATGTCCTTATTAAAGTCGTAATGTGGAAACTTATCTATTGGAAGTAATGCTAAAATGCTTTGACCTTTTCCGGTAGCTTGGCTATTAGACAATAAATTATAGTTATTGGGATAATCGTAAAATAAATTTTCAAAATCTCTACTGCCTATTATTTCATTGGTATTTGCTGACCAAGGTGGTACTTGTTGCCATGAAAGACTTGTGTATAGATTGTAATCGGAATTCTCAGGATTTAAAATTAATCCCCCAGCATCCAAAATATTGTTATATGAATAATATTGATTTGGTCCGACTTCTTGATTTCCTTGTGTTGTTGTTGACAATGATTTTTCTACCACAATGGCGGGTTTATTTTCAGTAGTCAAAATTGTGTTATTTGTGATTAGAATTACTCCATTTGTACAATTTTCGTTTGAAGTACGTCCCCATTCACTAATGCCAGCAGAATAAGTGTATGAATCAATTATGTTATTGTGGAAATACAAATTTCCGCTGTTTTGAAAAGTGATAGGGGTAATGGCATCATAAATCTGATTGGAGGCAAACAAAATATCATGACATCCTAGGTAGGCTGTAATACCATTGGCATGTCGTCCTCTTGCCTCATAAATTTTATTATTAATAACCATTGCATCAGAAACTACATATAAACGAATGTTTGTTGATCCACATTTAACTATAGTATTTGATTCAATTAAAATATTACTTCCATTGGTTGTAAAAATGCCAGCGTTTCTCATATTATTCTGAATCAAATTATCTTTAATTTTGATTTCAGAACAATTAGGTAAATAAATGCCTCCATTGCCTTTTGTTCCATTTCTATTTTCGTGAATTACATTGTTCAAAATACTTATGCCAGTAGTAGGTTCTTGAGTAAAACTTGATTTACCTATACCAATTCCATCAATAAAAGTATCCCCTCCAAAAAATTTTATTTCAAATCCAGAAATTTCTATATTGTTTTTGTTGTTAAGATTAAATCCAATTTTTTCATTAGAATAACCGATTGGATTGTTTTGTAAATCTTCATCTACAGGATTAATAAATATTTTTTGGTTATCAAAGTCTATGAAGTAACTGCCATCCTGAATTAAATAATGATTTGAATTAAAGATTGAATAGTATTGGTCTCTTCCATCTGGGTAGATTGCATTTGGAGGAAGAGCATCGAAATAAATGGTATTAATTGTGGGATCAAAGCTTTTTATTTTTCTCTCTTCTATAAGGTTTGGATTGATGAAAATGAGAACACTACTTCCGTTCCAATAATCTGGATTGGTTTGATTAAAAAAAATGTCATCTCTGATACTCTGTAGACTTAGGTTTTCACTTTTTACGACGTTGTAATTGGTTATGTCATCAAAGAAGAATGGGTCATTTGATTGCGGGTATTGGGTGACATTTAATCTTTTTGTTTCGTTGTTAATGAACTGTTGTAAATTGAAACTTCCTGGAAGGGAGTGAGATACTGAGGAAGGAATGGGAGTGCTGTAAATACCACTTCCCTCATCAGTCCAATTATTTAATAATAATCCCCCATCAAGTATAGCTCTGCTATTTCCCCAAGCATTTCCCACATATCGGACTTTATTCGATGAACTTCCGTTTCCGTTAATATTAATACTCCCTCTGTATTTTGTATTTCCTTTAAAAAATACTGTTGAACCCTCGGAGAGTATCGTTGCATTTGCTATCCCAGTAGCATTTTTATCCCCAGGACAATGTTTCCATGCATCTGCCTCCGTTAATCCTGAATTAAGATCATTGCCTAAATCATAATCCACATAATAATTTTGTGCGGAAAGTACATGGATAGTTAATAGAAGTAAACAAATTGTAATAAAGTTTTGATGCACTTGGGTAAACATATTCGCGATTGTATTTATTTATTGTCCACTCGCTTTCTACTAATTCTGATGAAATTAAATGGCAGATCAATTAAGTTGGTATAATTTAAGAAATTGAAATCTTATTGTCAACTTTTACAAATCTTAATCTCTGCTGATTTTAATAAACGACATTGAGCCATTCAGTCACCAATCTAAAATGTTACCATGTTCAATATTCACTTAACAACAGAAAAACGTAAAAACATCCTTGTGTCTAATTGCTTTGACTCCTCCAATTTAAAGCCATTTTTTTGAATGACTTCAAGACATTCATTGAGTTCCATTATTTTTTTACACTTTTCATCATGATCAGTAAGCCCATCAAAAGGCTCGTATAAATAAAGCTCACCATGCTCCTTTAGTGAAATTTTAATAGACTGCAACATCTTCTCCTTCTTTTTAAAATGATGGAATGAATTTCTGATGATAATTTTGTCTAGAGAATTCACTTCAAAATTTGTTGATTTCTTATTTCCCTGAACAATCTTTATTTTATCTAAATCTAAAAATGTATCAAAGCCTTTGTAATAATTTTTCAAGTTTTCCTCAAAAGTTGGACTTATGTCATTTACAAATAAATATAACTTGTTAAACAACAAACCTGTGACTAAACTAAAGGTGCCATCTCCAGCTCCAACTTCTCCTACTTTTTCATTTTGCTGAAAATTGTAAAAAGAATATTCTGCAAATAGATCGGAGTTTTTTTCAAGTGAGAATGGAAATTTACTTCTTAAAACATCTATATGAATTAATTGCAATAACTCAAAATTACTAACAATGGTTTCTATATCATTTTCATTGAATTTGTAATTAATTTTATTTTGAAATTTATATTTGTCTATTGCATACAAAATTTTTTCATTTGAAAAGTTGAAAAGTGATTTGGCTATATAGCTAAGTGTCACTAGCTCGTAAAAAGCTTCACCTTTAATATCGATATTCTCTACATTCAATCGATCAGTTAACAATTTTAATTGAGTCAGTGCATATTTATTTTTAGTCAATATTTCAGATCTAAACTCAGTAAGTTTTTTGATTATTTCCTCTTGACTCCATTCATTGTTTTGAGCAAAAGAAAATACTGGAAGCATTGTCAAAAGTAGAATTGAAATTTTTATCTTGTTCATGACAGAATAGAAGTGGTTTTAATGCTTGTTTATCCTTTAGATGGACTCATAATCTCCTAAAATTATCGAGCCTACAAATTGCTATTTATATGATAAAATATGAATAGCAAAATTAATCGGGCTAAGTTAATACTAACTTGTGTAACTAACAATTTAGTATGAACTGATAAAGTGCATGTGGATGATTGTCTTTTGTAATTACTTAAAAGGTCAGCCTATTTTTGATCTTAAAACAATCCCATTTGTAATAAAGGAAGGGCAAAAATTTCTTGTCATATTTACTAAACTAAATACTACAACTTAATAAATCTTTTTACAAAAATTCGCTCGCCATTGCTCATCTCCAAGACATACATACCTTGGTTCAATCCTTCTGTGTTTATTTCAAAAGAATTAGAGTTGATCCTTTGTTTGCTCATAATGATTCCTTGCATATTTTTAATACGCAATTCATTCATTTTAAGCTCATTGTCAAAAATTGAAACTTGAAGTAAATTATCTACGGGATTAGGAAAGAGCTTGACATCCACCTTATTTAAAGCTGTATCGTTTATAGATACCAAATCTTCACTTAATTTACGCATATTACCATTATATACTTGATTGGTTTCTGGATCTTGTACAAAAACGATAACATCTGCATTGCCAGGATCGATCTCATTTCCGATTGGAATGCTAATGTCAAAGTGATAACTGTTGTTTTCTAAATTGATAACTTCTGCATGGTATTCTCTTTGGAGGTAATCAAGAAATTGTAAACTTTGCCACTCTTCTTCAATATGAGATTCTGTCACGGCAAGAATAAGCTGTAAGTTAGGGTTGAGAATAGAAGTCTCTGAATTGACAACTCCTGTCAACTTGTACGTACCATTGGATTGATTTTCTGCACCAATAAACTCAATGTGCAATGGTGACCTTTTTGCTTGTTGAGCCTCTACAACTGGTCGATACTGATCGACGATACTATTATTCAGATCGCCACCTTCTACTTTTACAACTCCATCGAAAATTACAGTAGGAAATCCAAAAACACTATATTGATTCATTTTTTCTTCCACAATCTCTTCTTCATAATCATCTCCGCGGTGATAGGTGATTGCACCGACATTGTATCCTTCTAGATATAAATCCTCAACACCCAATGCAGCCCCTGGGCAGTAGGCACACCAAGTTCCTGAAAATTCCTCAATCACAACCAAGTCACGATCACGCAGTTTGAATACATTGATGTTTTGAGTAATGGTATTGTTGTCCAATAGGGTGTCATCTGATCCCTCTATCCTTAATTGCAAGGTATATTCACCCTCCTGAGCAATCCAATTGCCGAAGTTTTCATTAAATATTTCGCCAATTGGCATATCGTCTACCGCTAAGGTCCAAGTTTCAACGGCTTCTGAGTTACCAGTAAATCTTTCTAAAATTTCAAAAGTAACAAGTCCACTTACAATTTCTGAACTATTGTTTTCGAAGCTACCAATAAATGATACTTCATCCCCAGGCTCTACTTCTTCTGGCGCTTCAATATTTAACACTCTGAGATCTACGCCAGGCTGATGGATAATCCTGATGTTATCAATTCTCATGAAGGGATTTTGGTTTGCTGGACCGAGTCGAGTGAATGCAATTTGAAATTGATCGGAACCAACATCTTCATTGGCGATTGTTTTTGTAAAGTTTTCGTTCAACAAGCTATTGCTGACATCGATTTGATCTATATCATTCCAAGTAGATCCACCATCAGAGGAGCTTTGAATAAGTACGGAATAGTTGGCATTTTCAAAATAGTAATTGAAACTTAAGGAGATGGATTCAAAACCTACTGTATTGATCTCAGGACTGATTGCACTTACACGATCATTGTTTGATCCTGATCCAGTCCAAAGCCAAGATAGCTCTCCTGCATTAACTCCATTGAAGTTTGAGGCAAACCAATCCCAGGTAGTATTGGCTGCATTACTTTCTGAGGTCCATTGGAAATCATAATCTGAAGACTCTCCTACAGCACTGACAATATCAAAATTGAAGTCTTCAAAATATATGTGATCGGCAGAGACATAGAATATTGGGTCTGAAGTTCTTTCTAATCCTTCTCCGGAAGAATTGGTTGGAATGACGCGATAATTGATGGACCCTTCTGCATCAAGTTGGTCAACAAATTCAGTTGAACTTCCTGGAATAGTAAATTCTCTTCCGTCTGATCTCCTTATTATATATGATTCTAAATCTCCATTAAAAAAACCTCCATTAGCTCCTTCTAAAGGATGACTCCAAGTAAGTATTGCTTGATTGTCATTTTGGTTAATGTCCAAATCAGTAACCATGGCAGGTAAATCGAGACCCACCCAAAGTGGAGAAGTCGAAATTGGGTGGCCATCTCCAGCACTGTTGACTGGGACAATTTCAAATTGATAAGGTCCAGGGTTTGGAATTGTTCCAATAAAAGTTTGCTCTTCCCCGATGTTTGGATTTTCAAAACGAATCAGTTCACTTCCAGCCGATCGCACAGAAATATGAGTTAGTTCTGTCAGAAGATCACCATCAGCTTGAAGGCTTGGATTGTTCCAAGTAAAACTTACATCATTGCTACCATCAGTTAGGGCTGTGGCAGATATGTTTGATACTGCGATAGGAAAATCGGCTTCCTCACCGGTATTGTCCAATTTGAAGTTGTCTAAGTATATTATTTGGCTCTTTTCTCCAACCAATTTGAATGCGATATTGCCTTGGTCATTGTATGCTCCCAAATCAATATGTAATAATTCGCTTGCAGTATTATCAACTTTTAGTTCATAGATAGGTCTAAATGATTCAAATTCACCTGGGTTATCCATGATGCCAACATGCAAGGAGGGCACGGATTCTGAGCCGAATGCAAGGTTAAAACCATAGTAATCTATTTGTAATGTGTTGAATCCAGCTAAGTCAAATTCAGGGCTTGCTAAGATAATGACTTCATCCCCAGATGATTGCTTAAAAAGACTTATTTCGCCATCAAATACATTGACAAAGTCGAATCCCACTTCCGTAAATGTAGTCCATCCTGTTGGAAGATTGTTGCCATCAAAAGATTCAATGTGTGATTGAGCATTTGATGTTAAGATAAATATTAAGGAAAATGCCAGTGTTGAAATAAGCTTATTCATCATTATTGTAAAATTTATATAAGCTTAAGATAAAAATAATAATCAGTTTGAAAAAATTAATACTGATAGTAATTCCTTGATACTCAATTACTCTAGATCACTTAGATCCATTTAGTTATGTGGTTCTATGATGAGATTACCGCATGGAAAGTATATGCTTAATATTTTTTCACTTAATAATGTTGGATTATATTTTACTTTCGGTAAATTTGAGCATTCATAAATTCCATCGGTGTATAAACCGATTGGAACTTCCATGAAGACAAGGCTGACGAAATTACTACAAGATTATTATTTTTCTTTGGACATTGTTATGTCTAAAAATTTAAAAACTTATGCCTTATCGGCTTAATATAAAGAAGAAAGGCTGCTTTACTTAAAGTGGTCCTCGGAGTTTTAATGCTAATCAATCCCCAGAAAGATATTGTGCCTTTCTGGGGTCTTTTTTTGAGGGGTTTTGATACCTAAGAACTAGATCAATTCCTTGCAACTAGGATCTTTGCATTTCTTTATTGATAAAAATTTGCAGATGCTTTTGTGGACTATAATCGCTTAATTTTTATCGCTCAATAAAAAGAGTCAGCTATTTGTTTTTACATTATTATATCAAGGATTTGAAACTAGGTCTTTTTAGTTTGATATCTCCCAGTCGTTCTTTTTTGGCTTTTTCGTAATCACTGAAGTTTCCTTCATAGAATACAACCTTTGAGTCACCCTCGAATGAAAGAATGTGGGTAGCTAATCTGTCGATAAACCATCGATCGTGAGAAATAAGTAATACGCAACCAGCAAAATTTTCAATGGCTTCTTCCAGGGCACGTAAGGTATTTACATCGATGTCATTCGTTGGCTCATCCAACAGAAGAACATTTCCATTGTCTTTGAGCGTCATCGCAAGATGCACACGGTTTCTTTCTCCACCAGACAATACACCCAATTTTTTCTGTTGATCAGCACCAGTAAAATTAAATTTACTGATATAGGCTCTAACATTGAGAGATTGGTTTCCAACTTGGATCAAGTCTTGGCCATCTCCTAAAGCTTCGAATATTGTTTTTTCGGGTGTTAGGTCTTCATGCGATTGATCAACATATGATAGCTTGACTGTTTCGCCAATGCTCACGGTACCAGAATCTGGTTTTTCCTGTCCCATTATCATTTTGAAAAGGGTAGACTTACCCATTCCATTGGGGCCAATAATACCAACAATTGCATTTTTAGGAACGCTAAAACTTAGGTTGTCGATTAGAATTCTTTTGTCGAAAGACTTGCTCACATCCTTGAGATCGATTACATTGTCTCCTAATCTAGGTCCTTCTGGGATGTACAACTGCAATCGCTGTTCGCGTTCTTTTTGATCTTCGTTTTTAAGTTTCTCGTAAGCATTAAGACGAGCTTTCCCTTTTGCTTGTTTGGCTTTTGGATTCATCCGAATCCATTCCAATTCTCTGTCTAATGTTTTTCTTCTTTTTGATTCAGCTTTTTCTTCTTGTTGTAATCTTTTTGATTTTTGTTCTAACCAACTAGAGTAGTTTCCTTCCCAGGGAATTCCTTCACCTCGATCCAATTCCAAGATCCATCCAGCTACATTATCTAAGAAATATCTATCGTGTGTAACAGCGATGACGGTTCCTGGAAATTGTTTTAAGTATTGTTCTAACCAATGGACAGACTCAGCGTCTAAGTGGTTGGTAGGTTCATCGAGTAATAATATATCTGGCTGGCTCAACAGTAATCGACAAAGGGCAACCCTGCGTCTTTCACCACCACTTAACACATTTACGGGAGTGTCATCAGGAGGACACTGCAGAGAATCCATGGCCATTTCTAATTTGTGATCCAATTCCCAGGCATCATACTGATCCATTTTTTCCAATAGCTCACCTTGCTCATTGATTACCTTCATCATTTCGTCATCGCTCATGGGTTCAGCAAGTTTTGCGCTGACCTCATTGTATGCATTGACAATGTCTACAATTTCTTGGACACCCTGCTGGACAACTTCTTTGACCGTTAGGTTTTCATCCAATTTAGGTTCTTGCTCAAGGTAGCCGATCTTATATTCTCCATCAAAAAATACATTACCTTGGATATTGGTGTCAATCCCTGCAATAATCTTGAGGAGGCTAGATTTACCAGAACCATTGAGACCCAAGACACCAATCTTTGCACCATAATAGAATGATAACCAGATATTTTTTAGAACTTCTTTGTTAGGAGGGTAGACTTTCGTTACTCCTTCCATCGAAAAAATCACTTTTTTGTCGGACATTTTACTTTTTATTTAGAGTACAAAGATAATCAGCTATTGGAAATTGCAAACTTGGTATTTGGTTTGCATTATAAACTCAATGGCAATAAGAACAAGAGCACAAGAATCTAGAGCCGCGATACAAAGATTGTACATCGCGATGAGACATTTATTTTTAAGAGGAAGCTATAAGCCACTGGGAGTTTCAGGAGAAGCAATGATTAAATCATTGTTGCTTCTAAAACCTGAGATCTATGGTTCTCTAGCAGATCCAGAAAAAGTTGAATTATCTGGATTGTTATATATTTTCCAAAGGTTGCCTGAAGGAATAGAGCAATGTCGATTTGTTAATTTAATTGCTAGAGAAGGTTTAGAAAAAAGTGGTTTCGTTCCTTTGGTGCCAAGCAAGCGTCGAAGAGATTGTTATCGTGTTGATGATGAACAGATGTACATTGAGATGACCAGGGGGCGTTCAGATATTTATGATGTACTTACTCACCTTACCTTTATGTTTGTTGAAGCCGAGAAAATTAGGAGAAATAGTTTTGACTATAAGGATCGTCCCAAACGAGAATGGGTGATGTTAGAAGGGATTGTTCAAAAAATTGAAAACGGCGAAGCTTTCAATGAAGAAATGGGTTACACTTATTTGAGTACTATACTAGGGAGGACCTATGAAGAAACGGCGGCCATCTGCGAAGAGTTTGCAGATTCTAGAAAAGTCAATTCCTTGTTTGAAATAACTTATTGGTTGGGTAAGCGGAGCATTGATGAACATGCACATGCTTTGGATAGAGAGATTACCTTTTCTTCAGCATTAAGAGAAAATGTTGGGAATCATATGCACGGAGAAATCTGGGCAAATGATATCAAAAAGTATCTTTTGGATAACAAATTATTTGATAGGCCTGTGCACATTATTAGTGCAAATATGCATAGTGTAATGAATACTTTGTATGCTAAGAAAATTGTTGGGAAACGTACAAGTAACAAGTCATTAGAAGAGATTGCAAAAGTGTTGAGTCAGTCTAAAAGTGATCATCTTCAGAAGAAGTTGGTTTCTTATGCTTCCGCAAATGGAATGAGCTTTCTAAAAGATGGGAGTGGTACAAATATCGGTGTCCAAATTTTTGATTTGAGCAAAGTTGATCCTAAGTCAGTCGCCAAAGAAGTCAATTGGAATAAGAAATATATTAAAAAAAATAAACCCCTTTTATTGGTGTTTGATTATCCTTTTGGTGAACAAGCTTACGAAATAATGGATGAGCTGTTGAAGCCATATGATTATAAAGAATCAAAAAAGCTACTAAATCTTGCTTCTATCAATATTATGGGAAAGGCTGGAATACTTGAAGGTGGAAAAGGTGACATAATGATACCAACAGCGCATATCTTCGAGGGGACAGCAGATAATTATCCTTTTGAAAACAAATTACTTGCCGAAGAATTTGGTGGCAATGGTGTTGGTGTTTTTGAAGGTCCAATGATTACAGTATTGGGGACCTCACTTCAGAATAAAGATATACTTCGATACTTCCATAAATCTTCGTGGGGAGTGATAGGTCTTGAGATGGAAGGTGCACATTTTCAGAAAGCAATACAGGTTGCTACCAAAATAAGAAAGAGTGTTAATCCAAGTGCTGATCTTAGATACGCATATTATGCTTCAGATAATCCTCTTGAAACAGGTAGCACTTTGGCTTCTGGCTCACTAGGTTTGGATGGGGTAAGACCAACATATCTCATCACTAGCAGAATTATTTCAGGAATATTGAATAAATAATAGCAATTACTTGTTTGCAATGACGATATAGAAATTGTTCAATAAGGTATCGTTAACAGAAATGGACTTAAATCCAGCGTCTGTCAATTCATTTGAAACTTTTTCAGCGGAGACTCGATATCTTTTAGGTGGACCTGAACTACCTGAATCTTTTTTGAAATCAACAACCATAAGACTGCCGCCTTTTTTTATTCCTTTTCCTACTTTGCTAAAATATTTTACTCTTTTATTAATGTGATGATAGGTATTTACAATAATTGCATGATCTACTTCTTCATTTGATAATAGAGGATTATCATATTCGACTTTCCTAGTTTGAATTAAGCCATCACTTAATTTTTCTTTTTTTGAATTTATATATTCTAAAAATCGATCGTCGACATCAGCAGCAATCACAAATGCCCCTTTTTTGGACATTCTAAATGAATAATAACCAGTTCCGGCACCTATGTCCATGATGGTTTTATCTCTAATATTTCCTAGCAAGGCAATGACCTCATCCGGTTTCTGCCAATTTTCTCTGTCTTCATTTTCAAATCTTTCTACCAAGTCTTCGAAACTATGTTTGTTCATAAAAAGGTTTGATAAAGTGCCTGTTCCAAATTCTAATATTAGGAATGCTGAAGCAATAATTAAAACTAAAGTAATGAGTATATACTTTTTCATCTTTGTTTCATCAAGTTTCAAATAAGTGGGATGAGGTAACTAAGTTAAGGCACTCTCATTGGTTTCAAGTGTTTGAATGTTGTTTTATTTTAAAAATAATATACAGGGATTCTTTGCTCATTTGATTCTTAAACAACTGATCTATCCTTTAAACCAATTTTTTTTGAATCGGATCTTTTATAGTTTCATATTTTTTGATAACTTATAATTTCAAAAATGTAAATCATGGAATTTATTAAGATTTGTACAGGTCTAATTTTTGTCTCAATGCTGACATATTCTTGTCAAAAGGATCAGAATTCGTTGGAAGACATAGAATATACACTTGAAGAACAAGCCATTATTTCTGCTAGATTAAATCTACCACTTGTGCCAGATTCCTATAGTGTTGGAAACCTAGAACAAGGTAAAGAAATGGATTTTAAAGGAACCTTAGGAAGGGTGTTGTTTTATGATTCAAAGCTTTCGGCAGATGGTAAAATTTCATGCGCCAGTTGTCATCAACAATCACGTGCATTCGCTGACAATAAAGCGTTTAGTAATGGTGTAAATAATAACCTGACCAGTCGTAACTCTATAGCACTTGGTTCCTTAAGAAGTTTTGGTGCCCACTATGGAGAGCTACAAAATGGAGGAAATGGAGGCCCAGGTCTATTTTGGGATGAACGAGCATCCAGTATAAAGGAGCAATTAAGGCAAACAATTAATAATCCTAATGAAATGGGTGTAACTCTTGATGAGATTACTGCAAAAGTAAATCAAGATGAATATTATCAGATTCTTAGCAATAAAGCATTCGGTACTAACCAATTGAATGAAGATCATGTGTTGGAAGCCTTGGAAGTATTTCTGAACTCTATCAATTCAAAAAACTCAATCTTTGAAACAGAAGTATTGGGAGAGCTTAACTACATCACTGGTGATTCAATTGTTGGTCAATCCAAATTTGCAAGAGGTTTTGAGTTATTTACAAACAATTGTAGTTCTTGCCATGGACATAATTTAAGTCTAGGGTTAGACGATAATAATCAAACAGGAAAATTATTTATTGCCAATAATGGTTTGACCTTGTCCAATAATGACCAAGGAGTTTTTGAATTTACCAACAATCAAGAAGACATTGGGAAATTTAAAATTCCTGGTTTAAGAAATATTGCATTAACAGCTCCTTATATGCACGATGGCCGATTTGAAACTTTAGAAGAAGTCATTGATTTTTATAACAGTGGAATTAATGCTTCTCAAAATCTACATCCAAACCTAATGGAAAACAACCTGCCCAAAAATATGAATTTTAGTGATGCAGACAAGCAAGACTTAATTGCCTTTTTGACTGCATTAACTGACGAGCATTTGGTGTCTGAAATGAAATGGTCTGATCCGTTTAAATAATTCATCTAGCTCTCTTTGAGGCTTTGGCGAATAAATTTTATCCTATTCTTTTGTATATTTTGAAATTTATTCGCCGAAGTTCCTTAAGGGATGTAGACGAAATACACCATAAAAAAAACCCACTCACGTTTGAGCAGGTTTATTTTTTTT
>JAHDIE010000018.1:0-43549 GCA_020630955.1 Saprospiraceae bacterium
GTGCAAGCGGAGTAATTTACTATAAGTTGGAGAGTGGAGAATTCTCTGATACTAAAAAAATGATTCTTATCGAGTAGTAGCGATTAACCATTGCTACTATAAGTGAGCATATTATGGTAATTATTGATTTAAAAGGCTGCGAGTAATCGCAGCCTTTTTTGTTATGGTAAAATCCTATAAAGAATAAAATATATTATATATTTTTATAATATGAAAACACTTTCTATACTTATTCCTGCTTATAATGAACAAGCTACACTTGTAGATATTGTTGAGAAGGTGGACAAAGTCCAATTGATAAATGGTATTCAAAAAGAAATTATAATCGTAAATGATTGTTCAACGGATGACACACTTGTAATCGCTAGGAAATTGGAAAAACGCTTTGATAACCTTGTAGTCTTTAATCATGAGGTTAACAAAGGTAAAGGAGCAGCATTACACACTGGAATTGAAAATGCAACTGGTGATTATCTTATCATACAAGATGCAGATTTGGAGTATGATCCTAAGGAGTATAATCTCCTTTTGCAACCAATCGAAGATGGATTTGCTGATGTTGTATACGGAACAAGATTTTTTGGAGGTAAACCTCATCGAATTTTATTCTTTTGGCATACTATCGGGAACAAATTCCTAACCTTTTTGTCGAACGCACTCACAAACGTAAATTTAAGCGATATGGAAACGTGCTATAAAATGTTTAAGTTGCCAATTTTAAAATCGATTAAATTAAAGGAAAAGAGATTTGGGTTTGAACCTGAAGTAACTGCAAAAATTTGTAGAATTGACAAAGTGAGAATATATGAAGTTGGGATTTCATACTATGGTAGAACCTATGAAGAAGGCAAGAAAATTGGATGGAAGGATGGGGTAAGAGCAATTTACTGCATTATAAAGTATAATATCTTTTCAAGATGAGCGAATTCACATTTAAGGAAATTGATGAAGAAGGAATGGAAACACTTAAGGCTATCTCAGAAGCCAATAAGTTTAATGAATGGATGTATCAAAGCATAAAACCTCATTGTAAGGGTAGGATATTAGAAATTGGCAGCGGAATAGGAAATATCTCAGAATTCTTTCTTAGGCAAGATGCTGAAATATATTTAAGTGATATCCGTGATAATTACCTTGATTTTTTAGTAAAAAATTACACAGGGAAAGCGGCAAACATAATTAAAATGGATATAGTAGATCCTGATTTTGATGATCTATATTCAGAATATATTGGAACCTTTGATACTGTTTTTGCTTTGAACGTGGTTGAACATATCAAAGATGATGAGTTGGCAATAAAAAACATTGCTAAATTGTTGAAAAAAGATGGGAATGCTGTCATTCTCGTCCCAGCTTTTAATAGCCTCTATAATAGTTTTGATAAAGCTTTAGAGCACTATAGACGATATACTAAAAAGACACTCAATAAGAATTTTATCTCTGCAAATTTGAGCATTAGAAAATCTAATTATTTTAATGCACCTGGAATTGCAGGCTGGATTTTATCTGGTTCGATTCTTAAGAAAAAAACGATTCCAGCAGGTCAAATGAAGTTGTACAATAAACTTGTGCCTGTTTTCAAGATCATTGACAAATTAACTTTTAACACATTTGGTCTTTCTGTGATTACTGTTGGCCAAAAATAATTATTTGCTCATAATGGTATTGATCAAACCTTGGTCAATATTTACCTTCATGTTCTGAGCTTGTTTGAGGTCTTGTTTTGCCTCAGCAAATTTTTGAAGGTTATGGTATGCTTTGGCTCTTTCAACATAAATCAATCCATTTTTATATCCATACTTTAAAGATTTATTAGCAGCATTCAATGCCTCGGTAGGTTGTCTCAATACATTATGTAGTCTTGCCTTTTCATAAAGAATTTGGGCGTTATATGGTCTAAATTCAAGAAACTTATTGATATCGGCAAGTGCTTCTGGAAATTGTTTTCTCATATTGTAAATGACTGATCGATTATGGTAGGCATTGACAAAATTAGGATTGAACTTTACCCCTTCATTTAAGTTAACTAAGGCTTGATCATAATTACCTAGTTTTGCGAAAGTTGCTCCTTTATTGACATAGTATTCCGCAATTCCTATACTTTCTGAATTTGCAGCATCATGTTTATTTGTAGACTTTAATTTATTAATTTCATTGAGTTTAAGGTCAATAGCTTTATTGTAATCATTTAAAGCAAGCAATAATGTATCTCGATTATTCGAATTAAAGAATAAACGAGCTCTTGAATTAAAGACTCCTGCATCATCTGCTTTTAATCTGATTCTTTCATTGTAATCTATTAAAGCCAAATCTTTTTGTCCATTATCTCTATAATAGTTTGCTCTATTGCCATATGGTAAAGTGCTGTTTTGAGAATACTTGAGTACATGGGTCCAGAGGGTGCCACTATTTTTCCATATTTTGTTCTGATTAAAAGTTATAAAACCATAAACTAATAGAAGAATCATCGAGGATGCAATAAGTGGTGTCTTGTATTTAGCTTTTGTTTCTAATAGTTTACCAAAATAATAACTGTAGATGAAGAACAAACCCAGATATGCAATGTAAGTAAATCTATCTGCTAAGAAGCCTTGTCCAGCACCTAATATTTGTAATAGAAAAAATACATTTGCAATAAAAAATCCAAGCCCAAAAAATATTACCTTCTTATTTTTCAAGTATGCCCATACCATTATTATTGCACTTAATATGAAGCTTAATATAGAAACGTAATAATGCATAGGAAGCTCTGATGGGTAAGGATATAAAGGTGCCATTCTATATGGTATCAGAGATTTGACCAAATAAACTGAATATTGGTACGAACCAATAAATAATCTAGATATGCCAGTATAAGTGACATTTGTTTCAAATGAACCCTGTTCACTTAAAAATCTAATATTAATGATTCCAATAATGAGTGAGCCAACAAACAATGGTGCCTTTCTCAATATTTTCTTAAAATCTAAGCTCCCATCAAAATAATAATCGATGAGAATAAAAGAAATAGGAAGAATAACAGCTTGAATTTTAGAGAAAAGAGATAATATAAAACATACCCAAATGATGACCATGTATGATTTTTTCCTTTCTTCTAAAATGTATTTTAAATAATACAAAATAGCTGTCAAATAAAATGCTCCATATAAAACATCTTTCCTTTCAGTAACCCAGGCGACTGACTCAACTCTCAATGGATGCACACCAAATAACCCAGCAAACAAAACAGAGGCCCAAAGAGTTAGGCCTAACTTTCTACCTATTAGGAATACCAAAAAAGTACAAATTAAGTGTAATAAGACATTATTAAGATGCCAATACATTGGTTTTTCAAAACCAAATATTGTTTTCTCAAGCGCAAAGGTCCAAACCGATAAAGGATTATATCCTCCTATGACTGAATTGGTAAAGATGTCATAGGTGTTGGACCAAAAATTATCTTCATTAAGGGATGTTATATGTTCATTTTCATAGAAGTTTTTGTCGTCATCCCAATTGACAAATTCATTATTAATCGCAGTCGTAAAACATATGAAGGTAAAGGCAACTATGGCCACAGCATATGGAAGGAATTTCCCAAATCCAATTGATTTTTTAGATGATTTTTTTTTGCTTGACTTCTTTACTAATTCTGCCTCCTTCTTTTTTCTTGCTTTTTTTTCCTTTTTAGATGCCATCTTGTAAACGTTTGTTGACACAAGTTAGGAAAACATATACAATATATTTTGTATATATACTAGAAACAGCTACTATTCTTCTTCATCAAACATGTCTTCAAGAGCATTTACTTTCATAAGTAGAATGAAGCATCTTGTTGCAGCAATCACATCTGCCCTGGCATTGTTTGGTGGACTAAATCTAGACTTGAAAAGAATGGCATGTAATTCAGTAAGACTTGGCCATTTATAACCACCAGTCCTACTTGGAATTTTACAGTAAAATGTACTTTCCTGCATTAAGCAGAACCTATCCTTGGTAAAAATACTTGGACTGAGGTTTTCTCTAATATATTCTGCAGCCAATACATTCTCGTTGAAATTGAGATTGAAAGTAATGATATAATCGACAGTTTTAACTGACTCTTCAAAGAACAATAAAATGTCCTTAAGTGGAATGGATTTTCTTTCCACATCATCATTGTCAATTTTAGCTCCTTTTTTTACTTTTTTATCCCATTCAGGACTTTTTTCTACAACATAATCAAAGTCATGTACTGGCTTAAACTCGCTGTCCAATACGATCCAAGAGATATGTACTAATCTAGGCCATGAAAAGGTGTCAGAAAATGGTGCTTTCCAGTCTTTTGGTTTGCCGGCAGCACTGGTGTCATATAGTAGATAGGTTGGCTTCATTTGATAAAATTTCTATTATTTTTTCTGCGAGTCCAGCAGATGTTGATTGCGTAAAGAAACACCTTTCGTTTCCTTCAATATTATTTACAGCATGAATCTGAAAATTATTGTGTTCATCTTTAAAACAATATGCGCCAATTGTTCCACTATCAAACGATTTCATGATCTTCCTTTCAACATTTGTGCATTTACTGGTGTCACTTTCATGTATATTCTTAATGAATTTACGAACAATAATATCATCCATTCTGCAAACATAAGTAATGACGCCGTCTGCAGGAACTCCTATCATTTCATAAGGCGAAAAATTCCAAACATAATGATCATCTAACGAAAACTTGTTTTGTTCGAATTCATAATTTGGTCTAATGAATCCAGCAATTTTGTTAGACTTCAATAATTCTGTCGTATCTACAAAATTCCCTGTATCGATCTGACAATCGACCTCTGGCAGTAACTTTTGCAATTGTAGTTTTATTATTTCAGATTGGACCAATATTTTGGAGCCTTCCCTTATGTCTCTAATGGTTGGACCCTTTAAACAATTTTGGTTGCCAATAAAAGATAAAGTTGTATCGTATCTTTTTGAAACCCCCGCTAAGACTATACCGTCTGGCAATACAAAAGGCAATTTACTAAGTGGAACGCAGACCAAATCATACTCTTTTGCGAATAATTCTTGCTTTATGCTGTCAAGACTGGCATTTTTTCTAATTCTGACATATTCAAAGCCTGTATTGCCACTAATTAATTGCTTTGCTTCGTTATATGATAGTAAATCGGAACTTGACCCTATTTTTAAGCTTTTTTCCAAAAATATTGATTAAAATCACATTAAATAAAGGTCCAAAGTTAAGCTTTTCATATTGTTGTTAAAGCTCAATGAAGAAATGTTATTTTTACACATGCAAATTACAGTTCAAAAAATTGCTGATACTGTTGGTGGGAAGGTTGTTGGAAATTCAAATGCAATTATTTATAGACCTTCAAAGATAGAAGAAGCGACATCTGGTTCAATTACTTTCATTGCTCATCAGAAATACATTCCCTTCTTAAGCTCCTCAGAAGCCTCTGCATACATAGTGGATGATTCTTTTTCCGTTGAGGAATATACATCTAAAACATTTATTAAGGTTGAGAATGTATATGCAGCCATATCTCAATTATTGGCCATTTATGATGCCAAAAACAAACAGAAATCTGGTATTGCTAGTTCTGCAGTGATCGCTCCCTCTGCATCGATTGGACACAATGTTTCGATTGGAGAGTATGTTGTCATTGAAGAGGATGCAATCATAGAGGACAATGTTATTATCTTAGCCAATACTTTTGTAGGTGCTTCCGCAAATGTGGGATATAATACAAAAATTTATTCAGGTGTTCAGATCTACCACGACTGCAAAATTGGTAGTTCATGTATAATACATGCCAATACAGTTATTGGTTCTGACGGTTTTGGATTCGCCAAACAAGAAGATGGGAGCTATTCCAAAATCGCACAGGTGGGTAATGTAGTGATTGAGGACAATGTAGAAATTGGAGCAGGCTGTACAATTGATAGAGCAACAATGGGGAGTACATATATTAAAAGAGGAGTTAAGCTTGATAATTTGATTCATATTGCACATAATGTGATAATTGGTGAGAATACGGTTATTGCAGCCCAAGTTGGAATTGCAGGAAGCACTAAAATAGGAGCAAATTGTATGATAGGGGGACAAGTTGGAATTGTCGGACATCTTGAAATTGCTGATCACACAATATTCCAAGCCAAAAGTGGAATGACCAAATCAGTCAAAGAAAAGGGAACAAAATGGTATGGTTATCCTGCTATTGAATATAACAATTACTTAAGATCATTTGCTATTTTTAAAAATCTTCAAAAATATGTAGATCGAATAAAAACTCTTGAGGCAAAAATTAAAAACATTGAGCGGAAAGACTAGTAGAAAAACAATCGGTAAAGAATGCACTTTTAAGGGAATTGGTTTACATCAAGGTTCTGAAAATTCGATCGTATGCAGACCTGCAGCGCCAAATGATGGAATCACTTTTTTTAAAAATGGAGTTAAGATCAAAGTTTGTACAGAAAATGTACAATCAACACAAAGAGGAACAACTATACAAAATGACAAAGCTGCAGTGCATACTGTAGAGCATCTCTTGGCTGCATTACATGCTTTAGAAATAAGTGATCTAAACATCGACTTAATTGGTGATGAAATCCCAATTATGGATGGAAGTTCTAAACCATTTTTTGATAGATTAAGTGTTTGTGAAATCGTGGATCTGCAGTCAGATGCAGAATGTATCATTGTGAAAGAATATTTAGAATTTAATGACCCAGAAACTGGTTCAAAATATTTGATAAGTCCTTTTGATGGACTTTCTATTGAGTCCATTCTTGAATACAAGGATCCTATCATCGGAAATCAATCCGCTACAATGTCCAATATTGAGGAATTCGGTCCGAATATCTCAGCTTCTCGGACATTCGTACTCGCTAGTGAATTAAAATATCTTTTTGAATCCAATCTCATCAAAGGAGGTAGACCAGATAACGCACTAGTTTTTAGAGATGCCAATATATCAGAAGAAGGAGTAATGAAGTTGCAAAAACTTTTAGGAACCAATGAACAAGTTAAATTGGATAGAAAGTTACTCAATAAATTAGAACTTCACTTTGAAAATGAGCCAGCGAGACACAAACTTTTAGATTTGGTTGGAGACTTATATCTTACAGGTCGTCAGATCAAAGCAAAAATAAAAGCATACAAACCAGGACATACTTCCAATTATAAGTTAGCAAAATTCCTTTTGGAGTATCACGAAAAACAAACAAAAAAAGCAAAAGCCATGTATGATCCCAACGCAAAGGCCATTAAAGATGTAAATCAAATTCAAGAAATGTTACCGCATCGCTATCCTTTCTTGATGGTCGACAAAATCATTGAACTTAGTGAAAATCATGTTGTGGGTGTTAAGAATGTTTCAATTAATGAAAATTTTTTTCAAGGTCACTTTCCAGGCAATCCTGTCTTTCCAGGTGTATTACAGATGGAAGCTCTCGCGCAATGTGGTGGAATTCTCGCACTCTCTTTGTCTGAAGAGGGCAGCTGGGATACCTATTTTGTAAAGATGGACAATGTTAAATTTCGGAATATGGTCTATCCCGGAGATACCCTCATTCTACACATGGAACTAATGATGCCAATCAAAAGAGGAATAGTAAAAATGTATGGAAAAGCAATGGTTGGAGAAAAATTAGTCTCAGAAGGAGAACTCACTGCTAAAATAGTTAAAAGAGAAAATGATAAGTAATCTAAGCTCAGTTCACAAGAATGCAAAAATTGGAAAAAATGTAACCATAGAACCCTTCGCTACCATTTATGGAAATGTAGAAATCGGAGATAATTGCTGGATTGGGCCTAATGCAGTTATTATGGATGGAACAAAAATTGGTAATGATTGTAAAGTTTTTCCTGGTGCAGTTTTAGGTGCACAACCCCAAGATCTTAAGTATAATGGTGAAGAAACATATCTTGTTATTGGAGATAGAGTAATGATTAGGGAGTGTTGTACATTAAATAAAGCAACGGCTGAAAGCAGATTTACTCGAATTGGAAATGATTGCCTTCTAATGGCGTATGTACATGTTGCACATGATAGTATAGTTGGAAACAATTGTATTCTTGCAAACAGTGTGAACCTAGCTGGTCATGTAACCTTAGAGGATTTTGTGATTTTAGGAGGGATGGTACCAGTTCATCAATTTGTGACAGTTGGTTGTCATTCAATGGTAGGTGGAGGATCCTTGGTGAGAAAAGATGTCCCGCCTTATATTAAAGCTGCACGGGAGCCATTGAGCTATGTTGGAATTAATTCTATTGGGTTGAATAGAAGAGGTTTTGCTAAGGAGAAGGTAAATTTAATTAATGATATTTATAGAATCATTTACGTAAGTGGGCTTAATATGACAAAGGCTATTGCAGAGGTTGAATCTAGTATAGAAGATTGTGAAGAAAAAGAAAAAGTGTTGAGCTTTGTTAAAAATTCTCAAAGAGGTCTTATTAGAGGTTATAATGGTTGATTATGAATATAGTCGCAGAAAATATCTATAAGCGATATATTGCTAAATATATAATAAGAGATTTTTCATGTACATTTCAATCTGGGAGGTCTTATGGAATATCTGGCCCCAATGGTTCTGGAAAATCTACACTCATCCAAATGTTAAGTGGGTACTTGAGTTCTTCAAAGGGTCAAATAAAATATTCTCTTCTTAATGGTGATTCAATTATTAGAAATGAAATATTTCAGTATTTGGCATTGGTAGCACCTTATGCTGAATTGGACCTCGAGTTGACTCCTCGTGAAATCTTTGCACATTTAAAACATTTTAAAAAGTATGCTGTTGAAACCATAGAAGATCTTCTGAAGATTTCAAATTTAAAAGGAAACGAGGACAAGCAGTTGAAACATTTCTCTAGCGGTATGAATCAAAGATTTGAATTGGTGTTGGCGACGCTTTCAGACGCGCAATTATTATTGTTAGATGAGCCTACTTCATTCCTTGATTCAGATAGTAAAATTTGGTGGGCCAAACTATTGAAAGATTATGCAACCAATAAAACCATCATCATCGCTTCCAATGATCAGTATGATTTAGATCAAACCGAGAAAACTATTTTCCTATCCTAAGTTGTTAGTGTTCTATGAAAAATAAAAAGGAAAGGATTGTCATATTGGGTGCTGGGTTTGGCGGCTTTACTTTGGCTAAAAAATTATCTGGCGCTGATTATGATGTTTATCTAATAGACAGACATAATTTTCATCAATTTCAGCCCTTGTTTTATCAGGTGGCGATGGCAGGTTTGGAGCCCAGTAGTATTGTTTTTCCGCTTCGAAAAGCGTTTCAGAATTCAAAAAATATTACAATCCGGGTTGCAGAAATTAAGGCAATTAACACCCAGGAGAAATTGGTTGAAACGGAATCAGAGGAAATTCATTATGATCATTTAGTAATTGCGACTGGAGCTGTTACCAATTATTTTAATAATGACAACTTTGAAAAACATAGCTATAGTTTAAAAACGGTATCTGAAGCGTTGGCTATTCGGAATGATATTTTTGATGATTTGGAGAAAGCGATTACCACGAAAAGTTATGACAATCGCCAACAATTAATTGATATTGCAATAGTAGGTGGAGGGCCAACTGGAGTGGAACTGGCAGGTGCTTTGGCGGAATTGAAGAAATATATTTTGCCAAAGGATTACAAGGAGTTGAATGCTGACGAAGTTGATATTTATTTGATACAAGGGGGTGATCGATTACTCATTGGCATGTCAGATGAGGCAGGGCAAAAGGCACTTAAGTTTTTAGAAAGCTTAGGGGTAAAGGTAATGCTTAATACAAGGGTGACAGATATAGATGGCTCTTGCATCAAAACAAAGGACGGACAAACGATCATAGCCAACAAAGTGATTTGGGCAGCGGGCATAACCTGTGAAGACATTCCAGGAATTTCAAAGGAATACAGACAAGGTAGAAACCAAATTTTGATCAATGATCAACTTGAAGTAGAGGGACTTGATGATGTATATGCAATTGGTGATGCCGCATATTTAAAAACTGAATCGATGGAATATGGGCATCCTCAAGTCGCCCAAGTTGCGATTCAAATGGCACACCATATGGCGAAGAAATTCCGAAAATCTAACACCAAAGCCTTTGTCTATAAAGACAAAGGATCAATGGCAACCATAGGAAGAAATAAGGCTGTTGCTGATCTTCCTTGGATGACTTCTGCTGGTTTTTTTGCGTGGGTATTGTGGTTGCTAGTGCATCTAGCCTCTCTAATTGGATTTAAAAATAAACTTTTTGTGCTTATTAACTGGATGTGGAATTATCTTACCTATGATCAATCCTTGCGGTTGATTATTAAACCATCAAAAGCTAAAAAACAACCTTAAAAGGCATTAAAACCAATGGCGATTTATTTTTTGAATAGAATTTAAGTCTTGACTTAAGTTTTAATATTTCCTGGGTTATTTGATGATCTTTGAATTTGATTTCTGTGGAATTATTTTCTGCCAAAGAAGCTACAAATTCCATCCATGGTGAAGTTTCAATGTTTGGATATTCTAAAAGACTATAATCCTCAAGTCCAACTTTGTTGGCTGCAATATCAATTGCATCTTGTAAATTTCCAATTTCATCCACAAGTTTTAATTCTTTTGCTTTGGTACCTATCCATACTCTACCTTTAGCAATTTGCTCAACTTCCTCTGTGGTCATGCCACGTCCTGTTGCAACACGATTAATAAAAGTATTGTAGATTCTTTTATTTGAGTTTTCAATTATTTGTTTTTCATTCGGACCTAACTTCAAAGTCGGAGAAAAAGAAGTTGCAAATTTCCCAGTCTTGACAGTATCAAAATGTATTCCTAATCTGTCTTCCATAAGAACAGAAGCATCGGGGAAAACGCTAAACGCCCCTATTGAACCAGTGAGCGTATTTTGTTCCGCAACAATAGTATCCGCACTGCATGCGATATAATATCCACCAGAAGCTGCATAATTTCCAAAAGAGGCGATCACTGGCAAACCGTTGGCTTGCATGCTTTTTATTTCTTCAAGAATGGCATCTGAGGTAAAACTACTCCCACCTGGAGAGTTAACACGAAGTACCATTGCTTTAATATCTTTGTTTTTCTTGATCTTATCAAAGATCTTATGATAGGTTTTTTCATTGATAATGCCATCTGTTTCTTCCCCATATCTAATTTCACCTTCGGCAAATACAACAGCTATTTTATCTTTAGCAGACTTTTTATTTTTTGAGAGATTGGTTTTCTTATCATATTCTGAAAGTTTGATGTAGTTAATTTTCTTTCCATCTGAAAGACCTAAATTTTTTCTAATCTTGTCTTCTAATTGAAACCAATGGAGTAATTCGTCGACAACTCCTTTTTGTAATGAAGATTGTGCGTTACTAAATGAATAGTTGTCTATTCCATCAGAAAGTACAGCTTTGTCAATGTTTCTATTCTCTGCAATAATGTCAACGAAGCTATTGTGTAGCGCATTAAGATATTCTCGAGTCTGTTTCTTACTGTTTTCACTCATGTCATTTCTATAATAGACTTCTGCAGCACTTTTAAATTCTCCAGCATAGAAGACATTCATTTTTATACCTAATTTTTCTAAAAAATCTTTTGAAAAGGATTTCATTACGCCAAATCCTCTTAAATCAATACCTCCTTGTGGATTCAAAAAGATAGAATCAGCTTCTGAAGCCAAAATATAACCTGATTGAGTAAAAAAGTCTCCATATGCATATATGGGTTTATTGCTGTTTTCACGACAATAATTCAAAGCTTCTGCTAAATGAGTCATTGAAACAAAACCCATTTGACTGTTTTCTGAATTTATAACAATTTGAGAAATTCGTTCATCTGATGCTGCATGTTTGATTAATTCTATGATTTTAAAGGTTCCAATTGCACTTTTTGGATTAAAATTAAATTGATTGTTTTGGCTGACATTATTCGTTTTTTCAGGCATCAATCCTTCAAAATCAAGCAACAAAACCGCGTCTTTAGGGATATTCTTTTTACCAGAAGTGGAAATTAAACTTATTGTTAAAATTATAATGAGTAAAAAAAATATCGCTAAAATCGAACCTAAACACGATGTGAATACTAATTTCAAAAATGAACGCATATATTTGTATTTCATATTTAATATGAATCACCAAAGTTAAACTAAAGCAGGACGCTTAATATAGTTTTTCGATAAACAGTTCGTTAGCCGTGATAAATTCTTACTCATGGGCTAATATTTACATCCCTAGCGAATTACTTGGCAAAAAACAAATGCAAAAGAATATCAAAATATTACTATTATTGATGGTAAGCCTAATTTGCTTATCCAATGTGGCATTGGCTCAAATCTCCATTCAATCCGCAGAGGAATCTCCTTTTACCCCTATTAATATAGTTGAAAATGTATTATTAGGAACTGGTGTTGAGCTAAATGAAATAATATATAATGGCACCAATTCGGCAGTAGGTGTTTTCTCAAATGGTTCTTCTTATATCGGATTAGAAAGAGGAATAGTACTTTCCACAGGTTTTGTTAAAACAATAGAGGAGGAGAATAATGATAATACCAATGCAAAAGGCGGGACATCAAACCTTTCTTTGGAAGATGATGATCTTCAATTGATAGCTGGAGATAGCAGTACGATATTAGATATCGCCCGTTATGAAATAAAGTTTGTGCCAGAGTCTGATACATTGAGATTTAGGTATGTGTTTGCCTCTGAGGAATATCCAGAATTTGTCTGTTCTGACTTTAATGATGTATTTGGATTTTTTATTTCAGGACCTAACCCAGATGGTGGTAATTACAATGCATTGAATATTGCCAGAGTTCCTGATCCAAATGATCCAAGTGGAAATACATTTTTAATGGATAACGTGGCTATCAATACGGTCAATAGTGGTTCTATTGGAACGCTTGGTGCTATTGATGTTGCAAATTGTTCTGGTATTAATGGATCACTTGCATTTAGTCAATATTACAACGAAGTTCCAACTAATGAATTTCCAGTGTTTGATGCCTATTTGGATATCTTTATTGCAAAGGCTGCTGTGATCCCTTGTGAAGAATATACTATCAAACTAGCCATCGCGGATGTCAAAGATCAAGATTTTGATTCTGCTGTATTTTTAGAGGGGTCAAGCCTGTATTCTCCATCACTTAGCGTAAATCTCCATAGTGAAAGTAATGATGGGTCAATTGCTGAAGGTTGTTCGGTTGCAGAAATGGTCATTGAAATTCCATCGCCAAGAAATTCAAATACAAATATTCCTATTACTAGTCTTCCCAATGGAAGCTTCCCGGATCAGGCAGATTCTGGAATTGACTTTTTAGCTTTACCTGGCAACATATCAATTCCGGCAGGACAAACTTCTGCTACTATTACTTTTGAAGCCATCGAAGATAATATTGTTGAAGGTGAAGAATATATATATTTAGATATTCAGAGATCTGTCTGTAAACGGGACACCGTAAAAATAAAAATTAGAGATAATCGCTTGACGCAAGTGATGCTTCCAGTAGATACATCTATATGTGCCAACGCGATTTTGCGACTGGTTCCTGAATATGATCCACCACTAGAAGAAGTTGAACCAATGACTTTCATTAGTACGGATGAAATTATTCTTGAAGAATCTGGTGTATCTTATACAAGTACAATTAATGTACAAGACGTTGATGTTACAGACCTGAATGGAGGAATCCTAACAATGGTTTGTATTGATACCTTGGTTTCAAGAAATCTTACAGATATCGAATTGTTTCTCAAAGCACCGCAAGGTCAAATATTGGAATTATCTACAAACAATGGATTAAGGGTTAAGCCAGCCATTTGTGAGACCAATCCAAATAATTCAGTCTGTATAGATGCATTTTACAACACCTGTTTTACTGTAGATGCCGGTGTAAATATAAATAATGGGAATGCAAACCTAGGAACAGTATTTACTGGAAATGAAAATTATACAGGAAGCTATTTACCGGAAGGTGATTGGAATAAATTATTAATTGAAGGAGCAACATCCAATGGCAGTTGGCAATTATTGATGAAATCAGATAGTGTTTCTACCTTGGATATTGCAAATGATCAAAGCTATTTAGGTTCATGGTCTATGCATTTTGGATCAAGTTATGAAGTAAATCATGTTTGGTCGCCTAACTACAACATCAATTGTACTGAATGTGACAATACTTTTGTGTCACCTGACTTGGATGTAACCTACAAATTAAATGTTACGGATTCTTATGGATGTACAAGTTATGAGGAGATAAGAGTAGAAGTTCATCCGGTTCCAGAAATACCAAGTTTCTTGACCTGTGAGGTTTTATCACCTTCCTCCATAGAAGTTCAGTGGGAAGACCTTGGACCTGATGCCTTGTTTTATAATATAAGCCAAAATTTTGTGCCCCCTTTCTTTGAAACAATGGGGACCAGTTTTATTTTCGAAGGGTTAGAAGCTGGAACCGATCAGGTATTTTATCTTGCAGCGTCGAACGAGTTTTGTACAACAAGTTTGGATTCGATTTCTTGCACAACTCCCCCTTGTATGAATGGACCAGCCATTGATCTTATAGAAACAATTGCTCCAAGTTGTATAGGAAGAAATGATGGTAAAATCATTGCCTCAGCAACAGCTTTCGATGGTGGGATTATTAACTATTATGTCAATGGACAAAAAAATATAACTGGAGAATTTAACTTTTTCCCAGCTGGAGAATACTTATTGCGTGTAGTAGATTCTGATGGGTGTTCAACGGTAGAAACTGTTGTTATTCCAATGGCAGAAGACATTCAATATAATGTTCTTGGTCAGTCGATCAGTTGTGTTGGAGAGAGTGATGCAGTTGCTGAAATAAATATTCTTGAATCAGAAAGTGAGCCATACTCTATTTTATGGCAAAATCTGTCGGAGGAGTTTATTCAAGAGAATCTTGCCATGGGCACTTACTTTTTTACAATAACCGATGGAGATGGTTGTAATTATGAAAAGAGTATAACAATCGTTGATCCTGAACCATTGGTATTTGCTGAAATTGATGCACAGCAACCTCCATGTTATGGAGAGCAGGGTAGTATTAAAATTAATATTAGTGGAGGGACCCCGGATTATTCTTATGAGTGGGAAGATACCAATGAAAATACAGCCGAAGTAAATTTTTTCCCAGGCACGTATAACCTAACAGTAACAGATGACAATGGTTGTTCCATTTCTAATGAAATCATTATTGAGGAAAGATTGGAAATAGAATTAATCCAAGATACCATTTTGGCAGTATGTGGTGGTGAACTTTCTCAAGAAATAGAATTAGAGATCATGGGAGGTCAGGCTCCTTTTGAAGTTAATTGGGGTTCTGGAATTAATGGAATTGAGGTTGAAGATATTCCCGTAGGTTTTTATGAGCTAACTATTACTGATGATAATAATTGTGAGCAATTAGAATCCATATACATTGACTTTTATCCTGATTTGGAAATAGAATTTGATTTGCGTGAACCAGATTGTTTTAATATTGAAAATGGAATTATAAGTTTAAGATCAACCATATATGAAAATGGAGTAGAGCTGCAAGAACCAGATAGGGTTATCATATGGGAGGATGGTAATACTGAAGAGGCAATTGGTAACCTGGCTGGTGATTCTACCTATCAATACACGCTTGTTGATGGTTATGGCTGCAGACATAAAGATTCGATCTATCTTCCGAGCCCCCCAGCCATAATAATAAATGTTGATACTATAAATCTTTTGGATTGTTTTGGTGATGAAAATGGTTCTTTTGGAATCGAGGTTTCAGGGGGTGAAGGCGATCTTGTAATTGAGTGGTCTGAAAACATAACCATGTTGCAAAATAACATTGCATCAGATCTTTCAGCGGGCCTATATTCCGTTACAGTGACAGATCAAGTGCCAGATCAACAAAACTTTTGCACATTGGTTAATGACTTTGCCTTGATACAACCTGAAGAATTGCAGTTCGTTGGCGACGTGCAAGATGTTAAATGTTTTGAAGAAGAAACTGGAGAGATTGATGGTGAAATTCTTGGAGGCACATTTCCTTTTGAAGTTGAATGGAACAATGGTTCTATATCTGATACGATTACAAATCTCAGTGCTGGTATATATGAGGTAATTGTTACCGATGCACATGGCTGTACAGTTGAGGAGAGTTTTGAAATTGAACAACCAGAGGATCCTTTTGAGTTAGCTTATCAGACTTTTAAAACGGAGTGCTTTATGACGGAAACAGGATCCATTGATATATTGGCAAATGGCGGTACCATGCCGTATAATTTCATCTTAGATTCAATTAATTATTTTGACAATACCTCAATCACTGGTTTAGCAGCAGGTACTTATCAGCTCATAGCAATAGATGGCAATGGCTGTGAATTGATTTTTAACAATCTTGTAATTATGGAAACAGATGAAATATTTGTCAGTTTACCTTCTGATACAACAGTATTGTTTGGATCGAGCTTGGAATTGGAATTTATGACCAATGCTAATAATTTAACCAATTATATTTGGGAGGTTTCATCACCTGAAGTTGAATTGTCTTGTTATGATTGTCCTGGCCCAACAATCGAGTCTGTTACAACAAATTTCTTTGTTGATTTGACTGTTAGGGATGCAAATGGATGTAAGTATTCAACCAATAGATATAATATTAATGTCATTGATGATAGTTTTATTTCTGTACCTACCGGTTTTTCTCCAAATTCTGACAATAGGAATGATAAGCTGATAATTTTTGGAAAAGAAGGAGTAAAGGTGATGAACTTTGAAATTTTTGATCGTTGGGGAGAGTTAATTCTATCGGTTGAAGAGATTGAAATTCCGGATGATAATCAATATCTAGTTTGGGATGGAACTTTCAATGGACAAGAAGTGGATTCAGGGGTCTATATTTGGAAGGTGCAGATTGAGAAATTGAATGGAGAAATAGGTTATTTAGAAGGAAGTATAACTTTGTTGCGATGATTAGAAGGTTACTAGTTCAAGTATTGTATATGTTTTTTCTTCTTGCAAGCTGCTATTCACAAGACCCAGTGTTTAGTCAATTTAATCAAACAGCGAATGCTCTGAATCCAGCACTAATTGGTCATTTTCAAGGATCATACAAATTGACGGTGAATTATCGTGATCAATGGTACTCATTGGTTGGCTTTCAAAATTCTTATAAAACAACTTATGCCTCTTTTGATTATAAGTTCAATCCAACAAAAAAGAATGTTTTAACGATGGGCGGAATGTTTATCCAAGATACTGCCGGTGAAGGAGAATTCAAGCAAACAAGGGGATATCTTGGGGCCAGTTACAATATGCAGTTATCAAAAGGTACATTCCGAAAGTTTAGCAATTATCTAAGTATTGGCACTCAATTGGGCTTTGGTCAAAATTCAGTGGAGTGGGGAAATCTTTGGTTCGGAAGACAATTTGTTATTCCGAATTTACAAGTCGATACCAGCTTACCAAGTGGTGAGCCTATACCAACAGACCAAGATTACAAAACAGGAGTATATCCTGATTTAAATTTAGGCATAGCTTGGTCTGGAGTGGCTTCAAGAAAGTTAAGTGCTCACGGGGCAATTTCTATGTCCCATATCAATACACCTTCAATATCGAATTATGGAACCATCTATGATAAATATTTGCGAAGGCTAACGATAAATGGGGGGTCAAAAATTTTACTCAATTCTGACTTGGGAATTATTCCATCTTTTGTATTTCATAAACAAGGTCCGTCTTATTTGATGATGATTGGTAGTTCATTTTCTTATAGCCTTATTCATTTGGCTGAGTCCGGTTTTAGGGTAGGTTCGCATTTACGAATAGCCAATAGTATAGGAGGGGCCAATTTAGAAGGCTTGATTGTCTCTGCAATGTTTGAGAAACAGAATATTATGATTGGTGTTTCTTATGATTTTACCTTATCAGAACTTCGATTGGCAGCAAATTCTCTTGGGGGATTCGAAATTTCAGTCAGTTATATAAGTCCTGAAGGTTCAGACTATGATAATCCGAGAGTTCCAGGTTTTTAGTTTTGTACGACTTGTATATTGCTGAACCCTTGAGCATTTTTTTCTAATTTAATCTGGACTGCTATTCTCTCTTTAAGTGCTTCAACATGTGATATAACTCCAACCATTTTTTGACTTTCAGTTTGTAATTTTTCTAGGGTATTCATGGCAATATCAAGCGTTTCTTGATCTAAAGTGCCAAAGCCTTCATCAATAAATAGACTTTCAATAGAAACATTTCTTGATGCCATGTCTGATAGACTTAAGGCTAAAGCAAGACTGATCAAAAAGCTTTCTCCTCCTGAAAGAGTTGATACTGATCTATGTGAATTTCCTTGATATTGATCCATTACTCTAAGAGGGCCTCCATCCACGGGTATGTCTAATAGGTATCTATCTGATAACTTTGTTAATCGTTGATTAGCATAAACCAGTAAATTTTGAAGGGTTAATCCTTGCGAGAAATTAGCAAATTTATTTCCTGTTGCATCGCCAATAATTTGAGTCATTAAAGACCATTTGTCTACCTCTTTAGCTAGGCTTTCAATTTCTTTCAGTTGAGATTTTTGGTTGTTTTTATTTTCTTTGTCAATATTAAGTTGGTTGTTTTTTTGACCTATCAATTCACTTAATTGATCTCGCTGTTTTTCTTCTAATTTATATTCTTTTAGTAGTTCTTCTAAGTTTCTTTCTTTCTGTTTGTCTTTAGAAATTAATAAATTTAATTTTTCGGCTTCAGATTTTAGTTTTGTCTCATTTTGTGTCCAAGACTTAGTAAGTATATTTTCTTCTGCTAATAATTTATTGGCTTCTTCTTCAGAAAGGAAGTTTTCATTCATCTCATCAATAGAATTAAATCCAAGAGATTCTAATTTTGGTTGTAGTTTGATTTTGTGTTTTTCAAGCGAATCCAAGGCTCGATTTAAATCCTTGCTTTCAATTTCTATTGCCTCATCTAATCTTGTAATGCTTTCACTAAATTTTTGAAAATCATTTTGTATTTTATTGGTGATGGGACCAATTTTGTCACCTTCAAATTTGCTAAATCTTAAATTTTTTATCTCTTGATATTTGTTGAGTTCTGTCTTTAGGTTTTGGAATAGATCTTTAAGGTCGGCAGACCTTCTTAGTTCTTCTATGGCATTTACTGCATCTTCAAGTTGATTAATCTTAATTCCTAAATTCTTGATTGTGTTTTCTATTTCTCGATTGTCAATTTCTGTTTTGTTTTTTATGACCCTTGTTTTTTTGTCTAAAGATTGTTGAATTTCATTAATTTTTTGTTGGTTTTCTAAAAGGTTTGTTTTAATTATTTTGATACTAGCCTCAGAAGTACTTAGTGTCTTGATTAAGTTTTTTAATTCTATGTCTTGTTGATTTATTTCACTTTTAATAATTGTTATTTGATTGTTTATTTTTTGTTGGTCTTCTTCTGGCTGATGTATAGAATAGGGGTGTTCGAGGGAACCACAAAGAGGGCATGCTTCGCCATCAATAAGAGTTTTTCTGTGCTCTTCTAGACTAGCAATTTTTATCGCATTTTCTTTACTTTTTTCTAGGAGTGTAATTTGATCGCTTAGGGATTTGATTAATTTTTCAGATTTGTCCTTTATTGGAGTTTTTTCTGTGATGATATTTTGTTGTTCTGTTAACTTTTTTTGTGCATTAAGATTAGTAGCATTTAATTCTACGATTTGATCGAGGTCATGTTTGATCAAAAGTACTTGATCATATATTTCTTTTTGTTTTTTGAGTGTTTCTTTAATTTCTTCGCTGTTGGCTTTTGTACTGATGTTGGCATTTTTTAGGTCTATCTTACGTTGGCTAATTTTATTTTCTAGAAATTCAATGGCAAGCTGTGGATTATGATCTAATGAATATTTGTAATGTTCACTTTGTTTTCCGATTCTTTCTCTGATCTCTAAACCTTTAGATTTGCAGTTATCGAGATCCTTATCCAATGCAATAATTTCATTTTCAAAATCCCTCATGATTTGCATGAAGTTTTCTTTGTCTACATTGGTTTTGCATAGTGATGACATTGAACTAAGACTTTGTTTCAAGCCAGTCCTCGCAATAGCCATTTGCGCTTGGTATTCATTAAGGTTCTTATTTGTTGCTAGCCGGTTTTGATCTGCGTCAATATAGAGCGCAATGTCATCTTTTATAGGAGCTAGTTTGTTGTGAATTTTTAGTTTTGATTGTTTTGGAGAAAACTTTTCCTGCTTTAGCTTTAGTGATTGAGCAGTAGATTGCAATTGCTCGATGGTTAAAGTTGTGGATTTTAAGTCTTTCTTGACCTGGATATTGTTACTTAGAATTTTTAACTTTTCGTCCAGTATTGATTTTAATTTGGTTGCTTCTGCTAATTCTTGTTTAATTAATTTTATTTCTTCATCCTTTAGTGTTTGGAAATTGGCAAGAATTTCTTTTTTAGTTTCTAGCTTTTGTTTAAAATCTTTTTGTTTTTCAAAAACTTTCTTTCCAATTTTTCTATAAATAGAAGTGCCAGTAATGTTCTCCAGCAGTTGACCCCTTTCGTTTTGATCAGCTTGTAAAAATTTAGAAAATTGACCCTGTGAGAGTAATATTGACTTAATAAATTGATTGTATTCTAGTCCTATTAATTCTTCGTTTTTTGCTGGTACTTCACTTTTCTTGAGATCTATAGGTTTGCCTGAAGAATCATAAAGAAACATTTCATAGTCTTTAAATTTTCCGTGTCTATTTTTTGAAACTTTCCACTCGGAGGTAAATCTATTTCCTTTGATTTCATATTCTACTGAGGCAAAAGCATCATTGGTGTGGTGAGTAACCACTGAACCTAGACTTTCAATTTCTTTTTTACTTATACCTCGATTGTATCTTGGAATTCGATTAAAAAGGGATAAAGTAATGACATCTAGCAGTGTGGATTTGCCTGAACCTGTTGGACCTGTAATGGCAAAAATCCCTGCTGATGCTAAAGGATCTTGATCGAAGCGTATGGCCTCATGTTCACCTTTAAGGTTGTTAATGTTTTTGAATTTAATTTTTATTATTTTCATGACTCTGTTTCTTGAACTTGTTCTAAAATTTCAAGAAAAGCTTCTTTCAGCATTTTGAGTCTTGCCTCATCTAAATCTTCAGATTCTAGTCTCTTGTTAAACACTTCACTTGGTGAAAGATCCTCTATATTTTCACCTTGAGTGAAAAGATCTGCGGTATTGTTCTGTCCTGTTTTAAAATTTATTTTAGATTTCAGTATTTTGAAATTTGTATTTTCTGCAAAAGAGCTTACCAATTCTTCTTTTTCTGCAATTTTTACTGAGCTATAAGTATCTTCTGTTATTTCTATTTCAACAAAGGAAGTTAAAGCGAAATCAGGATTGTATGCTTCCAAATAAGTCTGCACTTCTTGAAGAGATCCTACAAACTTTTTTAATTCTCTTTGTTTGGGAATGGTTTTTATTTTGATCTCTACTTTTTGTTTTTCTTTAATATCAATAATGACCACTGATTTGATATCTTCCTTTTCGGAAAAACTTAAGGGAATTGGTGAACCCGAATACCTAATATATTCATTTTTGCCAATTACTTGTGGTCTGTGTATGTGCCCCAAAGCTACATAGTCAAAAATGGGAGAAAAGATATTGGATTCAACAGCTGCAGCATTTCCAATTTGTATTTCTCTTTCACTATCGCTTGTAATAGAACCTTTTGCATAGAGGTGACCCATTGCAATAATAGGTATATCAGTATATTTTTTAGAACAAATTTCTGCTAGTGCAAAATAATGACCTTTGATGCCCTCTCTAACTGCTTCGGTTCTATCATGATATTTCTTATCAGTATTAATATTTCGAAGATCTTTATCTCTTAGGTAGGGTACTGCTGCAACCACCAATTCTAATTTACCTTGAGTATTATAAATTTCTATCAATTCATCTTCCAGATTTTCTTTAGCTCCACCGATTACATGTATTGAAAGATGGCTTAGCAGATCTTGGGGTGCATTAAGTAAATTTATGGAATCATGATTTCCTCCAGTGATGATAATTTGAACATTGAGTTTTGTGAGTTGTGAAAGTACTCGGTAATAACTAGCTCTATCTTTTGATGATGGATTAGCGAGATCGAATATGTCACCTGAAACGATAAGTAAATCAATTTTTTCAGTTTCAATGATGGTGAGTAGCCAACCAAAAAATGATTCAATTTCAGTTTTTAAAGAATGCTTATGAAGAATTTTCCCAATGTGCCAATCTGCTGTGTGTAGGATTTTCATAAAATAGGTAAGAAAAGGTAATTTTGTGAAAGAATTGATTCTGTTATTTGCTTAATGTATAAATATAGTATTAATTCTTAGTGACATTATATCTTCTATTCGTCTAAATAGTAACTACCCGGCCGAAACGAATAAACTTATATGACCTTTAAAAAGGTACTCTTATTAAATTCAATTAATTAACATTTATTAAATATTAGATTAAATGGCTTTCAATCTATTACAATCTGTTACGGATCATCTTGATGATGGACTACTAGGACAGATCTCAGGACTAGCAGGCATAAATAAAAGCGAAACTAGTTCAGCATTAGGCTCAATGTTGCCAACTCTTATCGGAGGGATTGTTAACAAAGGATCAAGCAACGATGGAGCAGGTGCACTCTTAGACTTAATTACAAAAGGTGGACATAACGGAGGGTTACTTGATAACTTAGGAGGAATCCTAGGTGGGAATAAATCCAAAGGATTAATGGACACAGGAAATGGCTTATTGTCTTCAATTTTTGGAGGTAATCTTGGTTCTATTATGAATATTCTAGGGAAAGTTACTGGCTTGAGCAGAAGTTCATCAGGTTCATTAATGGGACTTTTGGCACCTATTGTTATCAATTTTATTGGCAAAAGAATTAAGAACAAAGCATTAGATGCTGTTGGGCTTAAAAATATGTTATCAGGGCAACGAGATTATATTTCTAAAGGAATACCTGCAGATGCTAGAGGTATGTTAGGTTTTGCTAACACCAACAACTCAGATAGAGTAGCTAGTTCAGCGCCAGCAAAGTCTGGTGGAGGAGGCATTTTAAAGTTTTTATTGCCTCTTTTAATTCTAGGTGGATTGTGGTATTTCCTTATGGGACCAGGCAAGTCAAGTGAAAAGGCAGAAGTTAGCGCTACGGAAACAACAACAACTGCAACGACCACTAGCAACTCTGCTAGCACCACTGCTACAACAAGCACAAGTAATACTCATACTCATGCTGATGGTACTGTTCATTCAGGTGATCATTCGCACTCAACTACTACAGAACAAGATGCTGCTAATACTGCTGCAGGGGCAGTAACTGATGCTGCAACAGCTGCTGGTACTGAAGCAAAATTAATGGTAAATGCAGCAGGTGATCTAGTGGATCAAAATGGTAAAGTTCATTACAAAAAAGGAGAATTTACGATTGGAGAAAATGGAGTGTTTCTTGATAAGGATGGAAACAGAATTAGGGTTTTCTTAGAAAAGGTAAAAGATGTAATTGAAGGAGCTGGTGATAAAATTAAAGGAGCTGGATCCAAAATAAAAGAAGGAGTAAAGGATGCTGGTGCCAAGGTAAAAGATGCAGTAAAGAACGAAGGCAATTAAAAATACTTTTTGATATTTACATGAAAGCAGTTTGCATTTATTTGCAAGCTGCTTTTTTTGTTTGATGTGGATAAAAAGGAATATGAGCTATTTGATCAAATGTTTAAGCTTATTCTATGCACTCCAGGATTATATTTTTTTGCAATTAGTTCTAATACCATTTGATAGCCCGCATTATTTTTTATAAAATCCAATTCTTTGAGATCAATGATAAGAACAGGAAAAGAGGTAATGTCACGAAAGTATTCAAAGTAGGAATCCTGGACTTTTTTTAAATAATCTGATTTGATATCTACTTCAATTTTTCTCCCTCTTTTTTCTATGTTTTGCATTAAAATCTCGGTATCTCTATGAAAGTAAACCAGAAGATCTGGATTCGGAAAATTTTTCTCCATTATACTATAAAGCATTTGAAATAATTTGAATTCTTCTTCTTCCAAATTTTTTCTTGCAAAAAGTAAAGTTTTAATGAAAGCATAATCGGAGAGATAGAAGTCGTGAAACATGTCAGCAGCCTGCATGCTTTTTTGCATTTGTTTATATCGCTCGGTCATGAAAAACAATTCTACAGTGAAAGCGTGTCTTTCAGGATCTTTATAGAAGTAAGGTAAAAAAGGATTATCGGTAAACTGTTCGAGGATCAAACTTACATTATAGTCGTAGGCCATTTTTTGGCAAAAAGAAGTTTTACCAGCTCCGATATTGCCTTCAATGACTACATATTTATATGGAATTTGGGTCTTAGTCATGGATTGGATATACTTTGAGATGATCATCGCAATCCAGTAACATGTCTGTATTATTTTTCAATAAAATCGGATGAATTTTATTTGGTGCAATGTCAGCTAGGGCAGCCAATGCAAATTTGCGTTTTTCAATTAATTTTTGAGGGATAGATAATTCCTTGAGTTCAATGATAAGATTTTCATAGTAAGCAATATCGATGTCAATGATTCTGGGGCCCCATTTTTCAGATATCTTTCTACCTATTTTGGATTCAATCTCTTGACATTTTTCTAATAATTGGAGAGGGGAAAGTAAGGTTTCAATCAAGATAGCTTGATTGTAGAAATTATTTTGATCCTCATTCCCCCATGCAGCAGTTTCGAAAATCCTTGACTTTTGAATAATTTCTAAATTATTGTCTGCTAATAAAGAGCGTGCGTATGAAAGATTTTGAAATCTATCACCCAAATTTGATCCTAATAAAAGAAATGCGGTACAATGCATGGTTAAATCACTCTCAGCCTCGAAAATATTAATAATATTTTATATACGAAGTTTTGAGAAGGATTCATTTCCATAAATTAAAAACTCCCTCCACCTACTTGAGATGGAGGGAGAAAAAAGTTTTGGTTACTAACCCTCAGGTTATGAAGGTCAACCGATTTCGGGTGTTGAAATAATTTTATTTTACTTTAGTCTTGATTGCTTCTAGATACCTATTTAACTCTCTCTTCACTACAGGGAACAAGAAGTAAAGTCCAATCATGTTGGGAAATACCATTGCAAATATCATTGCATCTGAGAATCCCCATATGGAACTCATATTAGCGGCAGATCCAATAACGATAAACAATAAGAATAATAATTTATAGGTTAAATCAGCTGCTTTACCTCTTCCGAATAAGAATTTCCATGACTGAAGACCATAGTATGACCAAGAGATCATGGTAGAAACAGCAAAGAGTACAACAGCTATTGTTAAGAATACATTGGAAAAAGGAATGTACTGTGCAAAAGCTTTCGATGTAATTCCTGCTCCTTCATACAATGCTCCATCGATTAAAACTTTTCCAGAACCATCTCCTCCGTATTCAAATACTCCTCCAGAATTAAAAATGATGATTACCAACGCTGTCATGGTACAAATTACAACCGTATCAATGAATGGTTCTAATAAAGCAACCAAGCCTTCAGAAGCAGAATATTTTGTTTTTACAGCTGAATGCGCTATTGAAGCAGAACCTGCACCAGCTTCATTGGAAAATGCAGCTCTTTGGAAACCGACAAGTAAAACTCCTATGACTCCACCAACTCCCATTGCTTTTGGATTAAAAGCTTCACTAAATATGGCGCCAAATGCATCATCGATCAAGGTGAAGTTACTTAGGATTATATACAAACATGCCAATAAATATAATATTGCCATAAATGGGACTACCTTTTCAGTAACGGCTGCAATTCTTTTGATCCCACCGATTATGATGACACCTACTAAGATGGCCATGATGATTCCAATCATTGTCCCTGCACCTGTACTTTCAAGATTTAATAAATCTTTTAAAACGATGGTTGCTTGATTGGATTGTGCAGCATTACCGCCGCCAAAAGAACCACCAATACAAAAGATTGCAAAGAATATTGCGCTTATTTTACCTAAAGTAGCAAAGCCTTTTTCTTTAAGTCCTTTGCTGATGTAATACATAGGTCCTCCATATACTACCCCATCACTGTCTACATCTCTGTATTGTACCCCTAATGTACATTCTACAAATTTTGTTGACATTCCTAAAAATCCGCAAATAATCATCCAAAAAGTTGCACCAGGGCCCCCTAGTGCAATGGCCAAAGCAACCCCTGCAATATTTCCATTACCGACTGTTCCAGAAACTGCAGTAGCTAAAGCTTGGAAGTGTGAAACTTCTCCTTCTTGGCTTTCATCTCTGATGGTGTCAGGATTATCACCGTCTGGTTGATTGATAAAAGCTTTGTCATCTCCTGAATAGTGCTCAATTTCATCATATTTTCCGCGAACGGTATTTACAGCCTTTCCAAAGAATCTAATATTTGGAAAGCCAAAAACTATTGTAAAAAAAAGTGCACTAAATACCAAAAGCAATAATACAAAGGGAACGCCTCCAATTTGGAAAAAAACAATGTTTCCTGCTGCGTCTGCTATAGGTTTGAATGCTTCATCAATTCTTTCATCAAGACCTTTTTCTTGAGAAAATGAGATCATTGGTGTTAGGAAAATGACAAAAAAACTGATGGATTTTAGGATAAGTTTCTTCATGTTGGTTTCTAATTCGTTTGTTAAGGTACTTAGACTAGCGGAACTAACAAAAAATAGGGTGGTTTTTTAGAGTTCTGTAACTTGCTTCTACTAATTATTTAATAAAATATGTTCGAAATGGAATTGAATAAATTTTTTTATAAAACCATAAAAATTAAGCCGATCAGCACTTTTAATCAAGATTTTCCTGAAGATAAGATGGAGGAAGTGCTCAATAGACACGGTGAATTGGGCTGGGAGTTGGTTTCTACTACTTTGCAAATCTATCCCTACCAGCTTTTGCTTATTTTAAAAAATAATGCATCAAATCTTCATCATCTTACCTAAGTGTATTCGTAAATTGAGAATATTTCACCTTTTTAAACCTTTTCAGTTTTGAAAGGTCTAACGATCAAACTTACGTTTTATGAATAGCAATTCTAATACTTCTTCCATTGGATTTTCCAAATTGAAGATCTTGAAGAACAATGCCAAAAAACCATTTACCCCTCCAAGTGGCACACTTGCTCCTTATTCAGGTCCTTGGACAATTCAGCAAGCTAGTCATTTAATGAGAAGGACCACCTTCGGTCCAGACCAATCGATGATATCACAAGCCCTAAATTTAGGTATGGAAGAAACGGTCAATAAATTATTTGAAAATGCTGTTCCTAGTCCTCCACCTGTAATCTATACATTGGATTCGCCAAATCCAGATTTTGATATTTTTCCAGTTTTTACTGATCCATTTGTAACTTATGGTGAGACTTGGGTAAATGAACCACCTTTGCCTGATGTAGCAGATAATGGTTTGTTGCAAGAGATTTTAAATTTTCGTGAGCGATCTGTAGTTGCTTGGCCAGTAGTAAATATGATGCGATCAGAGCTTAATCTCATGCCTAAACTATGGATGTTTTGGCATAATCATTTTGTAGTTTCGGATTTCAGAGTTGCTTTAAATTACTACCAATATTCAAGAGTTCTTGAGGATCATGCAAAAGGAAACTTTAGAGATCTTACAAAGGCAATAACCATTAATGTGGCCATGTTGCTGTATCTCAACGGAAATGAAAATACCAAGGAAGCACCCAATGAAAATTATGCACGTGAATTGTTGGAGTTGTTCACTGTAGGTAAAGGAGATGTTGCTGGGCCAGGTGATTACACAACTTTTACAGAACAGGATGTTGAAAGCATGGCAAGGGTGTTAACGGGTTGGCAGATTAACAGCGAGGCTCTCAATGTAACACTTGAGTCCATTTTCCGATCCGCAAGACATGATACTGGTTCAAAACAATTGTCAGCCAGATTTGATAATGTTGTAATTGAGAATGCAGGTAGCGATGAATATGCTAATTTAATTGATGTAATTTTTGAGCAGGAGGTAGTTTCTAAATTTATTTGCAGGAAGCTTTATCGATATTTTATCAATCATGAAATTGATGAAGAAATTGAGTTCAATATTATAGAGCCGATGGCTCAAATAATGAGAGAAGATGATTATGAAGTTGAAAGAGCCATCAAAACCTTATTGTCGAGCGAACATTTCTATAGCGAAGAAGCAATAGGGTGTATGATTAAGAATCCTTGTGATTTTATTATTTCCGCAACCAAAGGATTGAATTTGTCTTTGAATGGAGATCCTGCAAATGATTATTTTTTCTCGACTGTCTTTTACATTTTTGCAGCTGAATTAGAAATGCAAATATTTGGTCATGGGGATGTAGCAGGATGGAAAGCTTATTATCAAGAACCACAATATTATAGAACTTGGATTAATACATTTTTACTACCATCAAGAAACCAAACTGCTACCTCATTGGTCGCAGGAGGACCAGTTAACTTTAATGGTGGCTTGGCTAATATTCCTCAACTTATCAATGTAATCGATTACATTTCGACATTAGAAAATGCACTAGATCCAAATGATCTAATCTATGGGATTGCCAATAATCTTTTCTCATATCCAATTTCCGAATCTCAAAAAGATTATCTCAAAGAAATTATTATTCCTGGTTTGCCCGATTTTGAATGGACTGTTGAGTATACAGAATTTTTAAGTGATCCTACAGATTTGGCTAAACAGCAAGCGATTAATAATAAGTTGGTTGCTTTGTTTGTTGCCATGCTGGAGATGCCAGAATTTCAATTGATGTAAAAAAGACAAGAACATGAAACGAAGAAATTTTTTGAAAGCTACTAGTGCAATGTCCTTACCTTTTTTTGTAGGTGGTACCCCATTTACGGCAGTGGGTAAAAACAAATTATTCGACGTAATTGGAGAAGGGAATGATAAGGTTTTGGTATTGGTTCAATTGCAGGGCGGAAACGATGGCTTATCAAGCGTTATTCCACTCGATCAATATGATAATTTAGCGAATGTGAGGCAGAATATCTTGGTGTCTGAAAGTTCAATTATAAAAATTAGCGACACGGTAGGATTACATCCGAATATGGCGGAATTGAAAAATATTTGGGACGATGCTAAGCTTGGAATTTTACAAGGTGTGGCTTATCCAAATCAGAATCGTTCACACTTTAGATCAACTGACATTTGGAATACGGCTTCAGAACCAGACGAATTTTTAACGACAGGATGGATGGGACGGTATTTTGGTTTGAATCATAATGATTTTCCGGAAGGATATCCAAACAATGATTGTCCAGATCCCTTTGCTTTGACCATTGGAACCATAGTTTCTGAAACTTGTCAAGGAACCATCAGTAATTTCTCTTTGGCTGTAACAGATCCTTTTAATCCTGGAACCGTGAATTTGGGAGAACCTGGTGATGCTTTGAATAATTGTTATGGCAGAGAAGTTGATTTTGTAAGAGATATTGCAAGGCAGACGAATGCCTATTCCGATACCATCAAGGCAGCTGCCAATGCAGGAAATAATATTTCTACTAAGTATGGGGATGACAATTTGCTTGCTCAAAAGTTAAAAACCGTTGCTCGACTTATCTCAGGAGGATTGCAGACCAAGATATATGTTGTTCAATTGGGAGGATTTGATCTTCATTCGAACCAGGTTATAGATGGAAACCCACAAGCAGGTAATCAGTCCAATTTGATGCGGATCCTTTCAGATGGATTATGTGCTTTCCAAGAGGACTTGGTTCAATTGGGTGTGGACGATAGAGTAGTTGGAATGACTTATTCAGAATTTGGAAGAAGAATCCGCTCTAATCAAAGCAATGGAACTGATCATGGTACAGCTGCACCTATCATAGTTTTTGGTTCTTGCATTAATCCTGGTATAATTGGTGATAATCCAGAAATTGATCCTCAAGTTGGAATTAATGAGGGTGTGCCCATGCAATATGATTTCAGATCGGTCTATGCGACTATGTTGATGGATTGGTTTGATATTCCAGAAGACAAAGTAAGAGAGGTTTTATTTGATGATTTTCAATATTTACCTTTGATACAATGTACGCCTGTTAGTGCTAACAAAGAAATTGAATTAGCTGAAATCGATTTAAATGTTTTTCCTAATCCATTTTCTGATTACTTCAATATAAAATTCGAAACCAAATCTGAACATTATAGAATCAGTTTGTTTAATGCAATTGGTTTTGAATTAAAAGTGGTAAGTAATCAAAAATATGCTTCAGGAATTCATGAGATCAAGCTTCCAACTCATGATTTAAGTTCCGGAGTTTATTTTGTGAGGATTGCTGGGAAAAATATTCAAAAGACAGTGCGAGTAATTAAAGGTTAGGACAAAAAAAATCCTCTGATTCGAAGAATCAGAGGATCAACACCCTTTTATTTAATTACATTACTTGTCTGTTATTTGATTTGTAGGTTGGTATATTGAACCTCAGAGATACCTTCTACCATAAATCCCATTCTGTAGTTTCCTTCTGAGAAAAGACTCATTCCTAAGTTTACTTCTTTAGAACCAACAGGAAACATCATTTCCAACTCGCCTTCTTTGTTAAACACTTGGATCATTGAAACATCATTTCCAAAAACCATCGCAATGTTGTCATTCTCTGCTTCAAAAACCGATGAAACAATAAATTCTTTTTGACCTTCATCCTCAAGAGTCAATGTTATGCTTGCAGTCTTTACGATCGCTAATGTTCCATCTCCAATGTTTGAAGCGAAAGATGCTGTTGTAAAGCTTATTACTGTAGCGAAGATTAGAATTAAATTTTTCATGGTTTTGGTTTTTGTGTGTTGTACTTATGAGACCATAAAAAGAAGCCATTGACCTATGGACCCCCATCTACAGCCAATCTATTGATGACTACAAGGGCACTACAAAAGAAGAAATTTTGAATTTTATTGTCGGATAAATTGCATATTTCTTAGAAAATGAAAATTTAGAGTAGGGGTAGGAAGTGTAGTAATACAAATAATATTTCTAAAGCTTGGCTTTAAGTTAGTAATGCAGCATCTCTTTTTAAAAGTAATTGTCTTATTGAAATGAAGTGGCCAAGTATGACTAGTGGAACAATAAAGGTTGGTAGCCAACTAAAAGGAAAATATAACAAAGCAATATTGGGTTGTTCAAAGGCCAACTTTTGAAATGGAAATGGTGCAGAGAATAATCCAATGAGAACAACCGATAGTAGCAAACCAATGCCAAATACATTCCATATTAATATACTTCGCCATGATAATTTATTTTTGATAAAACCAAAATAAATCACAAATGGAGCTGTCAAACCCATGATGATATCAAAATTAACTCCTTCAAAAGTCATTGATTTTGGAAGTTTGTCGTGCATAAATAATGAGAGTAGAACAAACTCAATGGGAATTCTTGCAAGACTTAAGTAAGTTATTTTATTTAGAGATAATACGTCTATAAAATCCTTTCCTTTACTAGATAGAAATAATGTGAGGATGAACAACACATTGGGAATAACACCAAAGGATAATATGTTTGGTGGTATTGAATCCAAATATCCTGAATATAATCCCCTTATTGTTACCAAAGCTTGAAATAAAAGCCAAATTATCATTCCAAGAATAATCCAATGCGCTTTCTTTGAAATTGACTTGTTGTTGGCATCTCGCAGTATCCAAAATACAATTACTAGCGTAAAACAAATTGTCAGTATGAAAAGGATTGGGGTATAAGGAGGTATGTTTGAGATCATTTATGTTTGAAAATTTTAATTAAAGAAAATATCCATAAACTCAGAGGCGGTACTAGTTAGTTTGAAATTTATTAACTTTTTTTAGTAATCTAAGGGATTAATAGATGGCATGATGGGATGTGTCCAAAATAGATTTGAATTGAAATATTGAAAAAAAGAGGAAGGCAAGGTGGATAAAAAGATAAAATATAGACATATTATTTTTTCTTAGGTATTAGGATCAAAGCTATTGAATATATGCACCAAAGGTAGATTGCCTGTAAAAGGTAAGTCTTGCCATATGACAGGAAATACCTGTTTCTACAAAATTTCTTTTCTTATTCGGCTAAGCGAAGTATCTGTTATCCCTAAGTAGGTAGCGATATGTTTTATTGGAGCGTTTTGAACAATCTGGGGGTTATTTTGAATTAATTGGATGTACCGATCTTTAGCAGATTTTGTGTGCATTTCAATTGCCCTTTGGGTAGAAATAAAAAGTTGTTGAGAAAGCCAACTGCGACCCCATTCTCTAAATCCATTATTTTGGTGAAATAACTTTTGAAATAAATCATAAGTTATTTTCCAAGCCAAGCCATCTGTGATTGCCATAATATTCTCATTTGAAGCTTGGCGCTGAAAAAGGGAGGCATATTCTGTTGAAATATCATTTGGACAATGAAAGTTAGTCGTAATTTCATTTCCATTGTAATCATATACGAATGATCTCAGTATGCCATTTTCAATGAGGTAATAATCATTGGCTTGATCTCCAATTTTTAAAATAAACTCAGCTTTTTTAAAATGAACCTTTTGATGGCACTTAATTATTACGTTTAAATCACTAGGAGTAATTAGTGGATGTTTGTAGATGTTTTGGAAAAACTTTGTGTTCACATAAGAAATTTAGACAACTGGATAGAATATAAATGAAAGCTAGGAATGAGTTAAATTATTGATTTTTCATCAGCTAAAATATTATTTATTTAGAATCTTTGACTTAGTTTCAAATTCAAAACTTGAAGTTGAATCCAACTGCTAAGTTAAAGCCGGTATCATCTGCAAAGTAGCGCTGCCTATTTAAGTAATCTCTATATTTGAGATTAAGAAGGTTGTCTATTTTTATAAATGATCTCATTTTGTATCCTGAGAAAATAATATTGGAAGATAATTTCAAACCTATGAGATTGTAAGAGGAAGGAGGGTCAACAAAATCTTGATCCGGCAACAAATTCTTTTGTTCAAAAACAAATTTGTTGGTTATTTCTAATTCTGTGTCCTCCAGAATAAGCTTTGTTGAAAAGTTGATAGGATTTTTGACGCGATAAGTTAGACTACCAAAAAAACTATTTGGTGGCATAAAAATCAATGGAGCTCCATCCTTTGACTCTACTCCTCTTAAATAGCTATATTTTAACATGCTTAAAAATGAATTTCCCAAGGAAAATTGAGAAGACAAGTCAAGCCCATAAATCTGTGCATCTGTTTGAACATATTTAAAGACTGGGAATGCACCTCTAATGGTCAAGCGAATTTCATCCTGTGGCTCAAGGAAAATGTAATCTTTGAAATTTTGATGATAAGCTAAAGCACTTAAAGAAAATCTTGTGCTAGGAAACCATTCATACTCTAAGGTGTTTTTTAATGCCTTCTCGGTATTAAGCTTGTGATCTCCTTCTTCTATTCCACTTACTCCTTGATGCAATCCGTTGCTGTATAGTTCATTGATGCCTGGATTTCTAGTTGCGTATCCAGTATTGAAGCTTACAGATTGTTTGTTAGGAAGATCATATTTATAATTAAATAGACCACTCAGGTTATGGAACTTATTTTCAAATCTAACAATCTCTCTTGGTGTTGAATTGCTGATGGTGGCAACATTTTGAAATTCAAAATCATATCTAAGGCCGAAATTAAAATGACTTTTATTTATTGATTTAGATAGGGTGCCAAAGAATCCATTTTTCCATGATAAATAATCTGGGATTAAAGGTAAGATACCCGTTTCTGGATTATTGCTGTTGTCTGTAATGATGTTTTGATTTCCTAGGGTCAGTTTCCATTGATTACTGAAATCATTACTGTATTTTAATTCAATATTGCCTGTATATTGAATTAGGCTTAATGAAGGAATATCTGTTCTTCCGCTTCTACGTACATCAAATTCCTTTCGATTATTTATTTGACCTGCTAAGACCAGTTCAACATTTTGATTTTCATTTATAAAATATTTTCCCTTGGTTTTGAATAGGTGATGAGAAACATTTTGCCTTGGTGCTTCAATCTGGTAGCTAAAATTTTCTTCTGTAAAAAAAGGAATTTCTTTGGACAAGGCTTGTTCTAAATCTGTTAAGTTGCCAATATGAGAACCTCTTAATATTCCAAGTGTTGTATTGAAAGTACTTCCATAAAAGTCAAAATAAAGATTGTCATTCCAAGATTTTTCTAATTGGATAGAAAGATTAGTTTCTGTAATTCCAGTATTGTTTAAAAAGTAATGGGATGTTTTTTTGTCCCCCGATTTTTTAACTGTACCATTTAGTCTCCAAGCTAATTTTGAGGAATATTTCCCTATTCTTGCATTGAGACTATTTCCGATACCATTCGATTCAAAGGCATAATTGATCTGACCATGGAGGTGGGGTTCTCTTTCAATTCGTTTTGGTGAAACCAGTATGACGGCTCCAAGATTTCCATTTCCATATTCAATGGCACTTGCTCCTTTTAAAACAACGATTTTATCCGCAGAAAAAGGATCAATTTCAGGACTGTGATCATTTCCCCATTGTTGCCCACTTTGAATGATTCCATTGTTTAATATGATTAGGCGATTTCCGTAGAGACCGTGGACTGACGGTTTTGAAATTCCATTTCCGTTCTTTATCAAATGAACGCCTGTTTCATTTTCTAATAGTGCAGATAAGTTTTCATTTAGCTTATCTTCGATGGTTTGTCTGCTTATGGATAGATTAGCTTGATTGATAAGCTCATTGGTTTTGCCTTCGATGACCACCGTTCCAAGTGAGGTAGGTGTATGTAACAAGCCGATTTTAATAAGAGTGTCTTTAGTAATGTCGAGGTGAATTTTTTGTGCGTCGCAACCAATGTGAGAAAAGCTGAGATGGTATTCACCAAAACAAATGTTGTCAAATGCAAAATTCCCATCTTCGTCAGTTGTAGTTCCCGATGCGGTTTCTTGAATAAATACATTCACAAAAGACAATGGCAATTTCGAAGTTTCATCGAAAACATGACCATTTAAGGTAAAATTACAATCTTGGCTGAAACTATTTAGAGCAGCCAAGATTGTAATTAAAAGTATGATTAACTTTCTATAGAACATTGATTGGGAATGTTACTTCGATATCTGTTTCTCCGCCAGCATTCGAAATATCTCCATCAGAAACTCCAGCGGCAATTTTGTTTGGTTCATGTCGAAGAATAATAGTAATATTTCCTGCTGCTGTATCTCCAGTAGTCAATGTAGTAGTTATGCCAATAGGATTATTGTTTGCATCAGTATCATTATAAATAAAGCTTAGGTTGGACAAATCTGATTGAAAAAAGAATTGATGGTCTTCTGCTTCCTCTTCTACTTCTTCCGTAATATTTTCAACAGGTGTTGCTGCTTCATTTAGTAATTCAAGAATTCCAGTATAGCTTGTATTCGCTTCAAGTGTACCACCATTTATAGTTGGTGCATTTCCACCATCTCCATCAAGATCCTGGAAACTAAGTATTACCGCCGATCCACCATCTATTGGTGTTAGACTATAATTTAGTGTTGTGATAAGTTCTGGTTCATCAGGTATTACTGGATCATCCTTTTTGCAGGCAGTGAACAGTATTGCTGTGATAAACATTAATGCAAGCAATAGATTCTTTTTATTCATTTGAGTTTTTTTGGATTATTATGACTGACATAAAGGTAAACATTTAAATGCAACGTTGTTGCATTTAAATAAATTTTATGTTTTTATTAAATCTTAACAAGGAATTAATAAGTACTTATTGTTCTGAAAGTTGATTTCTTTTTGTGTGGTAAAAACTTGTAACATTTATGATGATTGTCACAATTCTTGCGTTATAATCAAGACTTTATTTAATCTTTGGGCAATATTAAATTATCTATGAAATATTATATAAGTATACTGCTATTCTTTTTTTCATTTTCAGATCATCTATTATCACAAAAACAATTAGATTTTGCTGGTTTGGAAATGAGTATAGATCAAGATTATTTTGCAGATTGGATTAGGAAAAAATCGGAGCAAGAGGGTAGAATGCCCTATTTTGATAAAAACTATGCAGCTGCGTTCAGAATTGGTTTTTTTGGAGAATATGCTAATTCCTATTACTTAGGGCTTCCTTGGGTAAGAGAGCGAATAGATTATCTTCTTGATAATTTATTATATCGTTCTGATTTTAGAGAGAATACTGAATCTCATAGTTTTTTATTTACCATAAATGGATTCTCACCAACACATATATCTGATGAGGTAGATGGTTTTGATGATGCTGTTGCAAATGGCTATAATCTTGCTGAGGATAGACCTTTTTCTTCATTTACAGGATTTAGAAGTAGTAGACGACTTGAAGGAACAAAGAGATTTGTACATAGTGCACGACTCTATAACATGGGAGTCAATACATCATTTTCATTTGGACTTGGAGGGACAGGATTTGCGAGAGGTATTGATAATCTTTTTGGTTTTAAAAGGCCTGATGGAAACCTTTGGAAACGAGATGAAAGCAAATCTTATCCAACGGGTGAAGTAATCAAGAATGTCTTGCCATTGGTACAATATTCAGCATCTTCGGAAATAGCAATATGGTCCCCTTTTCCTAAGATAGTTTTCCAAGTAAGACCTGAGATCAATTTAGGACATTATACGGATCTGGCCTTTGGGGTGGATTTTGGAAAAGTGATGAGTGTAGAGGGTGTAATTGATCATCTTGCATATACTGATGTTAATAATCCAAGCAATGCCTCTGTCAATGATGATGCTCTAGGATTTTCTTTGGTAGGTGGAATTACTGGAAGAGCAATATTATATAACTACCATTTAAACGGAGTATATAGTAAGAGTAAGGGGAATTACTATACATTTGCTGATACCCGTAAGTTGATTTATGAAGCCTATGTTGGACTTAAGTTACAGATTTTGCAAAAAGTAGATCTTATCTATACCATCAATACCCGATCATCAGAATTTAAATCTACATTCAAGCAGCAGAACACTTGGGGGACACTTACCGTAAAAGTGTTACTGGGTCCGGCAGGAGAGGGGTGCTATGATTAATAGTGGATAGAGTATAACTAAACAAGTCAAAGCTAATTTAAACTTAATAATACCATCAATCAGTTAATATTTTGTCTGCAGTGAAGTATCCTGAGAGAATTGCACCAGGTACTCCCATTTGTTGATAAGTATCAAAAATTTCTCCTGCAAAATAAACCTTGTTGTCCAATGGTTGACTAAGTACTTTGAGTGTAGACTTTTTTTCTTCGAATGCTGTTGTCCAGGTTCCTTGAGTGAATTCGTGTTGTCCCCAGTTCTCAATTAGATATTCTCCTAGATAAAATTCTGAAGCTTTTCCTTGAAACATTTGATCCAATTCTTCTAGCAAACTATCAACAATTTTTTGATTAGAATTAAGGCTATAGTATTCATTTGTTTTATCACCTGTACAAAGAAAACCCAGCACATGGGTTTGAGCATTTTTTTTGAAGGCAATATCATAATAAACTTTTTCTCCTTTTTCTACAATGCAATTAATGGCATCAGGATAAAATTTTTCAGAAAACTTTAATGCCATTTTAAATCCTTGGTGGAAATTTATGGATTCAATAGCTATTCTTCTTTCATTGCTTATTTCAGGTGTAAATGTGATGTCCTCAGATTTTAATATTCCAATCGATACCGTGAGCAAAACACGATCTGCTGTATATATATTTCCATTTCTAGTCGTTACAATAACCTTTTGTCCTGAATAATCAATTTTGGAAACAGGTGCATTGAATTGAATTTTATGCTTAACAGTTTTTGCAATGTTTTCATCAACAAAATCATACCAGGTAGTATTTTTAAATTTAGACTCCGGCATAAAGTTGTAGATGAAGTTATTTATCCATTTGGGAGTAATGGTATATTTTTTCCCATCCCAACTAGCTGTATTTGAGAGATGATAAGGAATTAAATCTTCATCAACTTCTAATCCTTTTTTCCCTTTCAACTTATTTAAGGAAACTGGAGCACTATGAAGCCATTCTGCTCCAATATCTATTGGGAAATCTGCAAAGCTTGTGTCCTTTTTCAGTCTACCTCCGTATCTATTGGTAGCCTCTAGAATTTGATAATCAATATTATTTTGCTCCATGATTTTCGCAGCTGCTAAGCCGGATGCGCCTGCTCCAATGATAATAATTTTACCCTCGTACTTATAACTTTTATCCAAGGCAGTTTCATTGGGTAGTTTGTTTACAGCTCTGGCGGCCCAATTTAAACATCCCGATAAGCCTATGGAAAATAGAATAATAGCAAAAAGAGTCAACGGCTCACGAAAGTTCATACTTGATTATTTTAAATTAATAGGGCAAATATGGTGTAATGAATATTGTAATGATTTGATAAATGTCACAAAATTTATTTTTGACCCCTTATTCTACTTATTGTTTCTCTGCTAACTCCTAAAAATGATGCAATATCGGTAAGTGATACTTTTTGCAAAATATCAGGAGCATTCCTTATTAAGAAGTTGTAACGCTCTAAACTTGTTAAAAACTGTAATCCATTTAGTCTTTCTTCAAGAAATTTTGCGTGCTGAATAATCAGTTCAGTTATCCAATGGCTAATGAATATGTCAGTTTGGGCAAGTTCTCTGATAGCTTGTGTTTCAAAGCAATATAATATTGAGTCTTCCAAGAGCTCTATTGTTTCAGTGGAAGCTTCTCCTTCAAAAGTATTAATTGTAGATATGAGTTCATTTTTAAATCCAAACCAAAGGCATATTTCTTTCGATTTTTTTTGGTGATAAGATTTTACACTTCCTTTAAGAATGAAATAAAAGTAGCGATGTCTCTTCCCTTCAGTTATTAATTTTGTTCCTTTAGAACATTCTAGATAGGTTGCATGTTGTAGAATGCTTTGTAAAGATGATTCACTTAATTTTGGGAAGACAGAAAGGATTGAGTCTTTTACTTCTAATTCGTTCATTTACATTTTTCTTAATTTCTGATTTGGTAAGAGTTAAAATACCAAGATGTTTTAGAACATGACTTGATTTATTTCAATAAGTTTATTGCATTTTTAGGATCATTTGTAAAGAAAAAATTTGGATAGTTGAAGTTGAAGAACCATATTTTGGTCAAGAATTTAATTGCTCTATTATTTAATATGTTTATTCCAATTTTGTAATTCAATTAAATTTCCTTCAGGATCTCTGGCATAGATAAAAGTGATCTCACCTACACCGTTTATCGTTCTTTTGGAGATTTCTCCAAACTTTTTACCGCCATTTATTTCTATTTTTTGGAGAACACCGTCAAAATCCTCAACTTCAAATGCAATGTGTCCAAATCCTCGTTTGTTTGGCGGGATAGCTTCTTGATTTTCAATATCAGCATATTGATATATTTCCAAGGTTGGTCCATTTTCTCCATGCCCAGGAAGTAATAAATGAGCACCTTCTAATTTGGCATTTTTTAATCCAGTTCCTATTTCAAGCCATAATCCGGATTGATTGCGGATAGGTGGAATTATTTTACAATTGAAAGTATTTATATAAAAATTAACTAGCTTTTTCCAATCTATACTTACAATATTGGTATGGGCAAATCTCATACGCGATGATTAGATTTTATCCAAATTTGATACTGTTAAATCATTTTTTGTGTTGCCAGTATTTAAAGTTGTCGCTGGTTCAAATAATAATACGCTTACCTCCTCCGGGGCATAAGGTTTGTGGTTAGTCCCTTTAGGAATAATAACAAATTCACCTGCATTCAATTCTAAAGTTTCATTGAGTAACTCAATGAATAATTTTCCTTCAATGACGTAAAAAAGTTCATCTTCTTGCTCATGATGATGCATCACAAACTCCCCTTTAAATTTGGCTACTTTGACCAACTGATTGTTGAGTTGCCCAACGATCTTTGGTGTCCAATGTGCATTGAAAGTATTTAGTTTTGCTTGCAGATTTACTTTCTTTATTTCCATTTCTTTAACTTTATTTCAATGCTTGTTTGTAAATATACCAAATGTCGTTTTGAAATTCCCTTCAAGGCTCATTATGATCTTTTTCTTTTGCTGATATCTACTTTTTGCAATCAGATATTACTGTTGACTTTTTCAAAGTAAAGGTTTTTTATTTCTGGTGTATTTACCTAAAGTCTAATAATTTCCCTTTTTCAATTTTAAAATCTGTACTACTGAAAAATCATTTACTTGAAACTATTGAAGTGTTTTGATGCATAAGATCATAATCCCCATTTGACATGCTTGAGAATTCTTTCTTATAGGTATTATAATGGATCTATATTCTTTTAACTATTTTATAGATTGTAAATATAAGTCTTTAATAATTTTCGTTCGACTTCCTAAGTTGCTATTTTTTATCATGATTATTGCTCTATTTTTATCTCGATCAAGATACAAGCCAGTTTGAACACCTGGGTCATCGCCTCCATGACCCCAAATATTTTTAAATCCTGTATATCTCCAACAGAGCCCTTGCTTGCCTTCCTCAGTTTCTTGTATTGTGAACATCTGGTTAAGGGTTTCGTTTTTCAATAGTTGATGACCCTTGTATTTTCCATCATTGAGAATGCATTGAGCGAATTTACTTAAGTCATTTACGGAAGTGAATAACAATCCATCTGGATAATTGGGAAAACGATAAGGATTGATTGGTAGGTAAGTTTCCAATTCTATTTTCTTATCCAACAATTCAGAAATTTGTTTTTTCTCATTCGCCAAAGGGTATTCGTTGAAGTATGCATATAAGGTTGTATGGAAGAGACTATCGCTTGTATTCTTCCATGCTGTTTGATGCATTTGTAATGGGTTAAAAATATTCTGTTCACAATATGATTCAAATGAAGTTTTTGTCACATTTTCAACGATCAATGCCAATAAGCCAAATCCAATATTCGAATAGATCCAATTATCACCTGGTCTTCTTCCTGAAAAATTATTTTTCGAATATGCAGAACCTGCAGTAGATAAATAGTTTTCGAGCCAATCTGATAATTTGATATTATTTGGTGAAGTGCTATAGCTATCATCGTAATAGTTGCCATCAATGATCGAAGATCGATGCGTTAGTAAGTGATGAATTGTAATGGGATTAGTCTCATGTCCTTCGTTCTCAACTTTGAAAGGAAGATACAAATTGATATGATCATGGAGAGACAATAATCCTGTTTCATATAATTGCATGATGGCAGTGGCAACAAATAGTTTTGAAACGGAGGCAATATTTATGATATGATTATTCGTCATTAAAGTATTTTCAGCAATATTTGCCATGCCAAAAGAGTTTGACCAAATGGTAGAAGTATCGCAAACTACCATTAATGCAATGCCTGCTGTTTCATCAGAATATTCCTTTTTAATTTTTTCTTCAATTAATGAAAATCCTCTTGGAGACTTAATTGCACATGAAAACATAATCATAGCTAGCATTAACATTAGTGCTTTTTTCATAATTTTTTTCTAGTTTGATAATTGTGTAGATGAAAAGGTTACAATATTTGTAACCTTCTATCAATTATTTTTATCAAACAAGTGTAATATCAATAAATATGGATTTAATTACTGAACCTGGAACTTCATTGGTACTTTTTATTTTAGTAACTGGTGGATTAGTTTTTTATTATCTTAAACTCAAACAGCTTCAAGAAATAGCAAGGATTGAGCATGGATTAGTATCTCCACCAAAACAAGCAAACCATCTTAAAAAATGGGGTCTTATTCTTATTAGTATTGGAATTGCAATTCTGGTTGGTTATATGCTTGGGAGATTAGCTGATATACATCCTTTGATAACCATTCCTTCAATGATACTAATTGTAGGTGGAAGTACTCTACTTTTTGTTAATCAAATGAAATGATGACATTCCAAGAAGAGATTCAATGCATTCGTTCTGTTTTGAATGGAAATCTCAATGAGTTTGAAAAGCTAATAACTGATAATAAGGTGGGTGCATTTTCAATAGCTGAATCTATGGTTAAAAATAGCTCTGACGCCAATGATGTGTTGCAAGAAGCTTACATCAATGCATTTAATTATTTGCACACTTTCAATGCAGAATCACGATTTAGTACTTGGTTTTATCGAATTGTAGTCAATCAAGCTTTGAAGTGGATTCGAAAAAATAAACAAATCAATAAACCCTTGAAATTCCTGAATCAATCTAGTTATATTATAGATACCAATCATGGTTTGGAACAATTAGAAAAGCATGAAAAGAAGAAGTCCATCCAGAGAATATTAAAAATTCTTAAGCCTAAGGAAGCTTTGATGTTGAATATGTTTTATCTACAGGAGTTATCAATTAAAGAAATCCATCAATGTACAGGATTTAGCATTCCGAATATCAAGGTATTGCTACATAGAGGAAGAGCAAATTTTCTAAATTTTTACCAGCAAACTTTAAGAAATAATGAAAGACAATAATTCAATAGAAAATCAAATTTTAGAGAGAATCAGAAGTCAAATCAATCCTAATTTGAAAATTCGAAAACACCTTACTGCATTAAAGTTTTTCTGGTTTATTAGTTGTTTGCTTTGCGTTGTTTTCGTTTGCTTTCTACACTTCTATCCTGAATTTAGAAAAGAATTTGAAGAGAGTTATATTATACTTATATATTTCCCAGCTTTATTTATGATCATTTTAATAATTCTAGGACTTCGACTCCAAGAAATAAAATTGATAGAATATAGAAATCAAAGTAAATTTAAGCATGATTAGGTTTTGGGTTTCGTGGATTATCTAAATCCTCATAATGACTAAAGTAAAAAAGCAATGTAAGTTTTCCCGAATGTGTTCAGAGCTTACATATGACCTTTGTTAAAGTAAATACTCAGTAATTATCATTTTGATTATAAAAAGGTAAACAGGTTGTATAATTTTGGTAATTATCTATTTCTAAAATGGCTTCAGAATTATCAGAATTTAGATAATTGGGTAAGTACATGATCAATTTGAGGTTTTAAGTTTTGTTTTCTACTGAGCAATCATATATTGTGAAACACGGTTAATTAAATTTGGTTTTTGTTTCACCAAATTTGTGTGCCTCTCTTCGGGAAAATCTAAAAGTAAAGAAGCGTTCCTCCTATTTAATTCAAAAAGTTTCTTTTCTCCAATGATTTTTGAAAACTGTTCTGCTACTGGTATTATTTTATTTAACTTTTCCAGTTCATTAAAGGACATGACTAAAAGCTAGCAAGGTTCAAGGGCTACCATGGTGGTATTTGAAGGTATTTAGTCCATCCTCATTTGTATAAATGACAAAGGATTTTCCATCGAAATGATAAACACTTTTTCCTGTAGTCCCAGGCCATTGATTTTCCAGTTTTATCCAATAGCACTCTGAAAACATTATCCGCTGGAATTGAATCTTGATTATAAACAATCGTTGGATGGTTTGTTTGACTTTTGATTGATTCTTTGGTATTATCTTTTTGCAAACTTGCGTTGTTAGGTGCATTACATGAGGTTATTGTTGTAGATGCTATTATGTTTTATTTCTTGTTAAGTTTAGCAGGTGATACTTTTGACTGCAGTAAAATTAATTCTTCAGGGTATAAAATTTCGATGCTTGAGATGGTACTTTTTGGAGTTTTAATT
>JAHDIE010000018.1:43649-58684 GCA_020630955.1 Saprospiraceae bacterium
ATCGGCAGCTTTAGTGCTACTTTTTATTGGAGTTCTAGTGAAACTGACAACAACACAGCTTATGAAAAGAATTTTGAAGATGGATTTCAGTTTAATAGCAATAAAAATATAAACAATCGCGTCAGAGCAATTAGGGCTTTCTAATCGATAACCCAAGCGTAATTAAACTGTCCTTTCTAAGTTTATATGATTTAAAAATTAGAACCAAACTATCTCGTCAAGTAGGGAAATCCCTGCGTAAGTATCTAGATTCCAGTTTTGGAAAATCCCAAACAATTTTATTTTAATTTTTAGATTGCTTGAATTTTATATTGGCTAATCTTCGAATCACATTGAAATCTTTGGCATTCTTGATCATTTGTTATTAGCTGGAATTTATCCAAGTAAGTTGCCTTCTTTTAAAAATGGTTGTTCGTAAACTCGTTTTCCTGTGGCCTTATAAATCGCATTTGCCAATGCTCCAAAAATTGGAGGGAAGGGTGGTTCTCCTAATCCAGTTGGATCAATATTATTTTCTACGAAGTGCACTTCTATTTCTTTAGGAGCTTCTGGCATTCTTATCATACGATATTGATGAAAGTTTGATTTTTGTGGTACTCCATCTATAAAAGTCATCTCACCATATAGTGCATTACCAATTCCGTCAACAATCCCACCTTCAGCCATGTTTACAGCTGCATCAGGATTTATAACAATTCCGCAATCAATGGCACATGTTACTTTGTCAACAACAGGTTCACCATTAACTATTCTCAGATCTAATACATGAGCCGCGTAAGAATTATGACAGAAATATACTGATACACCTCTATTTAGATTCGCTTCAGTATTATTCCAATTAGATTTTTCTCTTACAAGTTTTAAGACACCAGCATATCTATCTGCATCATAGTCATTTGATTCACCGACTGGGCTTTCCTTGGCCTTTTGTAATAATTCTAATCTATATTCAATAGGATCCTTTCCAATTTCCTGTGATAACTCATCAATAAAAGATTGTTCTGCACCTGCCATAAAATTAGAACGAGGCGCTCTAAAGGCACCAGTTGTTATATTGGAGTCAATTGAGAATTCTTCTGCCAAATAATTGTCAAAACTTCCAGCAGGAAAACGATTAGCAAATAATGGACTTTCTGGTACACCACCTGCCTTTATATGTATGGCTGTGACATTATTATCACTATCAATTGCTGCTCTATAGATAGCTTGATAAGTAGGGCGGTAAACTCCATTTTGCATATCATCTTCTCTCGAATACATTAATTTTACTGGTGCATTAACCTGTTGAGAAATTAGTGCTGCTTCAACCATATAAGAACTGTAAGCACGTCTTCCAAATCCTCCACCCATTCTTGACATTTCGATTTCAATATTTTCTTCTGATATTCCGAGTCTCGATGATAAAGTAGGTTTTATTAATCCAGGTGCTTGCAATGGACCGACAATTTTTATCTTGTCATCTGTGACATGAGCAAAGGTATTCATAGGCTCCATGCAATTGTGAGCTAAGTATGGTGCTTTATAATGTCGTTCGATTATTCTATTTGCCTCTTGAAAAGCTTTTTCTGGATTGCCGTCTCGACGGACCACTTTGAGCTTTCCATTAAGTAAAGATTGCATTTGATTATTGTGAGACTCAGTGTCTTCTAGCCCTGCAGGAGTATGCACTGTAATATCCCTACCGAACCTATCAATTTGAGCTGTCTTATCTTTAATTGGTTTCCATAAGGCTTTCAATTTCTTTTTGGCATTCATAACTGCCCAAGTTGATTTGCCAACTACTGCAATAAATTCTGGAAAGGCATTCGTGTCGAAGTAAGCTCTTTTGAAATCCTTCATATATGTTGAAATTGGTAAAACATCAACAATTCCTGGCATTGAATTGACTTCTTCACGATTGGCTATTTTATCTAATGTCAATCCAAATGCTGAAGGAAAAACCGGCATGGCATATAACATACCCTTAGCGTAATTATCTATTCCAAACTTTGTTTTTCCTGTCACAATATTTTTTGCCTCGACATTTTTTTTGGATTTACCAATTATGTTGAATTGATTTGCTTCTTTGAATTTGACATCTTCTGGTACCGGTAACTTCGAAGCAACAGTGACCATATCTCCATAAGGAGCAGTCTTTTTGCTTTTTTCATGATAAAGAACACCCAGTTCAGTGTTTATCTCCTCAACAGGGACTTGCCATTCCTGTGCAGCTGCTTCCTTAAGCATATGTTTTGCTGTGGCACCTGCAGTTCTTAGTGGTTTCCACTTCATCATAATTCCTCTGCTACCCCCAGTAAACTGCCCAAAAGCCCCTCCAGGATATTTATTTTGATTGTAAGGTGCTTGTTCTACTATCACATTTTTCCAATCTATATCTAGTTCTTCAGCAACAATCATTGGCATTGATGTCAAAACATTTTGACCGAATTCTGGATTGGGAGAAAATATGGTAACAATTCCATTGTCACCTATTTTTAGATATGAATTAAAGTCATACCATTCCTCAGGAAGTTCAATTTTTTTTAGCCCATTGGTATCAGATTTACATGAAGTTAACCAATTGAAACCAATAAGTAAACTAGCTCCTGTAAGTGTAGAAGTCTTAAGGAAACTTCGTCTATCTAACTTATTATTTGATTCTTTCATTTTAAACATCTTTATTTCACACTTTTAATCGCTGCCTTAATTCGGTTGTAAGTACCACATCTACAGATATTACCATACATAGTTTGATCTATATCACTATCAGTTGGATTGGCATTTTTATCTCTCATTGATTATCAAACTGCTTAAAAGGTGATTTATCTCGAAATTCAGATCCAGTAGAGAATACGTGCTGATTAGGATCTTAAACTAAGTTAATCATTATCTTTCAAAGTGCGGCCAGTTGTTTTCTTTTCTCGTCAATGAATAGGTAATTTTTTTGATATGGTATGGTTTATCATTGTGCACAAAGGATTTGCGACAAGCGTCGTAGATCTTATTCTTGCTATCACTTTTGTCACTTATTTAAAGATAAGTATTTTAACAGCTAAAGTATTATTGACAGCAAAGAGCTATGATCGTCATCATCGTTTGAGCCTATTTCTAAACTAAGTTTTTAAAAATACAAAACCTGAGAATTAATATACCAGAGGTGGTATGTCAATTTCTGAATTTAGTTGATTGAGGTTCTGTTGAAGTTGAGTTGTTCGAAAAGGCTAAATAAGCCAATTTTTAATTTCTTTTTGACTAACGGATCTGCTATATCGGGAGTCGTGACGAAGGAGCGATTCCCTGATCATAGCATGTTAGGCACTGGCCTTTATTGTTAACCTTAGATTTTTCTCTATTTCTAAAATATTTTTATTCGGAATATCGATTTCTTTGGCAATTTGTTTCCATCTTGATACCTCATGAATAGTTTCTTCAATTATATCTTTGCTCTTTTTAATGCCAAAAGTTTCTCCGAACTTTATAAGTTCGTTTTTATTAAAATCAGTGTATTTTCCATTTATTGATGACTGATGGACATCTGTCCAAGTTCCACCAGGCTTATAAGAATATGTTATATCATATGCTGGAGAAATTTTCCATTTTCCATTTTTGTCCATTATGAATGAAAAGTTCTTTACATGATCATCATGATTTCTAGCGACTATATTAAATATTGCTCTACGATATTGTTGTTCAAATTGGTCATAGGTCAATTGCAATCTTTTCATTGTTCTAAACAAAGTTTCATATGAACTTGCTCGTTGTACTTTGAAGTCAACTCCAATTAACGAACCCAAAGTCTGCATGTGTAATTTTTCTCCCTGATCAGATCGATCAAATCTTTTTGTTAGAAAATGGAATCTATTTCCTTCTTCATATAATCGACTATTTGATATTTCAATTTTGCAATTTTTAGCCATTTTATAATAAGCGTACTCAATTTTTCCGATTCCTTCTGATTCGCCTAATGACTTTTTATTAGCACCATCAATCTTTAATAGCCAATAAGAATAACCTTTAGGTTGGATTATATCACCTGATTTAATTTCTGATATATTTCCTTTGGAATCTTCTTTTATTGCAATCAGTACTTTTGCCCTTGCTCCTCCTACCGATGTTCCAATTCTCAGAATATTTGTGAGACTCTCTTCATCAAGTTCTTTAAATTCAGTTTTTTCTTTCCCTGCAAGTACGTTCTTAGCAACTTCTAAAAGTTCGGATACATTTACTTTATAGTTGTATTCTGATTTATGATTAATCGGAGAATATTCTAATGCACCCATGCCTCTAACCCCAACATATGTAAGTCTATCAACTGGATTAATATCGCCATATGATAGACTTTTTTGTCTCAACCACTCTTTCATCATTGTATTTCCAAAATCATCAGGCATTGAATCTGAGAGTAGGTATGGCAGGTTGTGAAAATTGATATGGTCTCTATTGGTTACATAAGTCTTTCCTTCCTTTGGCATTAATATAGGAGAGGGTTCCAATTTATTCGAAAATGAATTCTCTGTGTATTCGAAGATTGAATTTCCATTTGTTTCATCCCAGTCAACTGTACCTAATGATTCACCATATAGTTTAACTTGTACTAGCATACTACTTTATTTTCCTTGAGGCTCTTTTTCTTTCAGATTTTAATTTGGCTTTTTCAAATTTCATTTTTAATTCCAAATTCTGTCCTACTCGAAAAACTGATTCGAAGTCCTTTATTCTATTTAGTCTTACCAAGATTCTTATTAGACTTTCTAATGATGTTGAGTTGCCTTGTTCGATAAGACTTATTGTTGAAACACTTAGACCTGTATCATGACTCAGTTGTTTTTGAGTTAGATTATGTTGTAGTCTTATCTGTTTCAATCTTTGACCTATTTGGTCAATGATTTCCTTTTCTGTTAAGAATAGCCAATTTTCCATTTTAACTGCTTAAATATTAATAGTTATGATATAAAACTGTGTTTAACTCTTAATATGTCACAAGATAAGTATAATTAAAATTTAACACAAGTAACTACTTAAATGTACATATTTACAGCCTATAAAGTTCCTTAACTATTAATTTATGCTAAGTTATAGTGGCAGGGCGGCTTTGCTTCTAACTAACGTTATTCTAAGTTACTGATATTCAATCCCAATTCCATAGGTGAAACATTTAATTTGTTTATTTTATTTCTCATTTCCTTAAGTAGCCTTGCTCTTTTTTTGTCTCTAAATTCGTACGGGTTCGGTGGATTGTAAGGAACTTTTTCTACAACCATTTTCCAAATTATTACTGCAAGCTTTCTAGCTGTAGCTGTAATAGCCGCAACTCTTCCTTTGCTGTAAGAGATACGTCTGAAGAATTGGCCTAAGTGAGAATCTTTAAGATTCCCTAAAACATTTGCTGCTCTGCGAAGTGCAGTTTTTAATTTATTGATTCCACGTCCAACTCTTCTACTAAGTTTCTTTCCACCTGATATTTTATTATTTGGAGCAAGCCTAAGCCAAGAAGTAAAGTGTTTATATGTAGGGAATTTCTTAAATCCCTCTGGACCTAATTCACTTATTAAAGCTATGACGGTTCTATCTGATACTCCTTCAATAGACATCAAGTCAACGCCACCAAAGTATTGATATGCGATTTGATTCATATCCATGTTTTTGGGTTGTAATGAAAGTGGAGCGAAGGGGTTGACATGCTCTGGATATTTTATCTAACCAACCTCGATCAAACGATTCGAAGGGATGAGTTTAGTAGCGTATCCGATTCCATTGAAGTAGCGAACATTGGAATGAGTGTGAAGAGCCGTGTGAGCTGAGAGGTTCAAGCACGGTTCTGTGAGAGGTTTAGGGGTGAGAGTCCCCTTTACCTACTCGATTTTCATTATTCAGAAGACGAAATTTATCATCCAGCATTTCTTTATATCTTTGTTTCATGTCTTTGGATAAAAAACTTATGTCTATTACTGCGAACCAGTCCTCCTTACTTTTCTTAAACTTTTCAATTATATTTTGTACTACTTTTTCATTGAGTCCGCTTGTTTCCATTGCAACTTCAAAGTCTTTTAATTTTATTTTTTTCTTTTTCCCATTAAGATTTAATGCTAATTCTTCATCATCTTCTACTAACAACTCAGATGCGACCAAGTCATAAGCTGGACATAGATTGTACTCCTTATTTGCATTTTTTAACAATGAGAAATTCTTTAAATGCATATCGTTATTACCTGTTAAGTAACAGAAGAGAACAAGTTCATAAAAATTCACTTTATCTAGCCCAGGATTTGTTACGTATAAGTTAATTGCTTTGGCAATTTGTTCATGTGAACCTTTATATTTATGTTCTGTTTGTCTTTCAGTTAGTTGGCACATATCTTCCATATGGAATTTACTTTTCCCTAATCTATCAACTCTTTTTGTTATGTATGCTAGTTCACCGGACTTCAATCTTAATAATGAATGTGGGACTGTGTTAATTTTAGAACTTGCAGCCAAGCTCATTGTTAAGTGCTCAATTTCTGGTAGTTCTTTATATAATTCAGTTTGAGGTTTTAGAATATATTTACCCCAAAGACCTACTATCGTAAATCTTTCTATAGTTGAATCTTCTGTCATTTTTTTACGACTTAACGAAAGTTTTGGCTGAACTCCTGTTACAGTCCTTTGACTCTTAACTACCTTCTCTGCCAATTCTAGCATGTCATTTTGTGAATATTCAATCTTGGGAGGAATTTTTGTACCAAAGAATTTTTTGCTACAAGTTTGATGATATTCTTGTTTGATTTCTTCTTCCTCACTTAATTTTTTATAACAATACAAACATTTAGTCATTTTGATCTTCTTTAAATTTTTCAATTGAAACTGCTCCAATACAATCCTTACAAGTTGCCAATAGAATACTCATCCTATCTCTTTCATCGAGCTTCCAGTTATTTGTTGCTATATCTAATAACCACCCTTCTGGAATCAATCCGTCAAAAAATGGAAATAATATTTTGCTTGAAAATCTTTCTTTTTGCAAAGGTAAAGTCAGGCTTATAGGTTCTGCTTCCTTAGATTCTAAATATTTATCATCATATTTAAAATGAAATCCTTCATCGTCTTCCACTAGTATACCAGTCAAATTATTATTCATTATTACCTTTGCTCTTTTCATTGTCTAGAATATTTTTGCGGTCCTAATTCATAGCCAAATAGATTTAAAACTTGGTTTACCTTATCCATTTTGAGTGTTTCTTTACCGCGTTCTAATTCTCTGACAAATCTTATCCCAACTCCTGATTTTTCTGCCATTTCCTTCTGTGTCAACTTCAAAGATTTTCTTTTAAGCTTTACAAACTCATTTATTGTCAATGTTTTATCTTTCATAGTGTACCTTTTCGGGTGTAAAAATACAGTTATTTTAACTTAAAACCCCGTTCGGGTACAATTAGTTCCTTATTTCATAATTTTGTACCCTAACGGGTATATTTAATGTGTTTTGGTTAGTGATTATACCCAAAGAGGTATAAATAGAGTGAAAAATAGTAGAACTGTTTCGTACAGCTGTATATACAGAAGGTGGAGGAGCATGAGCAATTGCATAACTAGCTATAGAATTGCAACAACTGCGTCTGTAGATGGTGGAGCAGGAGCAACTATCAGACATCCAGGATAGGAGTAGCTGCAAAGGACCAGCCTGAAAGTGTATGATGATTATCCTTAAATAAAACATCTGCTCAAGAACATTCTGATGGTGGAAGTGATCATGATCATGATGGTGATGGTGAAAAAGATAATGATGATATGATAATCAAAATATCTAATCAAAATCATTCTGATGGAAATAGTGTTGGATCTATTGTGAAAGTTGATCAACTATTAGCAATCAACTGATAGTGTGGAAGGAATAATTAATCCTAAATTCTGATTGTCTATCGGTTCTGCGATATGCAGCGTCTCTGCGACGAAGGAAGCAGATATGCTGTTATCATCGCCTGTTATAGACAGGATTTAATTTAACAATTCTAAATTGTATTTTAAAGGTTTACTTATTTTATTATCTATAATAATTTCCAAATGCTTTGCTTCTTCAACGAAATTTGAAATTGTTGAGTAGATAATTTTGTTTTTATTAAATTCAATTTTTTTGATTAATTCACCTGTGTTATAAATATTTAAATAGACTTTTGGCTTTTTAAAGATTTCGAACGCGGATGGAATTCTTTCAATTATTTCTAGTCCATTTTGTAATTCATTTCTATTTATTTGAAGAGTTGAATTAGAAACATCAAAAGTAAAAATTTCATTTGTCATAATTTGAAAAAGAATGTTTGGGTCAAAGTACAATTTATTTGATGGTACTAGTTCATATACTTTTAAATTGGATTGGTCGAAGTTTTGAGAAAGTATTATTTTTTCTTGGTTTGTTTGATCGTTGTTAATTTTATTGCAATCAGTTTCATTTTTTAGTTCAAGTAAATGAAGTTCCATTCCAAGTCCATCAAATAAATATGATGAATGATAAAAGCTTACCGTATAACTTAAAAAGCAAGAATCTAATTTTTGATAATCCTGAGTTACTAAGAGAACATCATTTGCTTCTTTAATATTTAGAGTTTCTGTTTTTAGCCCGAGGTTTTCATATGCTATTTGTGCAAATATAAAATTTGGAATTAGTATTAAAAGTATTGCTTTCATTTTCTTGTCTATAACGGAAACTTGTAAGCGGAGTACGACCAAATGAAGTTTTCCGTCTTTACATTTTGTTAAGAGTAGGCTTTTTATTCAATTACATTAATTATCCAATCTACGTAGAGAATTCTAAACAAGAACAGTAAAATCACCTCCAAAAAGTTTTGAGTTAGTTCCATCACTTATCCTGATAGAATATGTATATGTGCCTGACTCTACAGAATTTCCATCAATAATTCCGTCCCATCCATAAGTAGAATCATTTGCTGGGAATTGATCTGCCATGTACACAGTGCTGCCGTACCTGTCAAAAATTTCCATAACTACTACAGTAAACTCGATGTCAGGATTATCGGAAACTGCTGAAATATAAAATATGTTGTTATCCTGACTATTTAAATTTATGACATTTGGGATATAAACATAACTAGCATTAAGATCACCAAAGTTTTGTTTTTCGCAACTTGTAGAAATGATTATGATTAAAAGAAAAAATACAAATACTTGAGAAATTTTCATGCTTATTATTTATTAATGCTTAAAATTCATAATTCTGAAACTGAGGTATTTCATAAGGTGTTACTTCCCTATTTTTTTTCTTAAATACATATCCGACTGAAAGCTCCATAGCCCCAAAAGTATTGTTATTCAATTTTGAAATTGTAATGTCATATGAAAAACCTAATTGCAAACCTTTTATCTGTATTGAAAGAATTGAGATAATGGCATCAGGATGAATACGACCTCTTAGATCTTGACCTACTCTACAAAAAACACCTCCTTGAAAATGTGAAATAATAGAATGAGATAAGTTTGAGACACTAAGCATCGACCCAATATTTAATTGAGAATGCACTCCTTGATTTAGGTATAAAACACTTGGCAATAAAGAAAAACGAAAAGACAGTGGTAACACAGACCCAGCATGGATAGAAGTCTTGATAGACATACTTTGAATAGAATTGATTTGGAAAGAAATATTTGGTCTGTTAATATAGAATGCGCTAAAACCTGCATGAAAACTTTTTCTTTCTCCAAATCTACTCACCCAAACTAGACCACCATTGAAATCAGAATACAAAAAATCTGGATTAGTAACGAATCCAGAAGGATAATGGATATTATTTTGAATAGGCCATCTTAAACTAGATTGATCAATCTTCCGCTGAGCAAGCCCGAATTGAAGTCCTCCTATTAAGCTGTGGGTAGAAGTGTTGGATTTTGATAGTGTCCTTGCATATGAACAACTAAGGGCAAGCTGTATGGTACTGAAACGAGTTGAACCTGAGACATCGCCATAATAAGAAAGACCTAGGCCAAAATAATCTTCAGATTTCAAATTTTGTCTGCGATCATATGATAATGCATAAGTTTGATATGAATTTCTTCCTAGGATCTGAGACCATTGATTTCTATAATTAGCAATAATTCTACTTTTTCCGTTTATAGAACCTGCTAGGGCAGGATTTAGATTAAGTGGAGAGGCGTTAAACTGAGAGAAATGATAGTCCTGGCAACTAGTTTGAAAAGAAATTATTAATCCCATTCCAATAAAAAATAATCTTAGATATTTCATAAGTTGGTACTTGTAATTTTGCTTCTTAAAATGCTTAAAAGGAAAAGGATTTATCTTCTCTATTTTATTTATCTCCTCATGAGCAATTATGTTGCATGATGTATTTATTATTCGGGCTTACGCATAACGGTTCTGTGATATGTGGCGTATCCCCCAGGGTATGCCATCATCACTTGTTGTAGCCAGTTTCTATTTTCTTATTTCTTCAAGTTTCAATTCTAACTCTGCTTTTGCATCATTTGCTTCAACAGATAATACCGCATCCAATAAATTGTATTCTTCATATGGATCTTCTTTAAGATCAAAGAACTCCTGGTTTCCATTTGCACCTGTGATTAGTTTATATTGTCCATTACTAATCGCCCATTTGTCAGATGGTTCATTGTATTTTTCAGTGTATTGATATCTACTCAAACGAACTTCTTCTGAAAGCAAATTTTTGAAACTTTTGCTATCATTTATTTCATTGACTGATACTCCCGATAATTCAGCAATCGTGGCAAATAAATCAGTACTTGTCACTGGGTTTTCGTCCACCCCATTTCTTGTCACTCCACTACCTGAAATAAATAGTGGTGTATTAATACCTCCTTGGTATAGTGTGCCTTTTACTGTTGAGCTCATATAAGGGAATTGTGCCACTTCATTTGGTGAGCCATTATCTCCCATGAAAATAATCGTTGTATTGTCTAAATCATTTTGTGGGATATTCTCAAGTAATCTACCTATCTGAATATCCAAGGCTTCTATAGCTGCCATATAATATGGCATTGGATCTGCTCCATCCATATATTCTGGCAAATTTCCTTGAGAATGCATTTCTGAAGGAGGAACATGGAATGGTGTATGGGGTGCATTATAGGCCAACCAAATAAACCAAGGACTATCTTGCACATTAATCCAGTCAATTGCTAAGTCTGTAAATTTTGTTGTTATATACTCTGATTCAAATTTGTTTTGTTCGTCTTCAGTTAACTGCCAGTTATAATAACTCTGAGGCTCACCACGAAACAAACCGGAATAGTAATCAATACCAAAACTTTCAGGATTAACGGATGTTTGGTTTCCAGATAAATGCCATTTGCCTACTATAGAAGTTGCATACCTATTATTTGTCTCTTGATTAATGTATTTCTGCAAACTAACTTCGGATTGATTCAACAAATCGCCTGCCCATTTTACGCCAGTTCTATAACCATATTTTCCAGTCAAAATAGATGATCGAGTTGGTGAACAAGTAGGGTAGGACCAAAAGTTTGTAAATGATATTCCAGAAGTTCTCAGGGCATCAATATGAGGTGTATAAGGTTTAATACTTCCTTCTGAAAATCCATTCAATGCGTCTTTGCCCAGATCATCCGCAATGATTAGTAAAATATTCGGGGAAGAAATATTGGGTGGATTAGGATCTAACGGATTTTGATCTTCACCACATCCAACAATAACAAATACAAAATAGTAAATGAATAACCTCTTCATTCTAATGGATCTATTTGAAGGGGTCACTAAATTTTTCATCTGAAAGCATTTCTTCATCAGTTAATGTTTTTAAGAATGCAACTAAGGCTTCTTTTTCAGATTGATTAAAATCAAATTGGCCTTCTTCTCCGTTATTATTCACTAATGGAGAAATTAAGTTTGGATGATTTTGAATACCTGAACTGTAATGCTCAATGACTTCTTCTAAAGTTGCAAATCTACCATCGTGCATATACGGTGGTCGAATAGCGATATTCTTTAATGATGGAACTTTAAATTTTCCGTTGTCATTTGAATTGCCAGTAGTTTCCCCGACACCTAAATCAAATGTAGATACTGCATCTAAGCCATTAGAGGTAGCAAAAGTTGTAAGTGGACCTGGAAAATTAGGAAATGGACCTATGAAGGCTTCTGTCTGATGACATCCAACACAATTTCCATTTTCGCCATTGGTTAATAAACGAGGTTGATTAAACAATCTTTTGCCTTGATTTTCTTGGTCTGTAAAAGATGGAAAATCCATTAAAGGAGAAGAAACTTCACTCCTTGCTTGATCATATTTTGAGGTTATACTAACCAAACTTCTAATAAATTGAGACAATGCTTTGGAAATTCGATTGCTTGTAATCATAGAGTCTCCAAAAGCATCTTCAAATAAAGGAGGGTAATACGATTGCTCATCTACAATGTCAATGAGCTCTGCAAGTGTTAATCCCATTTCAACTTCATCTTGAAAAGGCATTAATACTTGGTCTTCAAGTGTTTCTGCTCTTTCATCCCAAAAAAATCTTCCATCCGCGTAAAATCTTGCATTTACTATTCCCATGGAATGTCTTCTTGTTAATCCGCCTTCAAATCCTTCGCTCAAGATATTTGGATCTGAAAAACCGTGATCAACTTGGTGGCAAGAGGCACAAGATATAGTGCCATTTGCACTTAGTTTTTTGTCATAAAATAGCACTCTGCCTAATGTTGCACCAGCATCTGTTACTTGATTATCATCGGGTGTATTATCATATTCTGTGGGAGCCCTAAATTGAAATTGAGTGGGGTATTCGCTATTTAAAATATATGATGGAAAATCCACATCCGAATAGTTGAAATAAGAATCTGGTAATTTCAATTCGGCAAAAGCGTCTTCATTATTTACATTGGGCTTTAATTCGCTTTCGTCTGAGCATGCTATTAAAAGAACTACGAACGTGAGAAATAGTAAGATTGTTTGTTTTAACATTTTCAATTTTTGAATCTGCTTTGTTAGACTCTTTTTAAGCTCAAAGGTTTAATATTTCATATTTCAATCCAAATTGGCTATAACCGGATTACATGTACCCAGCGTATCCTGAAGGGCATGCTGTGGTCACACGATTGTTATCACACGTTTTTCTTTACATAGTATGTAACATTTTCGGAAATCTGTATCTAATCTAATAAAAACAATGTTCAGATTTATCAATTTTACTTTCATTGCTATTTTATGTTGCTCATCTTTATTTGGTCAAATGGAAGCCATTAAGGTTGAAGTTGTGGGTAAAGGCCCAGATATTATATTTTTACCTGGTTTCGCTTGTCCTGGCGATGTATGGGATGATTTAGTCAGCGAGCTAAGCAAAACTAATACTTGTCATATCGTTAGCTATGCTGGTTTTAATGGAATTGAAGCTATTGAAGATCGGTGGTTAGCAAGCATTAAAAGCAGTCTTGAGAAATATATTCTCGATAAGAAAATTAGACCCTCATTAATTGGTCACAGTTTAGGAGGGAGTATAGGTTTTTGGTTATGCATTGAAAAGAATGTTGATATTGAAAGGATTATTTCGGTGGATGGTTTGGCATCAGTAGGGGCTTTGATGATTCCAAACTTCAGTTCTGATATGATTAGTTATGATTCTCCCCAAAATCAACAGATGTTAAATATGCCTAATGAGAGTTTTAAAGAAATGACAAATCAAATGTCAAAGTCAATGGTTTTAGATACCTCTTATCATGAATTAATTTCAAAATGGATGATGAATTCAGATAGAAAAACTTACGTTAATGGTTATACCGACCTTTTAAAATTAGATTTAAGGGCTGATCTTAACAAAATTAACGTGCCTGTAAGTATTATTGCTGCAGTCTATCCTTTTGGTAAAGAAATGGTAGCTGAAACTTATAAAAGTCAATTTCAACAACTTGATAAGTATGATATCTTTTTTGCCGAGAAATCTGCCCACTTCATAATGTTAGATGAGCCAAAATGGCTTGAGGAAATTATAAAGTCGATTGTTGGTGAATAAATCAAACTATACTAAAGCAAATTTTACAGAATTATACGAAAAGTATTATCATCAGGTCTTGAGAATTTGTAGAGGTTATGTCAAAGGAGATATTGAATCAGCAAAGGATTTAACTCAGGATGTATTTGGCAAGGTTTGGGAAAATTTAGACACCTTCAAAGATAATTCTCAGATATCAACATGGATATATCGAATAGCAGTAAACACTTGTTTGTTGTATAAAAGAAAATCTAAGCCAGACTTGAGATCGTATCAAGTTCATCCAAGTGATGAGGGAGGAGATCATGAGTTATATGAATTGAGAATGAGAAAAATGTTTGAAGCAATTGACAAATTGCCTGATCATAACAAGTCAATTATTTTGTTAGAGCTTGAATCTTTACCCCAAAAAAAAATTGCCGAAATTATGGGAATGTCACATTCTGCAGTGAGAGTACGGATACTGAGAATTAAAGAAACTTTATCAAAACATGTAAAACAATGAAAGAATTTGAAGATTTTAAATCTAATTGGGAAACTCAAGATTTGGGTCAGCTACCCAATTTTGACAAATCTAATATTGAGTCTAATCTTTTAAAGTTCAGAAAAGAGAAGTATTGGACTCCATTAATACTTTTAATCACAATTGTGATTTTGATAGGATTTTTAATGCTACAGCCTGAAGATAGTTTTCACCTACTTAAGAAGGGAATTGTTCTCATGTCGGTTTCACTTTTTGTTAGAGTATTGTTTGAGTTATGGAGTAATTCAATGTTAAATAAATTAGAATTAAAAGAGGCGGTTAGCTTGTTTTATGAAAAGTTGAGAAAGTTTGAAAGAACTCGAAAAATTATTCATTTCATAATTACTCCAATAGTTTTAATTATTTACATTTTGGCTTTCTACTCACTTCTACCTGCTTTTAAATTGAATTTATCTGTAGGTATGTATAATTATGTATTGTGGTCTTCGGTAGTTGTTTTTACTACACTAATTGTCTTTAAGTTTAAAGCTATTCCAAAGGAGCTTAATGTCATAAAAAACCTTAGAAGCCAAGTAAAAGTAGATTCCTAAATGTGTGATAACGG
>JAHDIE010000019.1:0-15367 GCA_020630955.1 Saprospiraceae bacterium
GATGTAGTGGGTCAATGTGCTGCAGATGTACCAGCATCCCTTGATTTAACAGCAGTTGATAATTGTGATGGAGACATTACAGTGAGTCCAACCGAGAGTGTAGTAGAAGGAACTTGTGAAAACGCCTTTGTAATGACAAGAACGTGGACTTTTGCTGATGCATGTGGAAATGAATCAAGTATAAGTCAAACGATTACAATAGAAGATACGACTGCACCGGTTGCGCCAGTTGCACCAGCAAATGTAGTTGGTCAATGTGCAGCAGATGTACCAGCTGCAGTTGATTTGACTGCAATTGACAACTGTGAAGGAGCTATCACTGTAAGCCCAATAGAAATTGTTGAGCAGGGAGAATGTCCAAACGCTTTTGTGCTAACGAGAACTTGGACCTTTGCTGATGGTTGTGGAAATAGTTCAAATGTAAGTCAAACAATTACAATTGAAGACACTACAGTTCCCGTTTTGCCGGCAGCTCCAGAAGATTTTATAGGGCAATGTGCCACTGATGTTCCGGTTGCTATCAATTTAACTGCGATTGATAATTGTGATGGAGAAATAGTAGTTTCTCCTGTTGATGTAATAGAGGCTGGCGAATGTCCCGATGATTTTATTGTGACGAGAACTTGGACTTTTACTGATGGATGTGGTAATACTGCAAGTTTATCACAAGAGATTGTTATTAGTGACAACGAGGCTCCTATGTTACTGTCAGAACCGGAAGATATTACAGTAAGTTGTGCTTCAGATGTATTGCCTGTTGAATTGGAAGCAATAGATAATTGTGGAGAGTCTTACTTTGCTTTTTCAGAAGATGAAATAATTCCTGGAGAATGTGAAAATAATTTTACTGTCAATAGAAGTTGGGTATTTGTAGATAATTGTGGAAATGAAATAACATATTTTCAAACCATAACAGTTGAAGATTCAACGCCACCAGTAATTCCTATAAATTTAATTCCAGGATTTAGAGGTCTTGCAAATGGAGGGACCTTGAATGTGCAATGTGTTACCTCAAATGAAGAATTTATTTTGCCTCAGCTTTCTGAACTTGAAGATCTTGTATTTGACGATTGTGAAGGAGCAGTGACTTATACAATTACTGATGATTATTTAGGAGCAGGTGACTGTGAAACGGATGGATATTTGGCAAGATATTATTGTTTAATTGAAGCAGTAGATGTTTGTGGAAATGTTAATCAGTTCGAGTTTTATCTTGATATAGTGGATGACAGTGCACCACTATTTATTGATTTACCAGCAGAAACTGAGCTTACTGTTAGTTGTAGTGGAATTCCAGAACCATATGAAGTAGTTGCTTTTGATCAATGTATTTGTGTGCATTTAGATATGGAAGAAACATACTTAAATGAATTTGAGGAAGGCTGTTTGGTTGATGTTTTGATTAGAACATGGACTGCAGAAGATCATTGCGGAAATGTATCTGAATTTGTCCAAAGAATAAATATTATTGATGATGAGCCACCAATGATTGATGAAAGTTTCTTTGAGGATTTAGATCCATATTATTGCCCAAGTGATATTCCATTTCTATCAAGTGCTGATATCATTGATTGTAGTGACTTGTCATTAATAGATTATAGCGATAATATTATACCTACTGAATGTAGTAGCCTGAATATATTAGAGAGAGAATGGTTATTATGGGATGAATGTGGCAATGCGTCTACTATTCCTCAATATTTTTATGTGTTGAGTGATGATATGTCTGATGTTGTTCCAGAATTTCAAGGAGCATTTTTATCACAGTTTAATTTAGATACTGTCATTGACGTGACAAGCCCTCAAATGAGTTTAATTAGAAATGATATCAGAGGTTATTCGATCTTAATCCCTGATGCATGTAACTTTGATTATGTGTATGCATTGGATGTTGTGGAAGAAAAGGTAGGATGTGAAGATGACCAATATGAAGAATACATTTCATTAGAATACACATTGTTGGATCCTTGCGGAAATACGAACACTTACTTCTTAGATATTAATGTTTTAAAAGCAGGAGATTTTGGATTGTCACAAGTTCCTGATGAGTTGAATATTGAATGTAATGATCCGATGCCAGAATTTGAAATTGGCGATGGAGCAACTTTTTCTATGGCAGAGATGACGATTTCAGGTGACTGTGAAAATGAGTATTCAATGATCAGAACTTTTATGATTTCTGATACTTGTGGAACAGAAATTGAATTTACGCAAAGAATAAATGTATCTGAAGCAAGACCATATTTCCCAATGGATGATATAGAATGTTTGGAAGAGCTTCAGGATGTATATATGGTTCAAGATCCTTGCTCTGATGATTTGATAAGGTTTTCATTGGTTTCAAGAGATACTTTACATGATTGTTTAGGTTCTTTAAGATTGGAAAACATCTATGTCTCCGATCCAACCGTTTGTGGTAATGTATATGAGGAGAGGGTAGTACAAGTAGTTGCTGATACTATTGCTCCTGAGATATTGTTTGACAATGTATTATTAACACAGATTGCAAGTGGTGAAGTTGACACTATTCACACAAGTGATATATCAGCCTACCTTACAATATTGAACTATGAAACCTATCCTGGAGACTTTGCTGTTGTTGCAATGGATGATTGTGGTGATATGCTAGAAGTGGATTCTAGGGTAAATAGTGAATTTGTTTCTTGTTTAGTAAATGATGGTGTATTCAGGAAGATTGAGTTTAGATGGAGTGCGGAAGATCAATGCGGCAACATGACAGAAATTAGTAAAATCTTAAACGTAATTGATGATAGAGCACCAAGACATGGAGAAGTTGAGCCAGAGTTGGTATACTATTGTGACCAACCTGAACCAGCCATTCCATTTATTTGGTTTTTGGACGAGACTCAATACACAGTTGATATAGATTTCAATGTTGTCGATTCTAATGATGAAGTTCATATCATTGAGAGAGTTTGGACAGCTTCTGATATTTGTGGTAATATTTCAGTGGTTAGACAAAGAGTAATACATTATCTTGATTTAGAAGTTGGTGACATAAATATTATTGGAAATGTGTATTGCAATACTAGTGATAATATTGCTAGCATCGATATGCCTGATGGTGACAACTTGAACTATGAGTGGAGTATTATTGGTGAATCTTGTTTTATCACTAGTGGACAAGGAACGAATCAGATAAAGTTCACAGTAGGTTTTGAAGAAATAGAACTCATGGTAGTTGTTTCAAATAATTTTGGGTGTGAAAATTCTACCTCTACCAGCTTAGAATGTCAGACTAAAAAGAAAACATTTAATCATGAAATGGAAGTTATTGATAGATCATTTACAACAAAAGATTGGGAAGCAAAAATTTCACCAAATCCTGCATCCAACGAGATCATGATTGAGTTTGATGTGAGTGAAGTTTTTGTGGAGGGTCAAATATTAGGCTCTAAAGGAGAATTATTAAAGGAGCTCGTTTTTGATCAGACTCAAACTACTTTTGATGTCTCTGACTTAAGTGCTGGTATTTACATTTTGAAACTTTCAGATGAAGATAAATCACAAATAGTTAAGTTTATTAAGATGGATTAATTGCGACTAATTTATGATGTATTGGTGAAATAACTATTGTTAAAGGCCATTTATTGAAAAATAAATGGCCTTGTTTTTTTAAGGTTTTGGGGTTAATAGAAAATATCAAAAGGGGCCACTATGTACTAGTAAGCTAGCAGCCCCTAAGATATTTTGTAATAAAAAAATATGCGTCTTGTATACTTTCTAATGTAGTTTTTTAAAGTGCAATTGTTACATCGCCTTTGATTATTCCTGTCTCACCCCATTTGGTTCGATAGGTAGCAATATAAACATATACTCCAGGAACAACGTATTCTCCTTTGAATTTTCCATTCCATCCCAACGATGGTCTATTTGGTTGAAAATCAAAATTTGAGAACATTAATTCACCCCACCTATCGTAGATATGTAGTTCTTCTATAATCTCTACGTTTGGATGAGTGTATATTGTAAATCTTTGATTTTTAAGATCGTCATCATTTGTTGGAGTTATAATTTGAGGAGCGTCTGCCAATGCCTCTACTTCAACAAGTACTCGTATGGTTGTTGTGTCCGAACATCCAAATTCATCGAAAATCGTAATTTGATATTCTGTATTCACATTTGAACTTATTATAGGATCAAGACAATCAGTACATGAGACACCTGTTGTTTGATTCCATTCTAAAGAAGAAATTTCAGATTCTTCTAGGTTGGTTAATAGTTGTACTGGTTCTGAGCCATTTTCTTCCAACTCAATCACCGGAGGACTCGCTGTTAGTGAAATTTCATTTTCAAAACTTATTTCTATTAAGGTGTCATGTACACAACCATTCATATCTTCAATAAATAGTTCATACATTCCTGATTGTAAGTTATCAAAATATCCATCTTGATTGGCTTCTTCTCCATTCAAGGTGAAGTTATAAGGTCCATCACCACCTAATATTCCCTCAATATTAATTGAACCAGAACTCTCATTGCTACAGAATGGATCTTCCACTTCTGTCAATACTCCATATGGTTTGTTCTCATCGCTATCGATATAAATACTATCTGTTGCAACACAACCAGAAAGAACATCTGTAATTTGAATATAGTAAGTACCTTCTTGATTCACAATTGGATTCAAGTTTGTCGAACCTTCAACTATATTTCCAATTTCGGTAGTCCATTCATATTCAAAATCTCTATCGCTGTCTATTGATACATTTAAGGCCTCTAGTGTTAATCCTGTTTGATCGCATGGAATCAGCATATCCTCTCCTGCTTCGATTTCGGGTTGGAAGATATTATCAATCACCTGAACGGAATCAATATTGGTACAACCGTTGACCAAATCAGTAGCTTGAATATAATACCAGCCTGGCTCAGATGTTTGTAGTGAATCATTTAAGACTGTAATGGTTTCATTATCTTCATTATACCATTCAATCAGAATGTCATTTCCAATTTCCTGTACCGTCGATCCAATTAATACCTCAGTGTTGTTACAATCCAATGGCATTGGATCATCCAATGAAATTGCGGGATATTCTGACATATCTTCAATCATAATTGTATCTACGCTTGAACAACCTGTGATGGTATCGATAGCCATCAATACTACTTCTCCATCGTTGTCTACATTTATACTCGTTCCATTCATTTCATTACCTGAATTTGTTGTCCACACATAAGTAGTGTTGTCTTCTGGATTGACATACAATTCAACCGAGGCTAACTGACAATCAATAATATTATCAGTATTGCTAAGTATAATTGCTATTGGTTCACCAGCTTCGTCTGAAACTTCAACAGAACTAATGTCAGAACAAGCTTCATCAAGATCAAAAACTTCCAAAGTATAGATACCAGGTTCATTTACATCTATGTATTGATCATTTGAAATAATTTCTCCATTCTGATCATACCAAACAATTTCAATATTATTTCCTGTTGTGGTAAATTCCCCTCCCAAGGTAACAGATTCTATTTCACAAGTCAACATGCCAGGTTCACCTGCATCCGCTGTAACTTCGCAGAAACAATTCGGTGGTGCAATGGATATTGTGTTATTACAATCTAGGTTATCATATGAAATTGTGACATTTACCGAAAGGTTAATATCAATATCTGAAATTTGATAAGTTCCATTTCCAAGATTTTCCACCGTATTTGTCACGTCTACTTCTACATTGTCTGCTTCTGTTAACAGTACAATTGTATAATTATTTGCATCATCATTACAATATTTATCTGTAACTAACGCAATTGGGCTTTCAATAACATCAACAGAGAAGGATCCAATTCCTTCACACCCATCCATATTGGTGACAGTCACATCATAAGTTCCACTTTGATTTACGATTATACTTTCGGTAATTGCACCATTTGACCAATTGTATGTGCTGTATGTTTGATTTAATGTCAATATTGTTTCATCTTCAAGACAGATGATATCCATACCATTAATTATTGGTGATGGTATATCTGTGGACAATGAAACTTCGACAGTATTAATATCTGAGCATTCTTCTATCAAATCGAATACTTCTAGGGTATAAATTCCTGCCTCAGTTACTTCTACATATTGCTCATTTGAAATAATTTCACCGTTTTCGTTGTACCATGAAAGTTCAATGTCATCTCCAGTGCTTGTTAGCTCACCTCCAATTATAACTGATTCAACAACGCAGGTAATCATTGCTGGTTGTCCTGCATCTGCAGTCACTTCGCAGAAGCAATTTGGTGGATTTACGGCCAATGTTTCGTTACAATTTAATTCAGAATTTGAAGCTGAAATGGTAATCGATTCATTAATATCAATTTCAGAAATTTCATACAAATCATTTCCTAAGTCAATGATAGTATTGGAAAGATCAATTTCAATATTTTCCGCATCCGTTAGGAATTGGATTGTGTAATGATCTGCGTTATCATTGCAGAATCTATCCATCAATTGGATATTTGGAATATCAATCTGTTCTACTTCAAAAATTGCGATTCCTTCGCAGCCTTCTGAATCTGTTACAGTAAGTTCAAATATTCCTCCAGTCAAGACAGTTATGCTCTGGGTGTTTTCACCTGTTGACCAATTGTATGTTTCGAAAGTTTGGTCTACTGATAAAATACTTTCATCTCCGTCACAAATTGCATCAATACCATCAATTTCTGGTTGTGGTAGGGTAGTTGCATCAACAAACACTTGGTCTGTAACACTACATTCCAATACGTTATCTGTAACAATTAAAGTATATAAGCCTCCAATCGTTGCCATTGCAGTTAAGTCTGTTGAGATTGTTTGTCCATTTGGATCAATCCACTCGTAAGAGAATTCAGGTCCCATTGATGAATCATTTCCATTTAAAATTGCCATTGACGCCTGACAATTTAAGGTCTGATCAAGGCCTGCATTTGCTATTGCCTGGCATTCACAGTTTGGTGGAATAATTTCTATGTTTTCTGAACAGAAAGTAATTCCATTACTAATTGTGATATTGATTAGTTGCATATCTGGAATGCCACTTATCTGATATTGTCCTGGTCCGATTTCTTCGTTGTTAAGACCAAGATCGTTGGTTACCATTAACGCATCTGTGGTAATGATAACTGTATACTCTTCTCCATCTTCTGAACAAGATATATTGGTGATTTCATATTCTGGTGTCTCTTCGTTTTCAATGCTAATTATTGTGCTTGTTGAGCAACCTTCAGCATTGTAAACAGTAAGGCTATATTCTCCGCCTCCAGTGACAGTTGTACTTGATTCTTGAGATCCTGTAGACCATTCATAAGTAGCATAAATATCTTCAACAGAAAGTATTATGCTTTCAGAAGGGCAGGCAGTCGTAGGTCCATCGATAATTGGCGTTTCGATAATTGATTCACTGACTTCAAACGAACCTTCACCTGAACAAACGCCACTTTGATCAATCACGTTTACAGTATAAATTCCTGGTTCAGTAACTTCTATAGTTTGGCTACTTTCTCCTGTGCTCCATTCATAAAATCCATATCCAACTCCAGCATCAAGTATTACAATTTCTGATTCACAGATGTATGAGTCTCCGATAATATTTGGACTTAATTCGGTATCTTCCGATAAATCGGTTTCGGCCGTATAAACGCATCCGTTGATATCTGTTGCCGTAACTGATACTGTGCCAGCTTCATTAAAAGTGGCTACATTGCCAAGTTCTCCATTTGACCAAGTTACATCGGTCCATAGTTCACTCAAACTCAATGTTGTAGATGAACCTACACAAAATGATGTTGAGCCAGCAATTACCAAAGAGGAAGTTGGATAATTGATTATGTTAATCGAGCCGATAGCTTCACAGCCAGCCTCGTTGGTTACAGTAACTGAATAGGTTCCAGCGCTGTTTATTTCTAATGTGTTTGATGTTTCACCAGCCACGCTCCATTGGTATGTTTCATATCCGTCAACGGTTAATATTGAGCTTGTTGCCTCACAAATTTGAAGGTTGCCTTCAATTTGAACAGGCTCTATTTCATTTTCAACAACAGTGAATTCACTGGTTGCTTCACAACCTAATGCATTGGTAACGGTAATCATGTAGATACCAGGTTCAGAAACCAAGATATATTGAGTTTCTTCGCCGGTACTCCAATCATATTGAGTAAAGTTATTGTCTATTCCTAGTTGAACTTGTTCATCACCGCAGATAGTGTAAGGGTTGACTTGCTCTGGTAGTTCAAAACTTCCATCATTTACATCAATTGTTCCAATTCCTGTACATCCGCCAGCGTCACTAACTGTAACTGTGTATGTCCCTTCCTGGGTAACTTCAATATCCGAAGAGCTTTCTCCTGTGCTCCATTCATAACTTTCAAAAAAGTTTCCTGCAGAAAGGTTGCTAATAGAACCATCGCAAATTATGTCAGTATCTGCAAGGACATTTACCGAAAGGTTATTATCTTCTATAATAGTAATCGAAGTCATGCTTGTACAGCCAAGTTCATCGGTTACAGTTACTGAATATGTACCTTCTGTGTCTATTTCTATTACATTGTTTGTTTCATTAGTGTTCCAAATAATTTCAGACCATGTTCCCAATAGCTCTATTGAAGTGCTTGAATTGGTACAGAAACTTGTAGATCCTGCGATCTGTGGATTTTCAATTTCATTATTTGTCAACGTTGTTGTTGCTACACCTTCGCATCCGTTTACATCCGTAACAGTTACAGATACCTCACCAGCAATTCCAATTTCTAAAGTTTGGTTTGTTGCACCAGGAATACTCCATTGGTAAGATTCAAATTCTCCAGCGTCAAGGATGACTGTTGATCCAGGACAGAAGGTTGTTTGTCCCAGAATTACTGGTACTGGACTATCTTCATTTTCAACGGTCGTTTCAGTTGTTAACTCACATCCTTCAGATGTTGTAACGGTAACTGAATAGGTGCCAGGATTAGAAACTGTAATATTCGATTCTGTTGATCCATTACTCCAAGAATAAGAATCATAGTTACCGATTACTTCAATATTGGATTCAGCTCCTTCACAAAGTGTTGTAACCCCTTCAATTACAGGATCAATTGTTTCTACGATAAATAACTCAATCGTACCCTCACCAGTACATCCATTTCCATCATCTACCATTACAGTGTATACACCTGGAGAACTGACTTCTATTGTTTGGGTATTAAATGGACCTTCTGGGGTATCCCACACATAGGAGCTAAAACTTCCTGCATCAAGAATTGTAGTAGAACCTTCACATATATTTGATTCACCCAAGATATCAAAGGTAAGTGAGGTTTCTTCTGTTATAGTTATAGATTCATTTAATATACAACCACCATTTGTAGTAACAGTAACGGTATATATTCCTGCATCTTCTATCATAATGGATTGTGTGGTTTCTCCATTACTCCATAAGTAGTCTACATATCCAGAGCCAGCATCTATTACAGTAAAGCTTCCAACACAGAAGGTTGTGGATCCACTTATTATCAATGGTTCTTCGTTGAGTTCAATAACTTCGATTGATCCAACTCCAGTACAACCTCCATTGTCGGTAACTGTTATCGAGTAGTTTCCTGGAGTAGAAACCACAATTGATTGAGTAGTTTCACCCGTGCTCCAAGTGTAATTATCAAATTCACCAACAAGAAGGTTGGTAGATCCTCCCGTACAGAAAAAGCCATCTCCAGAAATTATTATATTTGGCTCTTCGGCTTCTATAACGATAACTGAGCTTTCACTGGTACAACCATTGTCTCCAGTTACAGTTACACTATAGGTGCCAGCTTGATTAACTGATATACTTTCTGCTGTTGCACCTGTTGACCATTCTATTGCATTAAAGCTATCAACTGAGAGTACAGTTGCTTGACCGCTACAAATAGAAGTGATTCCTTCAATGGCCAATTCAGGAGAAATTAATTCTTCTACTTCAAATTCAATTTCGCCAATGCAGCTTCCTTGAGTAACGGTCAGTGTGTATGTCCCAGGTGTTGTAACTTCGAATACTTGTTCATTGCCAGATTCAGGGCCAGACCATTCATACGAGTCAAAGACACCTGCATTAAGCATTGCAGAACCTCCAGTACAAAATTCAAAATTTCCTGTGATATTTGGATATAATTCATTGCCTTCTTCAACATATACAGATGAAGAACTTGTGCACCCATTATAATCTGTTACATATACTGTGTATTCACCTTCGATATTAACTTCTAAAAATTGATCGTCTCCAAAAATCGGTCCTTCCCATTCGTAAGAGATCCAAAGACCGGCATCCAAGGTTGTTGTGCCACCTTCGCAGAATGTTGGTGATCCAGCAATTTCTGCTTCATTTATTTCGTACATGTCTTGGCTAATTTCTCCAGTTCCTATACAACCATTCTCGTCAGTTACAGTTACATAGACAATGTCAGTATCGCCATATTCTATACTTTGGGTTGTTTCACCTGTGCTCCATTCATAACTTTCGAAGTTCTGAACCACTTCAAAGGTATTTGTATAACCAAAGCAAACAATATCTAATCCCCATAATTCAGGTTCAGGGTTTTGGAATATTTCTACATAAATGCTAGTTGTTGCACTACATCCATTTTCATCAAATGCTGTTACAGAGTAAGTTCCTTCTTCATCCACTTCTATACTTTCTTGGTCGCCAGATGGGGACCATATATAAGTATCAAATCCTTCTGTAGCAAATAATTCAGTGGATTCGCCTTCGCAAAGTGCAACATTGCCTGTTATTTCTATTTCTGGGCTTGGAACTTCTACAATACCATGTGTTGCCGTACCAGTACAACCATATGCATCTGTAACAGTTACGTTGTAGACTCCACCTTCTTCAACAATAATGGTTGGAGTGGTAGAATTGTTGGGGTCATCCCATTGATATTCTGCATAATCAGCACCAGCGCTTAAGATTCCTTGTCCTCCTTCACAGAACATTCCTGTACTTGTAATTTCAGGATAAAGTTGATCTTGTTCAATTACTTCAGCTGAAGTTTCCCCAGTGCAACCAAATTCATCAGTGACGGTAACAGAATAAACACCTTCAGTGCCAACATTTATTGATTCTGTTGTTTCTCCTGTATTCCATTCATAAGATACATACCCTGGGTCTGCATAAATCTCAGTAAAACCATCAATGCAAAAAACCAAAAGTCCGCTTATTCTAGGATCGAGAGGAGGAAATTCTGTTACTTCTGCTTCTTGCGTTCCTGTACATCCATTTTCATCAGTTACCGTAACGGTATAAGTTCCTACTTCACCGACAGATATATCTTGCGTTGTTTCTCCAGTAGACCATTCGTAGCTTACATAATCCTCTACCACGCCTATCGTTGTTTCTTCATCGATACAAAATTGTAGAACTCCCTCAATGGTTGGTTCCGGATTAGGTTGTTCAATGATTTCAATTTCATTGGAAGCTGTACAACCATTTGCGTCTGTTGCAGTTACTGAATAAATTCCTACTTCGTTAACTTCAATTGTTGCTGATGTTTCTCCAGTGGACCATTCGTAGCCCACATGATTTCCACTTGCTGTTAATTCTACGCTTAGTCCAGCACAGAACCATTCATTTCCGTTGATTTCAACTGGTTCTGGTTCTGCTTCAGTAACAGTGTAACTGGCAACACCAGTACAATCGCCAGCATCTGTAACGGTCACTGAATAGGTTCCGGCTCCAGTAACTTCAAGTGGGTTTATTGTAGATCCATCATCCCAAAGGTATGACAGATAGTCTCCTGCATCTAACTCAATGGTTGATCCAAGACATACCAAGTCAGGTCCCATAATTTCAGGGAAGAGTCCATCTTGAAGTTCAGTTGTAACACTTGCGGAATTAGTACATCCATTTTCATCTGTTACTGTTACTGTAAATTCTTCAAAAGTATTCACTTCTATTGAGTTCCCGGTATCACCGGTGGACCAAATGACATCACTGTATGATCCATCTAGATTTATAGTTGTTGATCCTGCAATACAGAAACTTAGGTCCCCAGAAAGAGTAGGTGTGGGCAGAGGGTTGACAATAATTGTTACTGTTGCAGTATTTGTACAACCATTTTCATCAGTTACAGTCGCAGTGTAATCACCGGCTGTGTTTACATCTATTGTATTTCCTGTATCTCCTGTTGACCAAATAATATCTGTCCATGTTCCTATGTCTATTGTTTCTGAATCACCTTCACAAAGATCAAAGTCTCCAGTTATCTCAGGCATTGGAATTTCTGTTTCTATCAAATTAAATTCGGCGGAATTGGTACATCCATTTTCATCAGTCACTGTAACGCTGTACAATCCTGGTTCATCTAACTCATTAAAGAATCCAGTACTTCCATCTGACCATTCGTAACTTGTCCAGCCAGCAGTTGCAGAAATACCTGTGCTTGTTCCAGCACAAAATGATTCTGGCCCAGCAATTGAAACATCACCAACCTCGTTTTCAGTAACGGTAATGGTGCTATTTCCTGAACATCCATTTGAGTCAGTAACGGTAACGGAGTATGTTCCTGCTTGATTTATTGTTAAAGTAGGGTTGTTTCCTGTTCCATCAGATCCCCATTCGTATGTTTCATATGATCCATCTACCCCCAATATAACTTCTTCATATTGACCTGGACAAATGTCTAGATCTCCAGTAATGTTAGGCATCAATTCAGATAATTCTGTTATTTCAATTGATGCCGTATTGGTACAGCCGTTTGAATCTGTCACTGTAACTGTATACGTTCCGGACTCAGTTGCTTCTGTTTGATTGGTTGTATCTCCAGTACTCCATTCATAAGATTCTAATCCATCTGTAGCAGTCAATGTAGAGCTAAATCCTGTACAAAATTCTAAATCTCCGTCTATGGTTACTTCAGGTGGAGTGTCTTCAGTAACTTCAACATTTGCTGTATTGGTACAGCCATTTTCGTCTGTTACTGTAACTGTGTAGGTTCCTGGTGTTCCAACAGTGGTTTCATTTGATCCACTTTCGTTGTTTGACCATTCATAATTTTGATAACCATCTGTGGCAATTAAAGTTACCATATCCAAACCATCTGGACAAAGTGTAAAATCTCCATCTATGCTCACTGGTGGATCAGGTATTTCAGTTATTTCTATTTCTGCGGTATTGGTGCATCCATTGCTGTCTGTTGCAGTAACGGTATATGTTCCTGGGGAAGAAACTCCAATGCTTGGTAGGTTGTTTCCATTTGACCATTCATAGCTATCAAAATTGCCTCCGGCAATGATGTTTAATGTTGTGCCAGCACAGAAGCTTGGACCTCCGGTGATTGTCACCTCATCCACTTCGTTTTCAGTCACCGTAATGGTACTGTTTCCTGAACAGCCATTAGAATCAGTGACAGTCACAGAATATGTTCCTGCCTGGTTTATTGTAATGGTAGGATCATTGCCAGTACCATCTGAACCCCATTCGTATGTTACATAGCTACCATCAACACCAAGTACAACTTCTTCATATTGACCTGGACAAATATCAAGATCTCCAGTAATATTCGGCATTAATTCTGACAGTTCAGTAATTTCTATCGACGCTGTGTTGGTGCATCCGTCTGTATCCGTAACTGTGACAGTAAAAGTTCCTGTAACATCTGCATCAATTTGATTACTTGTAGCTCCTGTATTCCAGATGTAAGCATCTAATCCTGCGGTTGCAGTTAACGTTGTACTAAATCCTGTGCAAAAAACTAGATTTCCATCAATTGCAACATCAGGTGGGGTGTCTTCAATGACATCCACATTTGCTGTATTGGTACAACCATTTTCATCTGTTACAGTGACCGTATAGCTACCAGCGGTTCCTATAGTTATTTCATTTGAGCCTGATTCATTATTACTCCATTGGTAATTTGTATAACCACTTGTCGCTATGAGCGTCACCATATCTACACCATCTGGACATAAAGTAAAATCTCCATCGATTGATACTGGTGGGTCTGGAATCTCAATAATTTCAATTTCTGAGGTATTAGTACAACCGTTACTATCTGTTGCAGTTACTGTGTACGTGCCAGAGGAGTTAACAGTGACATTTGCAGAAGAAATTCCATTTGACCAAATGTAAGTATCAAAATTGCCTCCAGCAATTAAATCAAGAGTAGTTCCAGCACAGAATGTTGGGCCTCCAGTAATTGTAATTTCATCTACTGTATTCTCTACGATGGTGACCGTCGTGTTTCCTGAACACCCGTTGGCGTCGGTTACGGTTACTGAGTAAGTTCCAGCTGTATTTACTGTAAGCGAGTTATCAGTACCTGGTCCAGAACCCCAATCATAAATTTCAAAACTTCCAGATAAGGTGAGAGTTACATTTTCAACACCTCCAGGACAAATATCTAAATTTCCAATAATTTCTGGCATTAATTCAGAAAGCTCACTAACTGTCACTGTTGCCTCATTTGTACACCCATCAGCATCAGTTACAGTAACAGAATAAGACCCTGGAGAATCTGCATCAATCGATTCTGAATTGGCTCCAGTACTCCATTCATAATTTGATAATCCTGAAGTTGCAGTTAATGTTGTTGAAAATCCAGAACAAAATTGTAAGTTTCCATCTATGTTCACCACTGGTGGTGTATCTAAAGTTACATTTACTGAGGCTTCCCCTTCACAGCCATTGGCATCTGTCACAGTAACGGTATAAGTGCCTGTTTCTGTGACATCTAAGGTATTGCTTGTCGATCCCCCGTTACTCCAAACATAAGAAGCAAAACCTCCCGTTGCAGTTAAAGTTGTGATATCAAATCCTCCAGGGCATAACAAAAGATCCCCAGTAACATCCACGATAGGATCTGGAGCTGCATCTACAACAAAATTTGTAGTGCCAAAACATCCATTCCCATCCACAACTGTCACAGAGTAAGTTCCTGGTGATGTAATATTTAAATCTTGATTAATGCTACCATCTCCCCATTCGTAAGAGGTATATGTTCCATCTACACTTATCATTCCTGTGCCATTGTTACAGATGATCATATCTCCAGAAATGCTAGGGGTAGGATTTGGATCCTCAGTAATGTCAACTGTTGCTATACCTGTACAACCATCTGCATCTGATACAGTAACTGAATATGATTGTGCAGTGTTAACGGTTATTGTTTCGGTCGATTCTCCTGTGGGTGCCCAGTTAATAGAAGCATAACCACTACCAACACTTATATCCGTACTTTCCCCTTCACAAAAACTTAAATCCCCGCTGATTACAGGCATTAGCCCATCAGCTTCGATTACATCAATACTGGCTTCACCGGTACATCCTGAAGCGTTGGTAACCGTAACTGTATAAGTCCCAACAGCACTCACGTTTATTGAGTTAGATGTTTCTCCATTTGGCCCCCAAGAATAATCTGTAAAACCTGTAGG
>JAHDIE010000019.1:15467-36083 GCA_020630955.1 Saprospiraceae bacterium
TTCTTGATCTACACATAATTCATTGGGGCCTGAAATATTTACTTGTGTTGCCGTGACAACTGTTACTGGCATTTCTACTGCATTTGATTCACAGCCATCAATTGTGCAACTAACATAATAAGATATGTCTGCTGTTAAAACTGGTGTAGTAAAAGTGTCTCCAATATGCAATAGTGTTCCTCCTGGTGCATCATACCAAGTGACAGTACCTCCACATCCTGTTAATGAAATGGTGGTAGTTTCATCCATACATCCAATGCTACTTGTACTTGGCGTAGGATCTGGAGTCGGGTTGTATGTTCCCTGGCATGGGACACATTCTGTTGTTAAGTCACACCCATCTACTTCGTACACATCATTGATTGTACAAGGATCTCCATCGTCACAAGGAAGTACTTCATTTGGAACTGCCCCAATACAAGTTTCTGGCGTTGTGCCTTGACAAGGTTCACAAACAGTGCCATCGCAGGCTAATCCTTCTTGGTCGTTTTCAGTACAAGGATTGTTGTCATCACAAGTTACATAGTTTATTTCTCCACTGCAATCCGTAGGAGTACCTTGGCAAGGTACACATACATTTCCATCACAGTCTAATTTTTCCATATCATTTTCGGTACAAGAATCTCCATCATCACAAGATGTAAATGGTGTTCCTTGAATAATATACAATTGTGAAAAACTAATCGGTCCATTTCCACAATTGTCTGTGAAAGTCCATGTACGTGTAATATTACCACCATTACATGGGTCAGGAGTACCATCATCAGTATATCCTATGGTTCCAGTTCCATCACAATCATCTTCCCATTCCAAATCTTGTGTAGTTGGAATTTCTGAAACACAAGATACATTTACGGAAGTGGGAGGAAGATTTATAAAGTTAGGCATTCCATCGTCATCTAAAGTGATCGTAATAGTATGTGTAAGTTCTATGATACAGTTATCTGGATCACCTGCAAGCGTCCATGTCCTCGTTATTTGATCTCCACACTGATTTAAAATTCCACTGTCAACATAAGAGATTGTACCTGAAACAAGACAATCAGTTCCATCCATTCCATTAGAATAATCTAAGTCAGGAGAACTAGGAATTGTCTGGCCACAAAGAACGGTCAAATCTGTTGGAAGCGAACTTATCCATGAAACATCTGGATAAGGCGAAACTACTATGATTTGAGTATGTTCGATAGTATTTCCACAATTGTCGGTATAGCTTATGAGTCTTTCTACTGTCCCACCATTACAACCATTCAAATTAGGAGTTTCAGTGACAATTGCTGAGCCAGTGCCATCACAATCATCATTCCATATAATGTTAGGTATAGGTGGCAAATCAGATGCACATGCAACAGTTACATCCCCAGGTGGGTTTTGTAATACCGGTGCCGTGTCATCCAAAAGTGTTATATTTTGTGTATGAGTTACTTGTTCGCCACAAGCAGATGTGAAATCCCATGTTCTGGTCATCATATCTCCACAAATAGTAAGTGTACCATTATCAACTGGAGACACAGTTCCACTCTCTTCACAAGAGGGATTTGAAGCACTGTTTGTATAAGTTAAATCTATTGGGTCAGGAATAGGATCATTGCAACTGATTGTAATATCTGCTGGCAGAGTTGAAAAAGTTAATCCTGTCTCTGGTATAATTGTTATAATCTGAGTATGTGTTACGCCCAATCCGCATTGGTCTGTATAGGACCATTCTCTTGTTATCATTCCTCCAGTACATGGATCCATTGTACCAATTGTTTCATTTACTGGGGTAGTACCAGTTCCATCACAATCATCACTCCAAGATAAATCAACAGCGGCAGGAACATCATCAATACAACTGAATGAAACATTGAAAGGTACCAAATCGAATGTAGGTGGATTTTCATTTAAGGTGTAGGTCCAAGTTTCTGTAATCAACGCCTCAGAATCACAGGCATCTGTGATTGAATAACTTCTTGTTATTAAAAATTGACAACTCCCAAGATCAACACCTGGGCTATCGTCTGTTATTATTGCACTATTTAGGTCTACAGTAGAACAATCGTCAGAAACAGCAGTAATGGGAAGTTCTGGAGTAAGCGTTGGTACTTCAGTGACACATCCAAAATCAACAGTGGCAAAGTCGGTTGTACTTCCATCAACTTCCAATGTTGGTGGTAAGTTATCAGCACTTATGGTTATTGTTTGAGTTACTGAGAAATTTTGATCCCCACAAAAACAAACCTCATATAATCTTTGGAATTGTTTATCAACACATATTTCTGATGGAATTGAATAATCAGTATAGGTAAATATCATTTCATCGCAACCATTATCTCCAACCAAATCATTAAGGTCTATGGTTCCACCCATGGCTAAAAATTCATCAACGGTGGTTGGTTCAGGAACATCCTCATAACAAAGATAGTCCTGGTCCGGAATGTCTATACCATTTATTTCACAACATGGTATTGCACATAAATCTAATACCATTTCTCCAGATCCTTGCTTGCAAATTATCAGTTCTACAATCCCTCCAGCATCATAAATATCTAAGTTGATTTCAGTTCCTCCTCCAAGTTCTACCAAAGTCCCGCAATCCCCACTGGATCCATCAACCATCCACCAATTGGCCCCATTATCTTGAGGAGTACCAACAATATTAAAGCAAGTGGCAATAAGGTCACCTGTATCGATATTAAGTTGCTTGCAATTAGAGGAATTTGGGTTGTTAGGTCCTACACAACATGCATTATCAGAATTGTCAACCGTAACACTTGTTTGTACACAAGCCGGTAATGCTGTACATCCATTACAACTTCCCGTTGCAGTAAAATCTACAATTACAACATCGTTGCACTGCCCATAACCAATACTGGATATAGATATGAAGAATGATGCAAGGAGAAACATCACCCTCCATGGGTAATTTAATAGTCGCATATTTTTTTATTGTCAAGGTTTTGGGTATTAAAAACTATGACAAGGGTGGTATTGAGAATGGTGTTAAAAAGTGATCTTGAGAATAGATCAATTCATGAAAAGTGCTAGAAGATTATTCAAATAATATAAATTATTTCAGCGTTGTTTCAATTGCAAAGATATGCCAAATCTTATCAATTAAATTTAAAAATGCTGAATTGTCGTCTATTGTTTAAATTTTATTCTAAAATAAAATCTACTTGATTATTGAATACGGAATCAATTCATAGACTCTGACATAAATATCGCCAATATTCATACCGTTAGCTATTAAGTGTCATATTTTATTCAATATATCGTGTCGCTTAATTATCAATTTGTGTAAGTTTTGTAAATATTAATGTAGCCGTTTTGGTTTTTGATAGAATTATATTTCGGCTATTCAGTGTTTGTAAAAATATTTTTTCAAATCAAAAACTTAGAAGTGTCTGATGCGCTGATAGGTAGGAAAAACATTTAAAAAGGAAAGAAGAAAATAAAATTGAATCGTATAGATTATTTAAGTTATATCTTAACCTTCGATTTAATAAAGTAAGTAGTTTAGTTAAGTATCCCTTATTTTTTTGCAAATAGTTTTAACTCTACAATTTCACAAATGATGTGTCCAATTAAAATGTGTGCTTCTTGAATTCTTGGTGTTTCCGAACTTGGCACCTTGATCAAAATATCTGCATGTTGATCTAATTTTGCTTTTTGTATTCCGGTCAATCCTATCACTTTCATGCCTAACTCTTTAGCCTTAATTGCAGCTTTAACTACATTGGCGGAGTTTCCAGAGGTAGAAATAGCAATAAGTACATCATTCTTTATTCCTTTACTTTCTAACATTCTGCTATAAACTTGTTCATATCCATAGTCATTTGCAATGGCTGTAAGAGCTGAACTATTTACATGCAATGCTTCCGCAAATAGGGCCTGGCGGTCAAGTTTAAATCTTCCACTAAATTCACATGCTATGTGCTGAGCATCTGATGCAGATCCTCCATTGCCGCATAGGAGTAATTTGTTGCCTGATTCAAATGTGTTTACAAGTAATTGGTTGACATCACAAATTTGGCTCATGATGGAATCGTTTTGTAAGATGTCTTGTTTTACTTTTATACTTGATGAAATTATTTCCTTTATTTTTTTCATGAATGTATGGCATATAGTTTATCATAAAAGGATTTCCAACTGTATTTTGATTTCAATTCTAATAGATTATTTTCAAATCTTTTTGATTTTGAAGAATCATTAAAATAATCATTAATGGACTTTGCGATATCTGTGTCCTTGGGCTCACAAATATATCCGTGGATGTTATCCTGGATCATTTCCGAAAGTCCTCCCACATTGGTGACCAACATGGGTTTTTGGAATTGTATCGCAATTTGCATGATTCCACTCTGTGTTGCTCTGTGATAAGTTTGTGCGACCAACTCACAAGCAGAGAAATAATTTTTCACTTCATCATTCGGAATAAAATGATCATGAATAATTACTTGTTCTTCCAGTTGGAGATTTTGAATTTGCTCTAAGTATTTATTTTGTTGATCATAGAACTCACCAGCAATTAGAAGTTTGATTTTTTTATTCTCTTGTACAGATTTTGCAAATGCATCCAACAATAGATCTAGGCCTTTGTATTTTCTAATCAATCCAAAAAATAAAATGTACTTAAAGTCTGGATTCAAATTTAGTTTTTTTATGGCTTCATTCTTATCTATAGGCTCTCCATAGTTATCATATACAGGATGAGCGGAAAGACTTACATTTTTTGAATCGACAAGACTTAGCAAATCATTTTTTACTTTTTTTGAAAGAGCTAAATATTTATCGGTGTTAGATAGGTAATACTTTATAAGGAGATTATCGCCAATTTTTCTTTCATGGGGAAAAAGATTATGAACTATGCTAATGTTTTTTGTTTTGGAATATCTTATAATGTTTCCTAAAGCTGGTCCAAGATATGGATGCCAAAAATGTGTAATCAGAAGATTGGGGTTTAGATTTCTAATGTAAGCAGCAGTCCGAAACCAACTGAGTGGATTTATAGAATTTATTTTTCTGACGATGTTTAAAGATTTAGGAGCATCACCTTGATGGAGTTGATCTTTGCCTGGAAATAAGAAGGAAGGATATTGGAGCGTAAAAGTTATCAAAGTCACTTTCCATTCATGTCTTTGAAATTCTTCGGCAAGCCTTTCATTGAAAGAGGCTATTCCACCTCGATAAGGGTGGGCGGGTCCAAGAATAACAAGCGACTTCAATTTTATATTTCTGATTCGATTTTGTATTCGTTTCGGTTATAGGCATTCCTTGAGATCAATTCTGCCAAAAATCCTGCTATAAACAATTGAACTCCTACTATCACCAATAACATTCCTAAAAAGAACATTGGTCTAGAACTTATTCCAGGTATCCCTAGGATTAGTTTTTCAAAACTTAGGTAACAAAGAATGAATATCCCAATTAAGAAAAACAAGATACCAAACAATCCAAAAAAGTGCATTGGCTTTTTGCCGAATCTGCCAATAAACGATATCGTCATCAAGTCTAACAAACCATTTATAAAACGGTTGATTCCATATTTTGAACTTCCATACTTTCTTGCTTGATGTGTCACCACTTTTTCGGTAATTTTATCGAACCCCGCAGTTTTGGCGATGATTGGGATGTACCTATGCATATCTCCATACACCTCAATATTTTTAACAACCTTTTGATCGTATGCTTTCAGGCCGCAATTAAAATCATGTAATTTAATGCCTGAAACTAATCTTGCCGTACCATTGTAAAGTTTGCTCGGTAAGTTTTTGGTAAGCACATTGTCATATCGTTTTTTCTTCCAGCCTGAGACCAAATCAAATCCATCTTCCTTGATCATTTTATAAAGTTCTGGAATCTCTTCTGGACTATCCTGTAGGTCTGCATCCATCGTAATAACCACATCACCAATACAATTTTCGAAACCAACATTTAGAGCAGCAGATTTTCCATAGTTTCTCCTAAACTTTATCGCTCTTACTTCTGGATATTGGGATTTTAAATTTTGAATTACATTCCAAGAATCATCTTTACTACCGTCATCTATAAATATTATTTCATATTCATAGTTGTTGGTCTTCATGACTTTGTCAATCCAACCGGTTAATTCAGGTAGCGATTCTTCTTCGTTGAAGAGTGGTATGATTACAGATATATTTTTCAGAATAACAGTTTTACCTATGCGTTTTTACTTTTTGTGAACAAGGCCATAAATAATCCTCCAACCAAACAAGGGAAAATTAAATTAATCATAAGAGCCATCATTGTGTTGCCAATGTTTTTGTCGGTTTTGTCTCGAGTAAGTTCGTTGGCAATTTCTTCTTTTGCTCTTTCCATTGCTTCTTCATCTGTATCAGCAATTCCGCTGATCCAATCTATTGCTTTCTCAGCCGTCTCAATAGCCGCATCGTTAGCAATTACATTCAAATCAGTTTTAATGAAATTGAATAATACGAATTCAAAAGCATTAAACACCAAATAGCCAATGATGGAACCTATAAATATAGCTTTAAATGCTTCTCCAAATGTCAAAACACCTTCGTTGAGTATTTTTTCATCTTTTCCAATCTTGTACATAAAATATGCTACCGCAATTAATAAAGCAGTTCTTCCATACAAAACATATGCCTTGGGGCTAATAAAAGCCATTGCCATAGAAACAATGCACATAATGAGTCCCAGTATTAAACCATTTTTTACAGGGGTATTTACCATTTTATTCTGTTTTATTTTAGTGAAGCAAGATAGTAAAATTGTTTGAAGATATTGTTTGTGGGAGAGGGTTTGAACTTGGATTCATGGGATACTTAGGATAACTGAGTTGGGTTTTGTTTTGGCATTGCATGACTATTTTATAACATTCAAAGATCAGGATGTACGCTGATTACTTAAGACTTATAATTTGGCTTGGCAAAGAAATTAAAGCTGTTGGTAAATTAGTCGCTTAGGGAATAGCTAATGGTTGTTTTACAATAGTTTCCCGTCACTAATTATAGCTATAATTTTGTGGCTAAAGATTTTTCCGAAGAAAGGCGAATTTCTTGACAGTGATTTGTTTTTTGATTGATCAAATTGGCTTTTAGAATTTGATACCCAAAGAGTAAGTTCTGCTTTTTCATCTTTTGCAATATGAGCCTCAGGCAGATTGAATATCTTTCTTGGGTTGATGCTCATTTTTTCTACTAACTTACTTGGTTCTAAAAATTCTAGAAGTGATGGTCCGCAAGTTTGTAGCCCAATGGCTCCCTTTTCTGCATAGATAAATTCTTTTTCTTTTCCTTCTATTTCTATAGGTACATGATTGGAGCATATGATATCTATCAGATCAGACTCAACGGCTTTGATCAACGCTGACTTATCGTTATTGGTTCGGAGTGGTGGAGAAAGCTTTCTGTTTACATCAAAATCTGAAAGGGTTTCATCCGTTTCAATTAGATTATGATAGGAGACGGAAGCAAATAACTTGTTTTCTAAATTTTTCTTTTCCTTCTTTAGGTGTTGGATTCCTTTTTGCGATGAAACCAAGTGAATGAGTAATTTACTATCTGTATACTTGAGTAACTCGATATCTCTATCTATCATGATAGATTCTGCGATGTCCGGCATGCCTGGCACTCCTAATGTAGTGCTCACTGTCCCTTCATGCATTTGGCTGTGTAATGATAAGGTTTTATCATTAGGTCTGTGGATTACGATGCTATCTACTGCTTTTACATAATGTAGAGCGCGTTCCAAAAGTCCTGCTTTTTGTACAGCATGAAGTCCATCACTGAAGCCTATCGAACCTGCATGATGCATGTCTATGATTTCAGTTATTGCTTCTCCTTTTAATTGTTGACTAAGAGCCCCAATTGCATGACAATGCACTGGCGACTTGCTGCTTCTGTCTTTGATAAAACTGATCGTTGAAGATTGATCAATAGGGTGAGCTTCATTAGAAAAGATGGCTATACGAGTGAAGCCACCTGCTGCCGCAGTATTTAAAGTTGTTTCTAAAATGTCGCGGTGTTCTAATCCTGGCTCTCCAGTATGCACTCCAATATCTACCCAGCCTGGTGATACATGTAAGTGCTTGTCATCGATTATTTTTGCCTTTTTCGAAGTGATGTTGGAGGCTATTTTGGTAATGATTCCTTTTTCAATCAAAATATCTTGTTTCTTTCCATGAAACTTAGATCTAGGATCGATGATGGTGGCTTTTTTGAGTAGTATTACCATTTTTTATTTGGTCTTAAACATTCCAAAATCTTAACAACAGTGTTTCTATGGCCAAAAATACTAAAGCTAATATTAAGAACAAGCGCCATAAGCTTTTTCCTTTATCTCTATCTTTTATTAACTGACCAATATCTGCTTTCAGAAAGTCTTCATATATATTATAACTAGGCCCATATTTACTTTTTAATTCCTCAAGTCCTACAAAGTCCAATTTTGATTCTGTTCTATCATAATTGAATGCATATCTATCTACAATCGTATCATTTACCGAAAGGTCATAATACCCAGCTTTTGAGATCATGTCGTTAAAATCAATAATGGTTTTGTTTCCAACTTTTGTTTGCCCAGGAATAAATTCTTTTTCGCCAATAATCTTATAAATGGTTTCTGTTCCAAGACTAATATTATTAGTTTCAGCAAGGTTGTCATTCCCGATGGTATATGCAATTGGTTTTGATTGGCCAGATGATAAAGCCATTTTGTACACCATCGGTACAAATACCTCCGCAATTTTAACGAGATCATTTTTGGATTCAGAAAGTGGAGAGGCACATACATACAAAATACCTTTTCCTTTAATATACTTTTGTAAAAATGGAGAACCATCTCGATAATTAAGTAAAGTTTCTCCTCCACGACTTGTGAAGTTTGAGAAGCGGTAATTACCTGAGGTGACTGGAAGTTTCAGATTTTGATCGATTCTCTCATAGACATTTGAGAAAATAAATTCTTTGTTGTTAATTCTAAATACCTCTCGTTCTTCGTTACTGAACTCTGTGATACTATTACTTGCAAGTTTGCTAAAGAATTGATTATATCCTTGCTTATTTGCATTGCTTCCTGGGAAGACCAATACTTTTCCACCGGCAAGAATGTAGTTTTCAAGTTCAGTAGCCAAACCAGAACTAATGTTACTTAAGTCATTGAGTATGATCAGATCATTATCACTAAATGTGTTGTATTGAATGTTTGATAATGATTGGTTCCTTAGATTAAAATTTGCCAAGCCAGACATTAATGCTGTCAAGTATTTATTTTCAACGCCATCATTAATAGAAAGGATTTTTACATTGTTATTAATGTTAAGTGATAACAAATATGCATCATCAAAAAGAATAGGGTAATCCTCAATTTGGACCTCTATATTTTGCCACCCATCCTGTGTGAATACCATATCGATTGTATCAATCACATTGCTATTGGCATCTATATCAAAAGTTCCTACTGGTTTAGTTTGCCCATTTTCTTTAACGAATAACCTAACATCGTTTTTATCTTCATTTCCATTGTTAGAAATTTTGACCACCAGTGGATTGGATTGATTTTTTATGGCAACAGGACTGTTTAGCCAAACCGAATCAATGCTTATATTATTTTCTTGAATGGATTGGAATGGCATCAATTGAATATTGAGACTTGTATCAATATTTTCGGGAAGGTCAGAAATAACTTTTTGGAAATCTGAAAGAATATAGATCGAATTATTGCCTTCTACTGTGTTAAGCAAATTAATTTGTCGATTTAGTACACTTGAAAGTTTATTTACTTCAGGGGTGATATTAATCTCATCTACAAGGACCAACGCATCTTCTTTGTTCATCCATCTTTGTTGTTTGCCAGAAAGATTATGGGTAACAATTTGAAATTGATCGGTTTCTGCAAATGCATCGATGATTGATCTTGCGGTAGACTTTGCTTTGTCGATCAATGGGACGTCTTCGCTCATCGATCTCATGCTGAATGAGTTATCCACAAATAAACTTACATAGTTATCTTTTTTCTGATTTATTTTTTTGTCAGAAAGATAAGGTTGCGCAAAAGCAAGCACAATTGCTGCCAAAGCCAATAGACGTGAAAGAAGAACCAAGAAATTTCTAAGCTTGGAACGATTGCTTGTTTCATCCTTGACCTCCTTTAGGAATTTTACATTTGTAAAATATACCTTTTTAAACCTTCTAAAATAAAAAAGGTGGATGATGATCGGAATAGCAAGCAGTAATAGCGCCCACAAAAAATTTGGAAAAATAAACTGCATAGTTTGGCAAAAATAAGATTTAATGAGGATAATAAAACTTATTTAATTGAATGCCTATTGCCAAAAGGCCTTTGTTTATTTTTTAAAGCCCAAATTCCCGAAATAAAGGGCTATTTGCCTATATTTTCTTTACTTTGCCCTTGCACTCGGACAGCTTTTGTTCAGGAATAATGATAGAAAATGCCATTACGCGAAGAATTTAGAATACAAGGAGATTTTTTATTCAAGTACAGGAGTTATTTGCCAATATTGATAATTCTCGCTGGACTTACTGTGTATGTTAGAAGTTTGCCAAATTTTGATCCTTCTAAGACAATGATTTTGGAGCTAATTTGTTTATTTATTTGCTTATTAGGATTGATGATTCGTTTTGTGACCATTGGCTATTCAGCAGATAACACTTCTGGACGTAATACCAATGAAGGGCAAATTGCCGACTACATCAATACAACCGGTCCTTACTCTATTGTTAGGCATCCACTTTATGTTGGGAATTATTTTATGTGGCTTGGTATAGCATGTTTTACCAGAAATTTTTGGTTTATCGTGGCCTTTACCTTGCTATATTGGCTTTATTATGAGCGCATCATGTATGCGGAAGAGGAATTTTTGAGAGACAAATATGGCAAGCGATATTCTGATTGGGCCTCTGCTGTACCGGCCTTTATTCCTGCCCTTGGTCAATGGCAGAAACCCAATCTTCGTTTTAGCTGGGTAAAAGTGATCCGTCAAGAAAAGGCCGGAATATTGAATTTGTTTTTAGTGATTCTAATATTCAAATTGATTGAAGTTTATTTTTTTCATGGAAACGGTGTGGTGCCTTGGTTGTACGCATTTCTAGCTAGTTTGCTTTGGTATGTTGTTATTAAGATTTGGCAAAAATCAGGTGGTTTATCCAAGGATAGATGATCTCAAAATTGAGCGATGAAAAATTATTACATCCTATGTTTTGTATTTCTTTATAGTCCAGCATGTCAGTCAGGAAATTATGCCAAGGATATAAAGGAGAAAAGTAATCAATCAACAACTATTGAGACCAAGGTAATGCAAGTTGTTTCATATGGTTCGATTATGTCGAAAGCTGAAAAAACGATGATTTTAGAAACTGATTTAAGAGAGATTTCTGGTTTGACATTTGACGCTTCCGCAAATGAGTTGATTGCTCACAATGACGAATTGGGTGTATTGTATCGTATTAATTTTGAAGATGATGAAGTTGTTGCAAAAGAAAAGATTGGGAATATTGGAGATTATGAAGGAGTAGAAATGGTTGGAGATCAGATCTATTTGATCAACAGTGCAGGAGATTTTATTTCATTTAATCAGAAGACTGCTGAATCCTATGAAAGGAAAACTGCTCTAAATGCAAATAACAACGTTGAGGGATTGGCTTATTATGAAGACCAATTGCTGATCGCATGCAAGGGAAAACCAGAATTTAGCCTTGGTCAAAATTATCCAGATTGTCGTGCGATCTATGCTTATAATTTAAAAAGCAGTGCTTTGTCTCGGGTTCCATTCATGTTGATTTGCAAAGAAAAGCTGAAAAGTTTCCTTCCCAATTTGCCCCAAGAATATGTAAATAGATTAAATAAATTTGCTCCCTCAGGACTTGCAGTTCATCCAAGCAGCCATGAAATTTATATCTTGTCTCACCAAGGCAAGTTGCTGGTCGTTTTGAATCCAGAAGCTGAAGTGCAAAAATTATTTTTTTTAAGTTTGGAAGAACACAAACAACCTGAAGGAATTTGTTTTGATAGCCAAAATAGATTGTACATTGCTAATGAGGCAAAGAATGGTCCTGCAGTAATTCACCGATACACAATTAATCAATAGTGAGAATTTTTAAGGAACAAGAATTTAATAGAAATTGGACCTTGTTTTTGGACAGAGATGGTACCATTAATAAGCGCTTGATGGGCGATTATGTCAAGAAAATTGAAGAATTTGAATTTTTGCCCGGTGTGAAAGAGGCAGTCGCCACATTCAATGAGCTTTTCAGATATATTGTTGTAGTAACCAATCAACAGGGAATTGGAAAAGAATTGATGAGTCATGCAGATTTGCACAAAGTCCATGATTTTATGAATAAAAAACTAAGTGAATTTGGAGCGAGTCTAGATGAAATACTATATTGCCCCCACTTAGCTGCGCTCGATCCTAGTTGCCGAAAGCCAAACCCAGGAATGGCTTTTCAAGCAAAAGAAAGTTTTCCAGAAATAGACTTTAAAAACTCAATTATGGTTGGAGATACAGAATCAGATATACTATTTGGTAAGAATTTGAAAATGTATACCGTTTTAATATCACCAGATCAGAAGGATGAAAATTATTTTGACGCAGATCTCGTTGTATCAAGTCTAAAGGAGTTAGCGGATTATCTTATTAACTATTAAAAAAGAGAAAGTGAGAAAATTATTTAGCATATTATTATCATGTATTCTAATTGTTGGGTTAAATGCTCAAGATGATTTCTTTTTGGTTGAGCTAGAGCCGAGAACACCGGAAGTGGAAGATTTGGTTCAATCTTTTGAAGGAACGAGTGTTGTTCCAATAATGGCATCAGATTTGGATGGAAATCAAGTGAGTGTCTTGGATCAAAGGGATAAAGTTGTATTACTATGGTTCTGGAAATTAGAGTGCGAAATGTGCATTCAAAAAATTTCAGTTTTGAATCGATTACAGCAAGAATTTCCTAACCTGAAGATCATTTCCTATGCCGCCAATACCAAAGCAGAGATGCAGACGTTTGCAGAACAAACAGCACTTCACTTTACCGTGATCCCAAATGCTGGGATGATTGCAGAAGGACCTTACAGTGGAGAATTGGGATATCCAAAAATGTTTTTTGTTGACAAGCAGCAAATCATCAAATGGGTCTTTCCATCCAAAGATTTTCTTTCTCCCAAGTTTGATCTTTATAATATCGTAAAGACTTTATACATGCAATTGGAGGGTAAATAATATTTAGAAAGGAGACATTAATTGCAGCAATTAGAAATAATCTCTGCGCCTCCAAAACTTATGCTATACACATTTTGTGAATTCCAAATCCATTCATCATTTTCGAGAAAATCACAATTTGAAATTTCGTCCCGACAACACCCTCTGATAAGTTCACATGATACAGAGAAAGATCTACCATCTATAATGATTTCTCCAATATCAAAACTTGCTTTGATGTTATAGGAAAAATCGCCATAGAAGGGTTCGTCATTTATCTTCAAATCCCATAATTCAACTACCTTTGATTCTGGATTTGAAATTTCATTTTCTAAAATTAGTTTGTCTTTTTTATCATATATGGAATAGCTTATGGTTCTTACAGAATCTTCAAGTATCTCAAAATTATCATCATATAAATCAACCCTAGTCATAAAAAGTTCTTGCCCAACAGCTTCCTCATCTGGCGAAACAAGCATGCCAACCCGAAAAGACACATTGTGTTCTGATTGAATTATAGGTATATAGTCTTCCAAGTTGCCACTTGGTTTGTCTGTTGTGTCAGAAGATTGAGGCCCATCATCATTATTACATCCAAGCGTAATAAAAATAAGACTAAAAAACAGTAGTGTTCCAGACTTTAGATTTTTCATAGTTGATGTTACTAAAACAATTTGATCATAAAGTTAATTTGAATTTATACATGGTACAAGGCTTTTACCAGCTATTGAAGACCTAAAAAGAATATTGTAACATAGCTTTTAGTAAAACAATATCTTTGTGGAAAAACGAATGACGAGGAAACGTATTACATCAGGGGCCAAGTGGGAACCTATCGTAGGGTATAGCAGAGCTGTTGTTGTTGATAATTGTATAGAAATTGCTGGAACTACAGCAGCCATAGATGGAAAGGTGATGTTTCCTGGCGAGCCGGGGAAGCAGACAGAATTTATACTTAATCTGTTTCAAAAAATATTAGAAGAGAATGGTTTTACGCTCTCTGATGTGGTAAGAACTAGGATCTATGTAACCAATATCAATGATTGGGAACAAATAGGTGCGATACATGGTAAGTTTTTTAGTGAAATTCGTCCTGCAAGCACCATGTTGGAGGTAAGTGGATTGGTAGATCCGGAGATGTTGGTAGAAATTGAAGCTACAGCTATCCGTAGCGAAAAATAATTACTTACCTTCGCCGCTTCGAGATAAATGATAAGATCTAATGTCTAAAATGTATTCTGTCAAGGAAATTTATTACACACTACAAGGTGAAGGATTTCATTCTGGGAGGCCAGCTGTTTTTTGCAGGTTCAGCGGCTGTAATCTGTGGACGGGAAGAGAAGAAGACAGAGATAAAGCAATTTGTCAATTTTGCGATACAGAATTTGTTGGCACAGATGGAGTAAATGGTGGGAAATATAATGCAGCTGAACTTGTCATTCAGATAAAATCATTGTTTCCTGGACCAGATTGTTTTGTGGTTTGTACTGGGGGTGAACCTGGTTTACAAATCGATGACGAATTAGTGAAAACTTTTCATGAAAGCAATATAGAGATTGCGATTGAAACCAATGGAACGGTTGAATTACCAGTAGGGATCGATTGGATCACTATGAGTCCAAAAGCGAATACAGAAATTGTGATTAAAGCAGGAAACGAATTAAAAATAGTCTATCCTCAATCAAATATTAAGCCCCAGGATTTTGAACAATATGCTTTTGAGCATTTTTTTGTCCAACCAATGGATAGTCCTGCTTACGAGGATAACTTAAAACAAAGTATCAATTTTGTCAAAGAAAATCCAAATTGGAAATTGAGTGTTCAGACACACAAACAAATTGGTATTCTGTAATAAATAGTAATTACCACTGCATTGTAAACCTAAAAGGGTAGAAGGTTGCTCCAATCATCACCAACCGATTTCTGAAATCTGAAGTTCCTATTGGGTTTCCATTTTCATCCGTATTGACAAAATCTGCGAGGCTATTAATACTATGATTGTACTTTGCATGAATAGAAAGTTTTTCAAACAAACTTAATTCTATGCCACCAAGAATTGTATAATCTTGTTCAGTAAAAATACTTGGATCAATTAACTGGTTTTGGATTGAAGTTACATTGCTCAGTCGTGCAGTTTCAGAACCTAGAAGTAATTTTATGGATTTGGTTAAGTGGATTTTTCCTAAAATCTGAAAACTGACATAATCTAATTTATAACCAAAGGATTGTATGTTGTTACTAAAAGTAAATCCTTTTTGGCTGATTAAAAAAGTTGGTTCTATTGAAAATCTCTTGATTAAGTGGAGGTCAGCCGAAACACCAATATGAAAGGAGTTGATCGGATCAAAGGTGTAATTGCTTGAAGCTATATCTTTCCCATTGGAATAATTATAGCCACCAACAATCCCAAATTTTATTTGTGGGGTTTCTTGTTCGTTGTAAGAGAACAATTGTGCTTTGGCACTGTTTGGGCACAAATAAAAGAGCAAGAATAAGCTAAATAGGTTTTTCATAATTTAAAAACGTAATTTCAAGAATTGTGTTGCCAAAATTGTATTCTTAAGATTAGTATCATTTTTTAAAAGTAAAAACTTTCACACCTTAGTATATATATAATAGAAATTAAAGATAATGACCACAAAAGGTTTCTTGTCAAAAAAAATTATCATACTCCAAAACATTCTTAAAATACATTGAGCACGTTTAGGATATTGCTTAACAAGCTGAATTGTTCTTTTACATCCTCTCTAAACTACTGATGCTAAACGGAGTTCCTGCTCTTCTTTCATTAGGTCTGATTTCAAGAACTTTGCCGGAAACTTTTACTTTCAGACCTTCTTGTTGAAATTCTGGAGGAACAGAACATGGTTGCCATCTTGTATTTTCAAAACGGAACATGTAGATATCCATGACCTTAACCATTTCTGCTTCTTGCTTGGAGACCTCCTTAGTCGGCGCGCGATCCTCAAAGCATTTATTGTTATAAGTTTCATTGGTTGACGTCGTTTCCTCCACGGTTTTAGGTATTTGTTCTGGATTGTTTATGTTCTTTTTTTGCGAACAAGAAAAAAGAAATACACTTAGCATTATAAAATATATGATTCTCATTGATTTAGATATTTTGAGATTAATTGTTGAAAGTAATGAACACCTTTTTCTCTTTTTGCTGAAAAACGGCCTGTCTTATAATAACGAGATGAAACCCCTTTTTGTACTTCTTCTACAACAAATTCATCTTCTCTTTCCGTTTTATCAGCCAATTTAGTTGCTTCCATAAAATCAAAGATCTCCTGATTCCAAACATAATAGATAAACTTAACCCTAGTTCTGGTCGGAGTGACTGGTTTTACAACATTATATTGTATCCCCCACGGATAACAATTGATCATGAAATTTGGAAATGCCCATATATAATAAGCAGTAACATCTTTACCGTAGTCTGGATGTCCTTCTGGAAGATCAAATTTGATGGACCCACCATCAGAGTATCCAGTTTGAATTACTACATGATCAAATAATTCTGTCTTGTATTGACCATAATCAATGATGCTATTTAGATCATTGTGTACAAAGGGTATGTGAAACCCTTCCATGTAGTTTTCTAAATAAAGGGCCCAATGTGCATTGACAATATAATCTTCATTGTATTCTTGGGCATTTCGAAATTCTTTGATGGGTAAAAAACCAAGATACTTGTCCAATACGGATGATATCTTTGTAAAATCAAAGGTCGGATTTACGGAAGTAAAACAAGTGTTGGTCCATGTAGAAATAGGCACCTCACTCAAGTGATCACAAGGTCTTGGAAAATTTTCCACCTCTTTAAATTCTGGCATAAACTCTAATTTTCCTTCAAGATCAAATCTTCTTCCATGATAAGCACAAACCATTTTTTTGTAACAGCCTGGATTTTGAATCAGTTTAAATCCTCGATGCGTGCAGATATTTGGATAACACTTGATGTTGTTGCGATCGCCTACCAGCATCAAAGGTTCATCAAGGTATTTTTCTAAAAAGGTAAATGGATAAACATTGGTTTCTCCAGAAAGCATGACATCAGGATCACCAATATAATTCCAGCTTCTCGCAAAAATTTTCTCTTTAGCCTCCTCCCAAACTACACTGTCTTGGTAGAAACTTGAATCAATGGTTTCTGCATTTTTTATGTCCGCTATGATTTTGTACTTCTCCATAATGACAAAATACGTTGCTTTATTTGAATATACAATTGGGAGAGGCAGGTACTGATTTACGGAAGTGAAAAAATGAGTGAAATAATGAAATGCTCGAATTGCTTTCTTATCTTAAGAGTCCGCTTTAAAGCTATTCGCAAGCCTGAATAATTAAAATGCCTCATATGAAAGCTTTATCTTTTATTATTATCTCCTTATATCTATTGATGCAGAATCCTCTTTTGGCTACCAGTTACGTTTTTAATGGCCCTGGAGACTGGTCAGATGCATCACTTTGGTCACCAAATTATCCAGGTACAACACTATCTGCAGATGATGATCTGACCATCATTGGAATATGTGAAACCAATATGGCCATCATGAATGAGGGTGCAATAAATGTTGAGGGTAGTCTTGTGATCAATGGCCCAGGGATATTTGTCAATTTTGTTGATGCAAGTTTGGTTGTAATCGGTGACATCACCGTTAATAATACAATGTATAACCAAGGGAATTTGACAATCAATGGAGATTTTTTTATCGACGATTTGTTTTTAAATTTTTCTGATTTAATTAACAATGGAACGATTTATTCTAATGGGGAAGCCTTAAATAATTCTGGAAACATGGTCAATGCAGGTACTTTCATTGATAATGCTGGTTTTTTTGAGCAGGGCACCACAGACCATACTGGCGCTTGGGAAGGTAATGCGAATCATATGAATGATGATTTCGTTGGTAATGGATCCTTACTTTCACCAAATGGCGATGATGCCATAGGTACATACACTTTCTTTTCTGATCTGACTGGTGAAGTCGAGTTGTCTTTGGATCTTGGTGGGCCAGGAGCTGCAGGCACAGATTATGATCAAGTAATCATATTAAATGATGTTGACTTGAATTCGTTTTCATTATCAATCAATTTAACCTCTGGATATAATCCTCAAGCTGGTGATTCCTTCGTGATTCTTAACTCCGATGCTGGAATTATTGGAGATATCGTTGACCCAACAGCGGATCTTCCTGTTCTTGATTCAGGTCTGGAGTGGAATTATGAAAACAACGGCAGTGATCTAATCTTATCTGTGAGTTCTACTGTTGCAGTAGATTTAAGTAAGATTGAAGTTGAGAAGTTTGAGCGCGGTGTTGAGCTTTCGTGGAAGAGTTATTCTGAAATAAATCATGATTATTTTCGGATAGAAAGAAGTTTCGATGCAGTCAATTGGGATGAGATCGGGCATGTAAAAGGTTCTGGACAAAGTTACAGTACATTAGAATATAGTTTTTTCGATTCAACGCCATTAATAGGAGAAAACTTCTATCGGTTGGTATCAGTAGATCTTTTTGGAAGCCAAGAAATATCGGAGGTAGTTTCCTGTTCATTTTATCAACATCAAAAGATTCGTATCTGGCCACAGATTATTTCTGTGGATGAGCCCATTTACATAAATGTCTTTGGATTGCCTGATGGTATTTATCAAATCCATATATACAATGTGCAAGGAAAGAAAGTTGGTAAGATAAACAATTTTGAGAACACCACTAGAAGCTTTGAAGTTGATTTAAATCTTGCTCACGGCAAATATTTTATTTCTTTCTTAAAGGATTCACAAAGAATTAACAAAAGCTTTTTTATTGATTAGTATCTTAGTGCTGAATTTTAGAACAAAGAGAACATAGTGGCAATAAGTGAAAATAATACAATGAAGATAGGATTTGATTTGAGCGATCATTTTTATGATGTGTTCAACGCAATTCCTGATTTGGTTTTCTATAAGGATAGAAGCTTAAAAATTAAAGGCTGTAATAAGTCTTTTTTGAAATTTGTAGGAGCGGAGTCACAGGAAGAAATTGTTGGTAAAGACATTCCATCCATTTTAAATGCAGTGGATGCCATGATCTTGGAAGAAGGTGATATGCAAGTGATTGGAACAACGGAAACCATCAATCAAAGTGTTTCAATTGAAGACAAAGATCAAAAAATAAAATGGTTTGAGGTTAAGAAATCTCCAATCATGTGCAAAGTGGAAGGATGTATAGGGTTGTTGACAATCATGTCTGATATCACCACCTTAAAAGAATTCCAAGAGTCACAAAAGGGTTTGATTCAAGAATTGCAAGAAACCAATACAGAATTGCAGCATGTAAAAGGTAAATTGCTTCATGCGCAGGAAAATCAAAGAAAGAAAATTTCTAGTGAGTTGCATGATGATTTAGGTCAGCATCTAACCGCTATAAAATATTCACTTCAAAATAATAAAATAGATTCTGCAGTCATTAACTTAGTGGATGAAGGAATCGATAAGATAAGAGCGCTGTCTAGAAATATTAGTCCAGTCTATTTGGATAATAACAGCCTTAAAAATTTGCTTGCTGTCCATATCGATAAAATGAAATTGGCTCCGCAAATTGAGTTTACTTTGCAATATGAATTAGAAGAGGAGCAGATAGACCCCTCCATTAAGTTGCATCTCTTTAGAATAATACAAGAAGTAAGCAACAATATATTAAAGCACTCGAAAGGCACAGAATGTATTATAAAATTAGGAACGGATAGAAACCAGCTGGTTCTAGAGATATTTGACAATGGGGAATCCTATAACTTCTTTGAAGAACTAAAAAAAGCAACTTCTTTTGGTTTGTTAACCATCAATGAAAGAATAAAAACTTTGAAAGGAAGCATCATTTATTTTGCAAAAGATGATCAAGATCCTTTTAATATTCTTAAAGTTGTAGTCTAATTTTCAATTGAAAAAGTGCAAATGAATCGAGTTCTCAAGTTACAAGCAAAAATGGCAAAATGGCCTTTTGGGAAATTGTTGTTTTCTAAATCAGTAGCCAGAATGGCACCTTATTTTATTACGATCAATCCATACATTGAGGAATTGAAACACAATTATATCCGAGTTTCGATGAAAAAGCGTAGAAAGGTGCACAATCATCTCAAAACAGTCCATGCGATAGCCATGTGCAATCTTTGCGAATTTGCTGCAGGAATCTGTATGGAATCTTCTATTCCAAAAAATCGACGATGGATTCCTGCTGGCATGACCGTTGCATATCTCAAAAAAGCCAAAACAAATCTAATTGCAGAATGTGACCTCAGTTTTGTAGACTGGGAACAATGTACTGAAGTTCTTTGTCCCGTTGAAGTTAAAGATTTGGAAGGGAATGTAGTCATGACGGCAGAAATTAAAATGAAAGTTGGAGATCGGGGGTGAGGCTTGTCGGTTTCTTCCTTTCGACAATGGTTGTTAAAAATAA
>JAHDIE010000019.1:36183-41341 GCA_020630955.1 Saprospiraceae bacterium
ATCAGATTCTTCAATCCAGATAGAATCTCTTTGAGGTTCAACGATTTTTTTTACAATAGCAAGTACTTTCCTTGATCCAGGATAACTACTTTCATTTTGTAATCAAATCTCTTATTAATCCACCTGTAGCAATACAGACTCTTGAATTATGAATATCATTTCGCGCCACTATATAAATTAACCCCGTTCAAAAAAAGTGTTAACTTAGAGTCTACGAAGATCATATCAATGAAAGTATCCATACCTAAAGAAAGTTCTGTAGAAGAACAGCGAGTTGGCGCTACTCCCAAAACGGTTAAGCGCCTTATCAAACAAGGCTTTGACGTGTATGTAGAAAAAGGGGCAGGAGAGAAAGCCAATTATTCAGACCAATTGTATCAAGAAGCTGGGGCTGAAATTCTTTCTTCCCCAGAAGAGACTTTTGCCAAAGGTGATATAGTTTTAAAAGTTCAACCTGTATCTGATGCGGAGTTATTGTGGATGAAGAAAGATCAAGTCATGTTGAGCTATCTGTATCCCGCTACCAATCAAGAATTGTTGAAAAAGATTGCTGCAAAAGGAGTCAATGCCATTGCAATGGATGCAATCCCTAGAATCTCCAGAGCTCAAAAAATGGATGTACTTTCTTCAATGGCAAACATTGCTGGTTATAGATCTGTGATTGAAGGCGCTAATCACTTTGGCCGCTTTCTCAATGGACAAATAACTGCTGCTGGGAAAGTTGACCCTGCAAAAGTTCTTGTGATTGGTGCAGGAGTAGCAGGTCTCGCTGCGATAGGTGCTGCCAATTCTTTAGGAGCCATTGTAAGAGCTTTTGATACTAGGAAAGAGGTGGCGGAGCAGATTGAGAGTATGGGAGCAAGCTTTTTGACAGTTGAAATTGATGAAGATGGATCGACTTCTTCTGGTTATTCAAAAGTGATGAGTAAAGAATTCATTGAGGCAGAAATGAAATTATTTTCAGAACAAGCCAAGGAAGTAGACATCATTATCACTACAGCACAAATCCCGGGTAGGGAAGCACCAAAACTAATCATGGATTATCATGTAAAAGCCATGAAGCCAGGTTCTGTCATTGTCGATCTTGCTGCATCTACTGGTGGAAATTGTACACTCACGAAAAATGGAGAGATATATACTACAGATAATGGAGTAACGATAATTGGAAAGTTGGATCAATTACCAGCACAAGCAAGTCAGCTTTACGGTAATAATTTATGTCACCTACTGGATGATATGGGGAAGAATGAGAACTTCGCGATCGATATGGAAGATGCCATTGTTTCAAGAGCAATGGTAACTTATAATGGTCAAGTTAATTGGCCTCCTGAGCCATTACCTGTTAGTCCTCAAAAACCTCACCAAGAGGAATCGGAATTATCATTGGTTCCTAAAATTTCAGAAGTAGAACGCTCAAAAAAGAAAACTCAAAAATTGTTTACCACCTTGACCATCATTGGTTTGTTATTATATCTTCTTGGAAGGGTAGCACCTGCAGAGTTTATGCAACATTTTACGGTGTTTGTTTTATCAGTATTTGTTGGCTGGCAAGTCATTTGGAATGTATCTCATTCATTGCATACACCGCTTATGGCTGTTACCAATGCAATTAGTGGTATTATTATTATTGGAGGCTTGTTGTTGACAACCAATGATATATCCAATCCTTTAACAATTATTGCCTTTGTTGCAATATTGGTTGCCAGTATAAATATTGTGGGTGGCTTTGTGGTTACTCATAGAATGTTGAAAATGTTTAAAAAGTAAGAAGATGATATCAGCACAAGTACAATTAGCTTCTTACCTTTTCGCGAGTATATTATTTATTCTAAGTTTAGGGGGCTTATCCTCTCAAGAATCGGCAAAGCGTGGAGTTTTGTTCGGAATTGTAGGAATGATCATTGCGATACTATCGACTGTTTTAGGAGAAGGGGTCCAAGGTCATATATATATTATTGCCGCTATAGCAATTGCTTCCTTGATAGGAATTATTGTTGCAAGAAAAGTGGAGATGACATCCATGCCACAATTGGTTGCCATCCTGCATAGTTTTGTTGGTTTAGCCGCAGTATTGGTTGGCTTTGGTTCATACATGGATCCTAAGACTCAAGCGTTGACTGGGGTGGAACACAATATTCATTTGGTAGAGATTTTTATTGGGGTCTTTATTGGTGCCATTACATTCACAGGGTCAGTGATTGCTTGGGGTAAATTAGAAGGAAAGATTCGAAGTAAACCTTTGGTTTATCCAGGAAGGCATTTAGTAAATATTGCTTTGGTCATTGTATGTGCGATTTTATGTTGGATGTTTTTAGTAGCGCCAGGCACGGATGGAATGATGCATTTATACATCATGACTGCAATTGCCTCGTTTATTGGAATCATGTTGGTCATGGCTATCGGTGGTGCAGATATGCCTGTCGTTGTTTCAATGCTTAATTCATATTCGGGGTGGGCGGCAGCAGCAGCAGGATTTATGTTGGGCAATGATCTATTGATTGTTACGGGAGCTTTAGTAGGATCATCTGGTGCGATTCTATCGATTATTATGTGTGAGGCAATGAACCGTTCCTTTTGGTCAGTTATATTTGGTGGATTTGGAGCAGGGCCTACTGGTCCAGCGAAAGAAGTGACAGGTGAGGTCACTTCCGTAAATCACCAAGAGGCTTCTCAATTGGTTAAAGATGCCAAAAGCGTTGTTATTGTTCCAGGATATGGGATGGCAGTTGCTAAGGCGCAATTCCCTGTGCACGAATTGATTCAAAAGTTAAAGAAAGATGGTAAGGAAGTAAGGTTTGGAATCCATCCAGTCGCAGGGCGATTACCGGGACATATGAATGTTCTGTTAGCAGAAGCCAATGTGCCTTACGATATCGTCCTCGAGATGGAAGAAATTAATGAAGATCTTCCAGAAACAGATTTGGTTATGATCATTGGTGCCAATGATATTGTAAATCCAAGCGCTCAAGATGATGAAAATAGTCCTATCTATGGAATGCCAGTTATTGAAGCTTGGAAAGCAAAAAATGTCATTGTTATGAAGCGATCTATGGCAACTGGCTATGCAGGAGTGCAGAATCCGTTATTCTTCAAAGAGAACACCGATATGTTGTATGGTGATGCTAAAGATAGTGTGTCTAAGATAAATGGGTTTCTTTTGGAGAATTAGAATGCTTGCAAGGTTAAATATATTTCAACTCGGGCTACCTTATTTTTGAAATTAAAAAATTGAAAGGGTAGGGTAAAAATTCAATTTAATAAATCATGTAGCACATAAAACGTCAGGCTTTACTTCCTTCTATAAATGCCAACAAATGCTACCCTTAATAACTTTCCTTCTTCGTCCAGGATATCCCATTGTTGTGTGACGGATTGATCTGCATTCAATGTCCAAGTAATCCTGTTCATATACCAAGCAACATTTGTTCCTTTTTGCAGTTCACTTCTCATTATCATTTTCCCCTCTTCAGCTTTTCCTTTTAATATAAGATTTGATCCTTTGTTGTCTAACCAAAGTTGATTCCAAGTGCTATCGATAGCATTGTAATAATTATAACTCTTTCCAGTTACCCCACCATTCCCGGTCCAATTTTCATTAATAATGCAATGGTCCTCCAATTGAATAACTTGATTTTCTCCAATGACATTTCCTGTAGTGTCATACACCATCCAGTCACCAATCCAAAAATCAAAATCATCATGATTGTTAGTACAGCAAGCACAGTCGCTTTGAGCTGAAATCAAATAGCTTTGTAACAATATTGAAATAAATATGAATAGTAGTTTAAAGTTCATCATTAATTGTTTTAAATATAATGAATAGTTGGTTCTGGAGAATTAACCCCTCCAGAACATGAAAGTTATTTATAACTTATACTATTATTGATTAAAAGCTTTCTAAAACAGTAAAAATAAACTGTTTTTCATTCTCTTAAAGAAAATTATTTTAGCCTTGAATATATATGGTATTTTTAAAAATATTATGGCTCCTCAAATCGAATATTAATCAAGTTAAACATATGGTGGGATGAAATAAGAAATGCTAAACTAAAAGACTTTGGTACGACAGATCATTCAATATTTATACCCAAGGATAATTAAGCGAAACCCATTTATGGAAATGTAATCAAATTCCCTCCTTCCCTTAATATTAAATATAATGACGAAAAATTTTATGAGAAAAAAGAGGCAAATAATAATGATTGTATTGGCATTAGGAATGATTCTTAATTCTTGTGTTGATTCATCTACTTTGCATATTGATGTAAAAAAACATTCCGTTGCAACAGATTTGGAATATGGTGTTTCTATTGTTTCACCAAGAGATTTTAAAAAAGCAAAATCATATATTGGGATCCAAGCTCCAAAACGAGCAGGATCTATCGAATTGGTGATTGAAGAAGATTTTGAATCGCTAAAGCATAAATACTCAAAGGAAACAATCAAAGCCCAAAGAGGAAAATTGTACAAACATCAACCCGTGCAGTACGGAGAATATCATGATGCGTTTTACGTAGAATACCATGATAAACCTCAGAAAAGATATAGGCAAGTATTGGTTATTTCTAAAGATGAAGTGGTCTATCATGTTAAGGCATTTCATCGGGCCAAGCCAGATCATCCCTTAACAAATGAAATTCGAAAATCATTAAGTACTGTTCATATCGGTGATTTTATAGATAAAGGTATGTCATTTTCAGAGGCTTTTATTATCGATTTAAATCAGGTGATGTATACAAGAGATAATAAGAACCCAACGGAAGAAAAGGATTCTCTGGTGGTTTTGGTTTCAACAATTACAAAGCCAAGAATTAATCTTACCAATGCTAAATCATTTTTAAAGAACAGAATAAAAAAGAATTGTGAAGAATGTGAAGGATGTGAAGATGTGAGACGAGATAAGCTTGTCAATGGCCATATGTTCAAATGTTCAGGTCGATCTTCTTCCAAAAGTGTAGCTGCTATCTTAATGATGGATAAGGGTAATGAAAGAATACTCATAGAAAGCATAGGAAATGAAGATGCGGAGGTTGAGGAGGTAGCCGATAACATGAGAAGTAAATTTCTAACTGTACAATAGATGGATGAATAACTGAAGTTATTCAAGAATGAAAAACTTAATGCCAAATGAATTTCATTTATTTTATTTTAAACCTTG